>JBBQJN010000021.1:0-22881 GCA_038325945.1 Burkholderiales bacterium | reverse complement strand
GCGCCGAAGATCAGCGCGGTGGCGGCCAGCGCGGCCAGCCAGAAGCTCACCTTGACCGTGCCCAGGATGACCATCCACTCGCCGACAAAACCGGCGGTGCCCGGCAGGCCGCAGTTGGCCATGGTGAAGAAAAGCGCAAAGGCCGCGAACTTGGGCATCACGTTGACTACACCGCCGTAGGTGGCGATGTCGCGCGAATGCACCCGGTCATAGAGCACGCCGATGGCCAGGAACATGGCGCCGGAGATGAAGCCGTGGCTGATCATCTGCACCAGGCCGCCCGAAACGCCGAGCTCGTTGAAGATGAAGAAGCCCAGCGTGACAAAGCCCATGTGGGCGATCGACGAATAGGCCACCAGCTTCTTCATGTCCTGCTGCACCAGCGCCACCAGGCCGATGTAGACCACGGCAATCAGGCTCAACGTGATGATGACCCAGGCGTACTCGCGCGAGGCATCGGGCGCAATCGGCATCGAGAAGCGCAGGAAGCCGTAGGCGCCGAGCTTGAGCATGATCGCCGCCAGCACCACCGAGCCGCCGGTGGGCGCCTCGACGTGGGCATCGGGCAGCCAGGTGTGCACCGGGAACATCGGCACCTTGACCGAGAACGCGGCAAAGAAGGCAAAGAAGATCAGCGCCTGCGCCGACATCGGCAGCGGCAGCCTGTGCCAGGTGGCGATGTCAAAACTGCCGCCCGACTTGTAGTACAGGAAGATCAGCGCCACCAGCATCAGCAGCGAGCCGGCCAGCGTGTAAAGGAAGAACTTGAACGCCGCATAAACCCGACGCGGGCCGCCCCAGACACCGATGATGATGTACATCGGGATCAGCGTGGCCTCGAAGAAGACATAGAACAGCAGGCCGTCGGCGGCGCAGAAGACGCCAATCATCAAGCCCGACAAGATCAGGAAGGCGCCCATGTACTGCGCCACACGGTCGGTGATGACCTCCCAGCCGGCGACCACCACGATCACCGTGATGAAGGCTGTGAGCAGCACAAACCACACCGAAATGCCGTCCACGCCGAGGTGGTAGCGCACGTTGAAGCGGTCGATCCAGGCCATGTTCTCGGCGAACTGCAGTGCCGCACTGCCGTTGTCGAAGCCGATGATCAGCGGCAGCGTGACCAGGAAACCCAGCACCGCGCCGAGCAGCGCCAGCCAGCGCGCGAACTGCGGCTTGTCGTCCCGCCCGGTGGCCAACAGCAACGCGCCAAAGGCGATCGGCAGCCAGATCGCAACACTCAAAAGACCGAAGCCCATTATTCTTCTCCGCCCTGCGTCATCATCGGCCGGCCAGGCCAGCCAACGCGGGCCACAGCTGCCAGGTGAGCAGCCCAAAAACGCCCAGCAGCATCACCAGCGCGTACCAATAGACATGCCCGGTCTGTACCAGCCGGGTAAGGCCGGCCATCATGCCCACCAGCCGGGCCGAGCCATTGATCAGGATGCCGTCGATCAAGAAGCCGTCGCCACCCTTCCACAGGCCGCGGCCCAGCAAGCGGGCGCCGGCGGCAAGCACATGCTCGTTGAACCAGTCGAGGTAGTACTTGTTCTCAAGCAGGGTGACGATCGGCGACAAGGCGCGGGCGATCGCCGCCGGCACCGCCGGCACCACCATGTAGAAGACATAGGCCGTGACCACGCCGGCCACCGCCAGCCACAGTGGCAGCGTGCCCAGCGAATGCAGAGCCATCGCGGCAGCGCCGTGGAAGTGCTCGGCGAGCTCGGCCATGGCCGGGTGCAGCGTGGCATCAACCAGGATGGAATCCTTGAAGAAGCCGCCATGCAGCATCGGGCCGATGGTGAGGTAGCCGATCAGCACCGACGGGATCGCCAGCAACACCAGTGGCAGCCAGACCACCCACGGTGATTCATGCGGCGTGTGATCGTGGCCATGGCCGTGATCGTCGGCATGCGCGTCATGCGGGTCGTGCGCGTCATGCTCGCCCGGGAAGGGTTTGTGGCGGAAGTTTTCCTTGCCGTGGAAGACCAGGAAATACATGCGGAACGAGTAGAAGGCGGTGACAAAGACACCAGCCACCACCGCCCAGTAGGCCCCCGGCGCCGCCGGCAGATGGCTGGCATGCACCGCCTCGATGATCGAATCCTTGGAATAGAAACCCGAGAAGAACGGTGTGCCGATCAGCGCCAGGCTGCCCAGCAGCGAGGTGATCCAGGTGATGGGCATGTACTTGCGCAGGCCGCCCATGTTGCGGATGTCCTGGTCATGGTGCATGCCGATGATCACCGAGCCTGCGGCCAGGAACAGCAGCGCCTTGAAGAAGGCATGGGTCATCAGATGGAACACCGCCACCGAATAGGCCGAGGCGCCCAGCGCAACGGTCATGTAGCCCAGCTGGCTGAGGGTGGAATAGGCCACCACGCGCTTGATATCGGTCTGGATGATGCCCAGGAAGCCCATGAACAGCGCGGTGATGGCACCGATGATCAAGATGAAGTTCAATGCGGTGTCGCTCAGCTCGAACAACGGCGACATGCGCGCCACCATGAAGATGCCGGCTGTCACCATGGTGGCGGCGTGGATCAGCGCCGAGATCGGCGTCGGGCCTTCCATCGAGTCGGGCAGCCAGACATGCAGCGGGAACTGCGCGCTCTTGCCCATCGCGCCGATGAACAAGCAGATGCAGGTTACGGTGATCAGCATCCACTCGGTGCCCGGGAATACCAACTTGGCCAGCTCGGGTCCCTTGGCAAAGGCCTCGGCATAACTCAGCGTGCCGGCGTAGGTGACGATCAGGCCGATGCCCAGGATGAAGCCGAAGTCGCCAACCCGATTCACCAGGAAGGCCTTCATGTTGGCGAAGATCGCGGTCGGCTTTTTGTACCAGAAACCGATCAGCAGGTAGCTCACCAGGCCCACTGCCTCCCAACCGAAGAACAACTGCAGGAAGTTGTTGCTCATCACCAGCATGAGCATGCTGAAGGTAAACAGCGAGATGTACGAGAAGAAGCGCTGGTAGCCCGGGTCATCGGCCATGTAGCCGACGGTGTAGATGTGCACCATCAACGAGACGAAAGTAACCACCACCATCATCATCGCGGTGAGGCCGTCGACCAGGAAGCCGATCTCCATCTTCAGGTCGCCCAGCACCATCCACTCATAAATGGTCGCGTTGAAGCGGGCGCCGGCGATGACATCGTTGAGCACCATCGCCGAGATGACGAACGAGATCAGCACGCCGAGGATGGTGACGACATGCGCGCCACTGCGGCCGATGGCCTTGCCAAAGAAGCCGGCCAGCACGGCACCGGCCAGCGGTGCCAGCGGCACCGCCAGCAGCAGGTTCTGAGAGAGTTGAGCAGCCATGATGTTCTACCGGGTCCTCAACCTTTGAGCGTGTCGAGCTCTTCGACGTTGATGGTGGCGCGGTTGCGGAACAGCACCACCAGGATCGCCAGGCCGATGGCCGATTCGGCCGCCGCCACGGTGAGGATGAAGAAGACAAAAACCTGGCCCGCCATGTCGCCCAGGTAATGCGAGAAAGCGACGAAGTTCAGGTTGACCGCCAGCAGCATCAGCTCAATGGCCATCAGCAGCACGATCAGGTTGCGCCGGTTCAGGTAGATGCCGATGACGCTGAGCGCAAACAGCATGCCGCCCAGCGACAGGAAGTGACCCAGGGTGATAGGTCCGAAGCTCATGTCTTGTTCCCCCCCGCAGCAGGCGCGGCGCCGGGTGTGGTGGTGGGTGCGGCCGGTGGCGCCGACGGCAACTCACGCACCGCATCCATCTTGATGATGCGCAACCGGTCGGCCTTCTTGGCCCGCACCTGCTGCGACGGATCTTGTGAGCGGCTGTCCTTGCGCTGGCGCAGGGTCAGCGCGATGGCCGCAATGATGGCCACCAGCAGCAGCACCGCCGCGAGTTGCACCGGATAGAGGTACTTGGTGTAGATCTCGATGCCCAGCAACCGGGTGTTGCCAAACTTGGCCAGCGCCGGATCAGGTGGTGGCGCGTCGGTGAGCCTGAAGCCGCCCATCAATACCAAGGCCATTTCGAGCGCGATCACCGCGCCGAGCAGTCCGGCCAGCGGCAGGTGTTTCCAGAAACCGTCGCGCGAATCGTCACTGCCCATGTCGAGCATCATCACCACGAACAGGAACAGCACCATCACCGCGCCGACATAGACCAGCACCAGCGCAATGGCCAGAAACTCGGCCCTGAGCAGCATCCAGATGGCGGCGGCATTGGCAAAAGCCAGCACCAGGTAAAGCGCGGCGTGCACCGTGCTGCGCGCCGTGATGACACGGAACGAGGCAAACAGCAGCACGGCGGCAAAGAGGTAGAAGAGTGCGCCAATAGTGGTCATGGTTTTTGCCGGAAAAGGTCAGTGCGCAGTGCAGTCATGCAGGGGCCGTTGCGAGCGGCCCGAGCCTGCGTCGAGAAGCGCAGCCGTAGATCGGTACGCCGAGCATCACAGGCGCGGGATCGGGTCGCGCAGCAGGCCCATGCATGGCTGCTAGCGGTACTTCGCGTCGGCCTCCCTGCTCGCGGCGATCTCTTTTTCGTAACGGTCGCCCACTGCCAGCAGCATGTCCTTGGTGAAGTACAGGTCGCCGCGCTTTTCGCCGTGGTACTCGAAGATGTGGGTCTCGACGATCGAATCGACCGGGCAGCTCTCCTCGCAGAAGCCGCAGAAGATGCACTTGGTGAGATCGATGTCGTAGCGCGTGGTGCGGCGGCTGCCGTCATCACGCACCTCGCTCTCGATGGTGATGGCCAATGCCGGGCACACCGCCTCGCACAGCTTGCAGGCGATGCAGCGCTCCTCGCCGTTGTCGTAGCGGCGCAGCGCATGCAGACCGCGAAAGCGCGGACTCTGCGGTGTGCGTTCTTCAGGGAACTGCACCGTCACTTTCTTCTGGAAGAAGTGGCGGCCGGTGAGCTTCATGCCCTTGAGCAGCTCCAGCAGCAAGAAACTGGAGAGAAAGTCTTTCAGTGATGCGGTTTGGCTCATGGCGCGTTCACTTCCAGATATTGAGGGGGGTCTGCATCCACAGGCCGACCACCACCAGCCAGATCAGCGTGATCGGGATGAAGATCTTCCAGCCCAGGCGCATGATCTGGTCGTAGCGGTAGCGCGGGAAGGTGGCGCGTACCCACAGGAACATGGTGACAACGACAAAAGTCTTGACCGCCAGCCAGATCCAGCCGGGGATGAAGGCGAGAAACTCGAACGGCGGCAGCCAGCCCCCCAGGAACAGGATCACGCACAGCGTCGAGATCAGGATCATGTTGGCGTATTCGGCCAGGAAGAACATGGCGAACGACATGCCCGAGTACTCGATCATGTGGCCGGCCACGATCTCTGACTCGCCTTCGACGACGTCGAAGGGATGGCGATTGGTTTCGGCCAGCCCGGCGATGAAGTAGACGATGAACACCGGGAACAGTGGCAGCCAGTTCCAGCTCAGGAAGCCCAGGCCAGCGTCGGCCATCACGCCTTGGCCCTGGCCGAGCACGATGCCGGTCATGTTCATGGTGCCGGCCACCATCAGCACCACCACCAGGGCAAAGCCCATGGAGATCTCGTAGCTGACCATCTGCGCCGAGGCGCGCAGCGCGCCCAGGAAGGCGTACTTCGAATTTGAAGCCCAGCCGGCGATGATCACGCCGTAAACCTCAAGTGAGGTGATGGCCATCAAGAACAGCAAGCCGGCGTTGATGTTGGCCAGCACCAGCTCGGGGCCAAAAGGCACCACCGCCCAGGCCGCCAGCGCCGGCATGATGGTCATCACCGGACCGAGGAAGAACAAGCCCTTGTGGGCTGCGGTCGGCCGGATGATCTCCTTGAACATCAATTTGACCGCGTCGGCAATGGGTGTGAGCAGGCCGTAGGGGCCAACCCGGTTGGGGCCGGGGCGCACCTGGGTGAAGGCGATGCCCTTGCGCTCCCAGAGCGTGAGGTAGGCCACACAGATCATCAACGGCAGCACCAGCGCGACGATCTTGATCAAGGTCCACAGCACCGGCCAGAGCATGTCGCCGAAGACCGAGCCGCCAAATTGGTTGAACTGGTCAATCATGATGCTCAAGCCTTCTCGACCGTGAGGGTGCCGAACATCGCACCCAGCATGGCGGTGTCGTCATGGCCGGCTGGCACCCGCACGGTGTTGGCGGCCAACGTGGCATCGGGCTTGGCCGGCAACTCGGCCAGCGCCTCGCCCTGCTTGATGCGAACGCGGTCGCCAGCCACCAGGCCAAGCTGCTGCCACAAGGCCGGCGGCAGGCTGGCCATCGGCGGCCGCGCGTCGGCAGTGAGCTGCAGCGCGGCGGCGCGGCGCACCAGTGCGTCGGCGGCGTAGATTGGCACGTCAGCGATACGCTGCAAGCCTTCGGGCATGGCCGACATCGTGATCGCGGCGCCGGTTTGGTTGGTCAGGCGTTGGGCCAGGCCCGACACATCGCCCAAGGCCTCGACACGCACCTCATCGGCGGTCTCGTGCTGGAAGCCCTCAAGGCCGAGCAGATTGCCCAGCACGCGCAACACCTTCCAGGCCGGCCGGCTGTCGCCCGCAGGCTTGACCACGCCGGTGAAGCTTTGCAAGCGGCCTTCGGCATTGACAAAGCTGCCCGCAGTCTCGGTGAACGGTGCGATCGGCAGCAGCACGTCGGCGTTGGCCACCGCAGCGTCCTTGAACGAGGTCAGCGCCACCACCAGGCCGGCGCCGGCCAATGCGGCATTGGCCGCAGCGGCGTCAGCGGCGTCAAGCGCGGGCTCGACATCGAGCAGCAACAGCGCCTTCATCGGCTGGCTCAGCATCTGGCCGGCGTTGAGGCCGCCCTCGCCCGGCATCGCCTTGACCAGTTGCGCGCCAACGCTGTTGGCGGCTTCGCCCAGGTAACCGACGCTGGCGCCGGTGTGCTCGGCGATCCACTGCGCCAGCGCCAGCAGCGAGCCGGCCTGCGGGTGCTGCGCGGCGGCATGGCCGAGCAACAAAGCCTTGCGTTCACCTGACAACAAAGTCTGCGCGACAGCTTCGGCCTCGAAATTGACCTGCGACTCGGCCGGTGCAGCGACACCCTTGGCCTTGGCGATGACGCCGGCCACATCGGCCAGCGCCTGCACCCAGGCGGCGGGTGCGACGGTGATGGTGGCGGCCAACGGCATCGCCCAGTCGTCGTGCACGGCGTTCAGGCTCATCACCGCGCCGCCCTTGCGCGCTGCCTGGCGGATGCGCAGCGCAAACAGTGGATGGTCCTTGCGCAAGAAAGAGCCGATGACGAAGACACGATCGAGCGTGGACAGCGCGGCAATCGGGCCGCCCAGCCAGCGCGCCTGGCCAGCCGGCGCGGTGTTGCTGAAATCGGCGTGGCGGCTGCGGTGGTCGATGTTCTCGCTGCCCAGGCCGCGCACCAGCTTGGCCAGCAGGTGCAGCTCTTCAACCGTGCGGTGGGCCGTGCCCAGCGCGCCGATCGATGCGGCGCCATGCTCGGCCTTGATGCGTTGCAGGCCGTCGGCAACATAGGCCAGCGCGGTATTCCAATCGACCGCCCGCCACTGGCCGCCCTGCTTGATCATGGGCTGCTGCAGCCGCAGCGGGCTGTTCAGCGCCTCGTAACTGAAGCGGTCACGGTCGGCAATCCAGCATTCGTTGACGTTTTCGTTCTCCAACGGCAACACACGCATCACCTGATTGCCCTTGACCTGCACCACCAGGTTGGCGCCGGTGGAATCATGCGGGCTGATGCTCTTGCGGCGCGACAGCTCCCAGGTGCGGGCCGAGTAGCGGAAGGGCTTGCTGGTGAGCGCGCCGACCGGGCAGATATCGATCATGTTGCCCGACAGCTCACTGTCGATCGTCTGGCCCAGAAAGGTGGTGATCTCGCTGTGCTCGCCGCGGTGGCGCATGCCCAGCTCCATCACGCCGGCCATCTCTTGGCCGAAGCGCACGCAGCGGGTGCAATGGATGCAGCGGCTCATCTCCTGCATCGACACCAGCGGGCCGACGTTCTTGTGGAAGACGACGCGTTTTTCTTCCTGGTAGCGCGAGGCGCTGCTGCCATAGCCCACCGCCAGATCCTGCAGCTGGCATTCACCGCCCTGATCGCAGATCGGGCAATCCAGCGGGTGGTTGATGAGCAGGAACTCCATCACCGACTTCTGCGCCTTGATCGCCTTGTCGCTCTTGGTGCGCACGATCATGCCCTGCGTCACCGGCGTGGCGCAGGCCGGCATCGGCTTGGGCGCCTTCTCGATGTCGACCAGGCACATGCGGCAATTGGCCGCGATGCTGAGCTTCTTGTGGTAGCAGAAGTGCGGGATGGTGGTGCCCGCCGCATCGGCCGCATGCATCACCATGCTGCCTTCAGCGACGCTGACCTTCTTGCCGTCGAGTTCGATTTCGATCATGTCAATAACGCTGTGTAAGCTCGCAGGCGCTTCGGGGGTGGTCAAACATACTGCGGCACCATGCAGGTCTTGTGGTCGACGTGGTAGACAAACTCGTCGCGGAAGTGCTTGAGCATGCCGCGCACCGGCATCGCCGCAGCGTCGCCCAGCGCGCAGATGGTGCGGCCCATGATGCTTTCGGCCACGCTGTCGAGCAGCGCCAGATCTTCGGCCTTGCCTTGGCCATGCTCGAGCCGATTCACCAGCCGCCACAGCCAGCCGGTGCCCTCGCGGCAGGGTGTGCACTGGCCGCAGGACTCGTGGCTGTAGAAGTAGGACAGGCGCAGCAGGCTCTTGACCATGCAGCGGGTCTCGTCCATCACGATCACCGCGCCCGAACCCAGCATCGACCCGGCCTTGCTGATCGAGTCGTAGTCCATGGTGCAGTCCATCATCACCGCGGCCGGCAGCACCGGCGCCGACGAGCCACCGGGGATCACCGCCTTGAGCTGGCGGCCGCCCTTGACGCCGCCGGCAAGCTCAAGCAACTGCGCAAACGAGGTGCCCATCGGCACTTCGTAGTTGCCCGGCCGCTCGACGTCGCCCACCATCGAGAACAGCTTGGTGCCGCCGTTGTTGGGCTTGCCGCACCGCAGGTAGGCCTCGCCGCCGTTGCGGATGATCCAGGGCACCGCGGCGAAGGTCTCGGTGTTGTTGATGGTGGTCGGCCGGCCGTAGAGTCCGAAGCTGGCCGGGAACGGCGGCTTGAAGCGCGGCTGGCCCTTCTTGCCCTCGAGCGACTCGAGCAACGCGGTTTCTTCGCCGCAGATGTAGGCACCGAAGCCATGGAAGGCGTGCAGCTGAAAGTTGTGCTTGCTGCCCAGGATGGCGTCACCCAGGTAGCCGGCGGCACGCGCTTCATCCAGCGCTTGTTCGAAGCGGTCGTAAACCTCGAAGATCTCGCCGTGGATGTAGTTGTAGCCCACCGAGATGCCCATCGCGTAGGCCGCGATGATCATGCCCTCGATCACGATGTGCGGGTTGTAGGCCAGGATGTCGCGGTCTTTGCAGGTGCCGGGCTCGCCCTCGTCGCTGTTGCACACCAGGTACTTCTGCACCGGCAGCGCGCGCGGCATGAAGCTCCACTTCAGCCCGGTGGGAAAGCCTGCGCCGCCGCGGCCGCGCAGGCCCGAGACCTTGACCTCGGCCACCACCTGGTCGGGCGTCATGCCCTTGTCAGCGGCCAGCGCCGGCCCGCTCCCAAGCTGGCCAGCCCCCTCGGAGGGAAGCGAAGCTTGGGGGCTCAATTTACCCAGGATCTTGCGCAACGCCTGGTAGCCGCCACGCGCTTCGTAGTCGTGCAGGCGCCAGTTGCTGCCGTCGAGGCCGGCGACGATCTGCGGCGTGATGTGGCGGTCATGGAAGCAGGTTTCCACGCCCTTGGCCTGGAACCTGCTGAGATCGGGAAGCGATTGATACATAGCGGCGCTCACTTGGCCTCGGCTCGCGCATGGGCGGCCAGGCTGTCGACCAGTTGGTCGAGCCGGTTGTTGTCCATGAAGCTGAGCATCTGGCGGTCGTTGACCAGCATCACCGGCGCATCGGCGCAGGCACCCAGGCATTCACATTGCTGCACGGTGAACAGGCCGTCAGCGCTGGTGCCGCCGGGCTCGATGCCCAGCTTGCCGCACAAATGCGCCAGCGCCTGCTGGCCGTTGCGCAACTGGCACGGCAGGTTGGTGCAGACGTTGAGCTTGAAGCGCCCAACCGGCTGCTGGTTGTACATGTTGTAGAAGGTCGTCACCTCGTGCACGGCGATCGGCGCCATGCCCAAGTAGGCGGCAATCGCCGCCTCGGCCACGGCCGAAACATGGCCTTGCTCCTGCTGCACGATGGCCAGGCAGGCCATCACCGCAGAGGCCTTCTGGTCGGCCGGGTACTTGGCCACTTCGCGCGCAAAGCGCGCGGTGCTTGCTGCTGTCAGAGTCATCGATCAATCTCGCCAAACACGATGTCCATGGTGCCGATGATCGCCACCGCGTCGGCAATCATGTGGCCGCGCGCCATCTCGTCCAGCGCCGCCAGGTGCGGGAAGCCGGGCGCGCGGATCTTCAACCGATAGGGCTTGTTGGCGCCGTCGCTCACCAGGTAGATGCCAAACTCGCCCTTGGGGTGCTCGACGGCCGCATAGGCTTCGCCCTCGGGCACATGGAAGCCTTCGGTGAAGAGCTTGAAATGGTGGATCAGCTCCTCCATGTTGCTCTTCATGCTCACCCGTCCGGGTGGCGCCACCTTGTGGTTGTCGGTGATCACCGGACCGGGGTTGTTGCGCAACCAAACCGAGCATTGCGCGATGATGCGGTTGGACTGGCGCATCTCCTCGACGCGCACCAGATAGCGGTCATAGGTATCGCCGTTAACGCCGACCGGAATGTCGAAGTCCATGCGGTCATAGACCTCATAGGGCTGGGTCTTGCGCAGGTCCCAGGCCAGACCCGAGCCACGCAGCATCGGGCCGGTGAAACCGAGGTTGAGCGCGCGCTCGGGCGTGACCACACCGATGCCGACGGTGCGCTGCTTCCAGATGCGGTTGTCGGTGAGCAGAGTCTCGTACTCGTCGATCAGGCCGGGAAAGCGGCGCGTGAAATCGTCGATGAAATCCAGCAAGGTGCCTGAGCGGTTCTCATTCAGTGCATTGATCGCGCGCTGGTTCTTGATCTTGCTGACCTGGTACTGCGGCATGCTGTCGGGCAGGTCGCGGTAGACGCCACCCGGCCGGTAATAGGCTGCGTGCATGCGTGCGCCCGATACCGCCTCGTACATGTCGAACAGGTCTTCTCGCTCGCGGAAGCAGTAGACGAACATGTTCATCGCGCCGCAGTCCAGGCCGTGCGCGCCCAGCCACATCAGGTGGTTCAGCAGCCGCGTGATCTCGTCGAACATGACGCGGATGTACTGCGCGCGCTCGGGCACTGCCACGCCCATCAGCTTCTCGATCGCCAGACAATAGGCGTGCTCGTTGCTCATCATCGAGACGTAATCGAGCCGGTCCATGTAGGGCAGCGACTGCAGATAAGTCTTGCTCTCGGCCAGCTTCTCGGTGGCGCGGTGCAGCAGGCCGATGTGCGGGTCGGCGCGCTGAATAACCTCACCGTCAAGCTCAAGCACCAGCCGCAACACGCCGTGTGCAGCCGGGTGCTGCGGTCCGAAGTTCAGGGTGTAGTTCTTGATCTCAGCCATGGAAAGAGCCCCCCCCCAGGGGGGCGCCGCCAGTGGCCCGGCAAAGCCGGATCCACGGCGCCTGCTTGGTCCTGTCGGCGGCGATCAATGCAAACCCCCGTAGTTGTCTTCGCGGATGATGCGCGGCGTGATCTCGCGCGGTTCGATCGTCACCGGCTGGTAGATCACGCGCTTCTTCTCGGCGTCGTAGCGCATCTCGACATGGCCTGAGACCGGGAAGTCTTTGCGCAGCGGGTGGCCGATGAAGCCGTAGTCGGTGAGGATGCGGCGCAGGTCAACATGGCCGTCGAAGATCACACCGATCATGTCGAAGGCTTCGCGCTCGAACCAGTTGGCCGCCGCCCACACATCGGTCAGCGAGGCCAGCACCGGCACGTCGTCATCGGGCGCAAAGACCTTGAGCCGAACGCGCCAGTTCAGGCTGACGCTCAGGAAGTGGCTGACCACGGCGTAACGCGGGCCATCCCAGGGCCGATCCTTCCAGCTGCTGTAGTCGATGCCGCAGAGGTCAATCAGCTGCTCGAACTTGAGCGTGGCGTCGTCGCGCAGCGTCAGCGCCACGGCCAGGTAATCGGCGGCGGCCACGGTGACGGTGATCTCACCGCGCTCGCGCTTGAAGGCCTTGATCTTGTCGCCGAGTGCCGCTTGCAGCGCGGCTTGCAGCTTGTCCAGTCGCTGGGTCATGTCTTCAGGCTCGGGCGATGGTGTTTTCGCGGCGGATCTTGGCCTGCAGTTGCAGGATGCCGTAGAGCAGCGCCTCGGCGGTGGGCGGGCAGCCCGGCACGTAGACATCCACCGGCACGATGCGGTCGCAGCCGCGCACCACCGAGTAGCTGTAATGGTAGTAGCCGCCGCCGTTGGCGCAGGAGCCCATGCTCAGCACCCAGCGCGGCTCGGCCATCTGGTCGTAGACCTTGCGCAGCGCCGGCCCCATCTTGTTGCACAGCGTGCCGGCCACGATCATCAGATCACTCTGCCGCGGGCTGGGGCGGAACAACATGCCGAAGCGGTCGATGTCGTAGCGCGCTGCGCCGGCGTGCATCATCTCCACCGCGCAGCAAGCCAGACCGAAGGTCATCGGCCACAACGAGCCGGTCTTCGACCAGTTGATCAGCTTGTCGACCGAGGTGGTGACAAAACCCTCTTTCAGTACGCCTTCAATGCCCATAACCACTTTCCAATGTTTACCGCCACTGCGGGCCGAGTGCCGCGCCGCTGCTAAGCCGGCCCGCATCCCAGGGAGTCCGAAGGAATCCTTTCGGATTGCTGAGGATCGGCCGGCGTACCCGCCGGACGAAGGGTCTCACTATTCCCAATCCAGCGCGCCCTTCTTCCACTCGTAGATGAAACCCACCACGAGGATGGCGAGGAAGACCATCATGGCCCAGAAACCTGACGCGCCGATGTCACGCAAGGCGACAGCCCATGGGAACAGAAAGGCGATCTCAAGGTCGAAAAGGATAAACAGGATGGCGACGAGGTAGTAGCGCACGTCGAACTTCATGCGCGCGTCCTCGAAGGCCTCGAAGCCGCATTCGTAGGGGCTGTTCTTGGCCGCATTCGGGCGTTGCGGGCCAAGCACGTAGCCCAACACCTGCGGCGCCACGCCCACCGCCACCCCCACCAGTATGAACAGGATGACAGGGAGGTACTGTTGCAGGTCCATGGTGGTCAGCGGCGGTTGATGGCACGTCCGGCCAGAAAAATGCGCGAAGCGGGTAGCCGGAGATCGACCACACGCAAAGCTTGCCGCTCAGTCTCTGCGCTAGACAGAGGGCGTACAAACCAGTGCCGGACGCGAACCTGGCTTGCCTTGAATCCTTGGTGCCGTCGGCGAGACTCGAACTCGCACAGCTTTCGCCACTACCCCCTCAAGATAGCGTGTCTACCAATTTCACCACGACGGCACAGGGGCCAGGCCGAAACCATCACCACTGCAGAACCATTCAACTTGCGTGAGGATTGCTTGTTGGACAGCCTCAAATTCTAACCCGGAAAATCAGCAATTCGCGGGTTTATGCGGAGTCCGTGTCAGCTTGCTCAGCTGTCACTTCGCATCAGTCCAGACTCACTTGGTCGGAATGGCACCTGGGGCCGAAGCCGGCGCCGGCGCCGGCACGGCTGCGGCCGGCAAGGCAGCGCTGGCACCCGGTGCCAACGGCGCTGCAGCACGGTCCAGGATGCTGGTGGCTGCCGGAGCACGCAGCATTGCGTTGTTGCTGAAGTAGGCCAGCGCCAGCGTGCAGACGAAGAAGACCGCCGCGCACACGGCTGTGGAGCGCGACAGGAAGTTGGCACTGCCGGTGGCGCCAAACAGACTGCCAGAGGCACCACTGCCAAACGACGCGCCCATGTCAGCGCCCTTGCCATGCTGCACCAGCACCAAACCGATCATCACAATGGCCGCCAACAACTGCACCGCCAGCACGAGGTTCATCCAGACTTGCATGTTCTATTCTCTCCAGGATTCTTTAAAGCGCTGCCGCCCAGGTTCAGCCGGCGGCGCGGCAGATGACGACAAAATCGGCCGCCTTCAGGCTGGCGCCACCAATCAGGCCGCCGTCAATGTCGGTCTGGGCCAGCAGGCTGGCCGCGTTGTCGGGCTTCATGCTGCCGCCGTACAAAATCTTCATGCTGTCGGCCTTGGCCGTGGCCGCCTTCAGCTGGGCGCGCAGCAGCGCGTGCACCGCCTGCGCTTGTTCGGGCGTGGCCACCTGGCCGGTGCCGATGGCCCACACCGGCTCATAGGCCACCACCATCTCGCTGACGCAATGCGCCAGGGCATGGATCACCGCCGACAACTGGCGCTTGACCACGCTCTCGGTTTCACCGGCCTCGCGCTGGGCCAGCGTCTCGCCGACGCAGACAATGGGCGTGATGCCACGTGCCAGCGCCGCCTTGGCCTTGTCGGCGACCAGCAGGTCGCTCTCGGCGTGAAACTGGCGGCGCTCGCTGTGGCCGACGATGACATAGCGGCAACCAAACTCGGCCAGCATGCCCGCCGACACTTCACCGGTATAGGCGCCCTGGGCATGGGCCGAGCAATCCTGCGCGCCCCAGCGCAAATCGGTGCCGGCCAGCGCTACCGCCGTGCTCGACAGATAGGGATAGGGCACGCAGACCGCGACATCGCAGCCAAACGGCCGCGCCGCGCTGATGCCAGCCAGCAGTTCGGCATTGGCCGCATGGCTGCCGTGCATCTTCCAGTTGCCGACCACAAGCTTGCGTCGCATGGTGCTTCCTCTCGCTAGGGTGCTTGAACTCAAGCCGTCCAGTCCAGCACGATTTTGCCGACATGCTGGCTCGACTCCATCAGCACATGGGCTTGTGCCGCCTGCGCCGCCGGAAACACCCGGTTGATCACCGGCTTGATATGCCCGGCCTCGATCAACGGCCAGACCTGCTGGCGTAACGCGGCGGCGATGGCAGCCTTGAAAGCCAGCGGCCGCGGCCGCAGCGTGCTGCCGGTGATCAGCAAGCGCCGACGCAGCAGTTCACCGGCATTGAAGGCGCAGTTGATACCGCCCTGCACCGCGATGATGACCAGGCGACCATCGTCGGCCAGACACTGGATCTCGCGCGCCACATAGTCGCCGGCCACCATGTCGAGCACGACATCGGCACCTCGGCCGTCGGTGGCCGCCTTGACCTCGGCGACAAAATCTTGCGTCTTGTAGTTGATGCCAACGTCAGCACCCAGCGCCAGGCAGGCCGCGACCTTGTCGTCACTGCCAGCGGTGACGATCACCTTCGAGCCCATGGCCTTGGCCAGCTGGATCGCGGTGACGCCGATGCCACTTGAGCCCCCCTGCACCAGCAGGGTTTCGCCGCGCTGCAAACGGCCGCGGTCCCAGACGTTGGACCAGACGGTGAAGAAGGTCTCGGGCAGGCTGGCGGCCTCGATATCGGACAGCCCGTCGGGCACCGGCAGACATTGCGCGATCGGCGCGGCGCAGAGTTCGGCATAACCGCCACCGGCCACCAGCGCGCAGACCCGATCACCCAGCTTGAAGCCGGCAGCAGCCAGCTCGTCGGCATCGCCACCGATGATGCTGCCGGCCACCTCGAGCCCAGGCAGATCGGACGCACCCGGCGGCGGCGCATAAGCGCCCTTGCGCTGCAGCACGTCCGGCCGGTTGATGCCCGACGCGGTAACGCGTAGCAGCAGCTCGCCGGCGGCGGGCACCGGATCGGGACGCGAGGTCTCTACCAGCACCTCAGGGCCGCCGGCTGCGGTCATGGCAATGGCGCGCATGCTGTGCTCCTCAGTTCTGGCCGTAGGCCGGTGTCAGGTCTGGCCGCCGGTGCTGCCGCCGGTGTTGCCACCGGTGGTGCCACCGGTGTTGCCACCAGCGTTGTCGGCCGGCGCATCGGCTGCGGGTGCCGTGGCATCAGCGGGTGCATCGCTGCGCTCGCGGCGCGGCGGGCGGTCACCTCGGTCACCACGGTCGCTGCGGGGGCCACGGTCAGGGCGGTCGCCGTACTCGCGACGCGGCGGGCGCTCACGCTCCTCGGGCATGCCTTCGGGACGCTCAAGCAAGGCCTTCATCGACAATTTGATGCGGCCCTTCTCGTCGGTCTCCAGCACCTTGACCTTGACGATCTGGCCTTCCTTGAGGAAGTCGGTCACCGTCTCGACACGCTCATGCGCGATCTGGCTGATGTGCAACAAGCCATCTTTGCCCGGCAGGATGTTGACCAGCGCGCCGAAGTCGAGGATCTTGGTGATCGCGCCTTCGTAGACCTTGCCGACCTCGGCCTCGGCGGTGATCTCGGTGATGCGGCGCTTGGCGTGCTCGGCCTTGTCGGCGTCGGTGCTGGCGATGGTGATGGTGCCGTCTTCGCCGATGTCGATGGTGCAGCCGGTTTCTTCGGTCAGCGCACGGATCATCGAGCCGCCCTTGCCGATGACGTCGCGGATCTTCTCCGGGTTGATCTTCATGGTGTACAGGCGCGGCGCAAATTCGCTGACTTCGGCCTTGGCCTCGCCCACAGCGCCCTGCATGCAGCCCAGGATGTGCAAACGCGCTTCCTTGGCCTGCGCCAGTGCCACCTGCATGATCTCCTTGGTGATGCCCTGGATCTTGATGTCCATCTGCAGCGCGGTGATGCCAGCGGTGGTGCCGGCGACCTTGAAGTCCATGTCGCCCAGATGATCTTCGTCACCCAGGATGTCGGTGAGCACGGCGAAACGACTGCCGTCCTTGATCAGGCCCATCGCGATGCCGGCCACATGGGCCTTCATCGGCACGCCGGCGTCCATCAGCGCCAGGCAGCCGCCGCACACCGAAGCCATCGACGACGAGCCGTTCGACTCGGTGATCTCGCTGACCACGCGGATGGTGTAGGGGAAGTCTTCCTTGCTCGGCAGCGCGGCGATCAGCGCGCGCTTGGCCAGCCGGCCGTGGCCGATCTCGCGCCGCTTCGGGCTGCCCACACGCCCGGTTTCGCCGGTGGCGAAGGGGGGCATGTTGTAGTGCATCATGAAGCGGTCTTCGTAGTCGCCGGCCAGCGCGTCGATGCGCTGCGCGTCACGGTCGGTGCCCAGCGTGCTGATGACCAGCGCCTGGGTTTCGCCACGGGTGAACAGCGCCGAGCCGTGAGTGCGCGGCAGCACGCCGGTGCGGATCTCGATCGGGCGCACGGTGCGGGTGTCACGGCCGTCGATGCGCGGCTCGCCGGCCAGGATCTGGCTGCGCACAATCCTGGCTTCGATGTCGAACAGCAGGCCTTCAATCGCCGCCTGGTCGAACACGGCGCCTTCGGCCTTCAGCGCGGCCATCACGTTGGCGGTGACGGCGCGGCAGGCCTGGGTGCGGGCCTGCTTGCTGCGGATCTGGTAGGCCGCGCGCAGCGGCTCTTCGGCCAGCGCACCGACCTTGGCGATGAAGGGCTCATCTTTGGCCGGCGCCTGCCAGTCCCACATCGGCTTGCCGGCGTCGCGCACCAGTTCATGGATGGCGTTGATCGCGATATTGCCCTGCTGGTGGCCAAAGACCACACCGCCCAACATCACTTCTTCGCTCAGCTGATCGGCTTCAGACTCAACCATCAGCACGGCGGCTTCGGTGCCGGCAACGATCAGGTCCATCTTGCTTTCAAGCAGCTCGGTCTTGCCGGGGTTCAGCACGTACTGGCCGTTGATGTAGCCCACGCGAGCAGCGCCAATCGGGCCGCTGAACGGGATACCCGAAATCGCCAGCGCGGCGCTGGCGCCGATCATCGCGGCGATGTCGGCCTGCACTTCGGGGTTCAGGCTCAGCACGTGGATGACGACCTGCACCTCATTGAGGAAAGCCTCGGGAAACAACGGGCGGATCGGACGGTCGATCAAGCGGCTGGTCAAGACCTCCAGCTCGCTGGGGCGGCCTTCACGCTTGAAGAAGCTGCCCGGGATCTTGCCGGCGGCGTAGGTCTTCTCGATGTAGTCGACGGTCAGCGGGAAAAAATCTTGGCCCGGCTTCGGCACGGTCTTGGCTACCACGGTGGCCAGCACCACGGTGCCCTCGATGTCGACGACGACGGCGCCGCCCGATTGGCGGGCGATTTCGCCGGTCTCCAGCGTGACCTGGTGTTGGCCCCATTGGAAGGTCTTGGTGACTTTGTTGAAAATGCTCATGGATTTGTCTCCGGATGGTGGGCGGCGCACTCGCGGTAGCGCCGATTCAGGACCGGGAGCGTCAGGCTTCGCGGGCGGGATGCCATTCCAGAGAGATCCGTAACATCAGGACGCCCTTGGAATGACACAGCACTGCCAAAAAATGCGAAGCGAACATCGGCTCCAATGTGCAGCGACGCAGAGAGCCTGTACTGGGTTTGGCCAGACAGGCTCTCGCGTTCATCTGCTACTTACTTGCGCAGACCCAGCTTGGCGATCAGCGCGGTGTAGCGCTCGGGCGCCTTGCCCTTCAGGTAGTCAAGCAGCTTGCGGCGACGGCTGACCATGCGCAGCAGACCACGGCGACCGTGGTGGTCTTTCAGGTGGGTCTTGAAGTGCGGCGTCAGGTCGTTGATGCGCGCGGTCAGCAGCGCAACCTGCACCTCTGGGCTGCCGGTGTCGCTGGCAGCGCGGGCGTTGCCGCCGACGATCTCGGCGCGGATGGTTTTGTCGATGGACATGGTGTTTCCTGTAGGAATGGAAGCCGCCATGCCAGCGAAAAATCAATCTAGCCTTGCTAGGGTTGGCTCGCCAGCCGCGGTTTCCGATTTATGACTTGCGGCCGCCGGTGAAACCAACCAACGCCGTGCTTGATCTGCGCTGGCTGGCCACCCCCTCGGACGATGGGGCGGTGCCGCACAACGCATAACCCGTCAATTATAGCCTCAAGGCCCCGCGCAGGCGCTCAACGCCGGCCAGCAGGCGCGCCGGGTCTTGCGAGGCAAAGCACCAGCGCAGCCAGCCCTCGCCCTCAGCACCAAAGGCCGCGCCCGGCGCCAAGCCCAGGCCATGCTCTCGCACCAGTTGCTTGGCAAAGGCCAGCGAGTCCTCGGCGCCAGGCACCTTGAACCAGGCATACATGCCACCCAGAGGGGCCGCCGACAGCACGCCGGGCAACGCCGCCAGCGCCGGGCACAGCGTGTCGCGGCCGGCGCGCAAGCGCTTGATCAGGCCGGGCACAAAATCGTCGGCCATGGCCAGCGCGGCCAGTCCACCGCGCTGCACAAAGACCGGCGCACAAGAGCTGTTGAACTCGATCAGCTTGCCCACGGCGTCCAACTGGCCGGCCGGCAAGACCAGCCAGCCCAGCCGCCAGCCGGTCATCAGAAAGCTCTTGGAAAAGCTGTGCACCACCACCAGCCGGTCATCGGGCGCGGCGATGTCCAAGAAGCTGGGTGCTGAGCTGTTGGCCCCCAGCTCGCCTGCGGCTCGCGCCCCCCGAGGGGGTGCCTGCCCGGTTCGAGGCGGCTCGGCACCGGGCAGGCCCGCCCCGAACCAGACACGGTCGTAGACCTCGTCGGCAACGATCCACGTGCCGGTACACCGGCAATGGTCAAGCAGCGCCTGCTGCTCGTCGCGGCGCAGCGTCCAGCCGGTCGGGTTGTTGGGCGCGTTGAGCAGCAGTACCTTGGTACCCGACGTCACCGCCGCCAGCAAGCGGTCCAGATCGAGCCGCCAGGCGCCGTCGGGGCCTGGCGCCAGCGACACGCGGGTGACACGCGCGCCCAGGATTTCGGGCTGCGCCGGCAGATTGGGCCAGACCGGCACCACCGCCACCACCTCGTCGCCGGCGTCCACCAGCAACTGCATCGCCGTCATCAGCGCGCTGACGCCCGATGAGGTGACGGCGATGCGGTCGGGCCCCGGGTCGCCGTGCAGGCCGGCGGTGTACTGGCGCAGCGCCTCGCGCAGTTCGGCCAGGCCCAGGTTGTGGCTGTAGAAGGTCTCGCCGCGCAGCAGTGAATCGGACGCCGCCTGGCGCACCGCCAGCGGTGTCACTTCGTCGCTCTCGCCAAACCAGAAGGCCAGCACATCGGTGCGGCCCAGGCCGGCATTGGCCACTTCTCGGATCTTGCTGCCGGGCAGTCCGGCGATGGTGTTGCGCATGGTGTGTTCAGGCGGGTGATCTGGCGCCAGCCGGCTCGGCGCTCGCGGCCCGGCCGGCAGCATCGACGCTGTCGATCTGATCCAGCGGCCAGCGCGGCAGCACATCAAAGGCATAGGTCTTGGAGGCAACGGCCGCGCCGCTTTGCAGCCGCATTGCCGCTGCCAGCGCGATCATCGCGCCGTTGTCGGTGCACAGTTCCAACTCGGGGTAGTGAACGCGCAGGCCGCGGCGGGCGGTGGCGGCATCGAGTTGCCGGCGCAACTCGGCATTGGCGCCGACACCGCCCGAGACAACCAGCCGATTCAGGCCGGAAACCTTCAGCGCGGCGAGCGACTTCTTCAGCAGCACTTCGACGATCGCCGCCTGGGTGCTGGCCGCCAGATCGGCCAGCTGCGCCGCAGTGGGCGCCGGCCCCAGCTTGCGGTGCTGGGTGAGCACCGCCGTCTTGAGCCCGGCGAATGAAAAATCCAGGTTGCCGCTGTGCAGCAGCGGCCGCGGCAACGCAAAGGCATCCGGCCGGCCCTCGGCCGCCAGCCGGGCCAGCGCCGGGCCGCCGGGGTAGCCCAGACCGATCAGCTTGGCTGATTTGTCGAAGGCCTCGCCCGCCGCGTCGTCGATGGTCTCGCCCAGCAGTTCATAGCGGCCGACGCCGTCAACCCGCATCAGCTGCGTGTGGCCACCCGATACCAGCAGCGCGACGAACGGAAACTCGGGCGCGTCGGCCGACAAGAAGGGCGACAGCAGATGGCCCTCCAGGTGGTGCACGCCCAGCACCGGCTTGTCCAGCGCGGCTGCCAGCGCGCAGGCCACGCCGGCACCCACCAGCAGCGCGCCGGCCAGCCCAGGGCCGCGGGTGAAGGCCACCACGTCGACCTCGGCCAGCGTGGCGCCGGCCTCGGCCAATACCTGACGGGTGAGCGGCAGCACACGGCGGATGTGGTCGCGCGAGGCCAGCTCGGGCACCACGCCGCCATAGGCCTCGTGCATCTGCACTTGGCTGTACAGCGCATGGGCGCGCAGCTGCGGCGCGCCGTGCTCACGCGTCGTCACCAGCGCCACGCCGGTCTCGTCACACGAGGATTCAATGCCCAGCACGTTCATGGCGGGCGAGTGTACGGGGGGCCTGTATTCGAGGCTCAGGCGGGGCACAGACGGGCACCGGCGTGGCGCCGGTCGCGGCCGGGACAAGGCGGCCCTCAGGGCATCGCCACAATCGCCCGCCATGGGAACCCTCTACCTCGTGCGCCACGGCCAAGCCTCGTTTGGCGCTGACAACTATGACCAGCTCAGCGAGCTGGGCCTGCGGCAATGCGCCCGCCTGGGCGAGTACCTGGCGGCCCGCGGCAAGCGCTTTGACGCGGTCATCACCGGCACGCTGCAGCGCCAGGTGCAGAGCTACGACGCGCTTGCCGACGGTCTTGGCCAGCGGCTGGAGCCGCTGCGCCTGCCCGGCCTCAACGAGTACGACAGCAAGGCGGTGATCGAGGCGATCCACCCGCAGCCCTTGCCGAAGCCGAACACGCCCGAGCTTTACCGCGCCCATTTCCGTTTGCTGCGCCAGGCGCTGGCGGCCTGGATGGCCGGCCAGAGCACGCCAGCGGGCATGGCCAGCTATGCCGAATTTGCCGCCGGCGTGGCCGTCGCGCTCGACCATGTGCGCCAGCAATGCGAGGGCGAGGTGCTGATACTCAGCAGCGGCGGTCCGATCTCCACCATGGTGGGCCAGGTGCTGGGCACCGCGCCCGAGGTGACGATCGATCTCAACATGCGCATCCGTAACAGCGCCCTCAGCGAGTTGCACTTCAACCCCAAGCGCCACGCGCTGCTGACCTTCAATACCTTGCCGCACCTCGATGGCGACGCGTATGCCGGCTGGGTGACACACACCTGATGCAGGCCAGCGGTCGGCAAGCACTGCCCCCCGGACTGATTTGCGCTGACCGGCGATCATGCGTTGTCGCACAGACGCTGGCCGCTGCCTGGAGACAGACTTCCCTTTCGGCTGCGGCCGATCTCAGCCCGGTAGGTTGGAGTGAACTTCGTGAACTCCAACATCCTCGCAAGCGCGCATTCATTCGCCAACGCCCCTGTGTCATCGCCAGCGCGGCCCATTGCCTTTGATGTTGGAGTTCGCGGGCTCACTCCAACCTACCGGGCTCCTCACGTTGCGCCAGCGCCCAGCCGACATGCTCGGCCAATAGGCTGCCGGCCTGCGGCAAGGCCGCGCGCAGTACCTCGGCCAGCGCGGCATCACCGGTCTCGCGCCAGGCGTTGCCCAGCGCCACTGCCAGATTGCGACGCCAGCGTGCAAACCCGATGCGCCGGATAGCGCTGCCCTCGGTATGGCGCAAAAAGCTGGCTTCGTCCCAGGCCCAGAGCTGCAGCAGGCTGGCCGTGCCCGGCAACGCGCGGGCGTCAAAGTCGGCCAGGCTGCTGCGCTGCGCGAACTTGTTCCAGGGGCAGACCAGCTGGCAGTCGTCGCAGCCGTAGATGCGGTTGCCCATCGGCGCGCGATGCTCCTCGGGGATCGGCCCGCGGTGCTCGATGGTCAGGTAGCTGATGCAGCGCCGCGCATCCAGCCGGTAGGGCGCGATGATGGCGCCGGTGGGACAGGCGCTGATGCAGGCACTGCATTCGCCGCAGTGGGCGCTGGCCGGCGCGGTCAGCGGCAGCGCCAGATTAATGTAGATCTCGCCCAGAAAGAACATCGAGCCGGCCTCACGGTGCAGCAGCAGCGTG
>JBBQJN010000020.1:0-23176 GCA_038325945.1 Burkholderiales bacterium | reverse complement strand
CGCAGACGGCTACCACGCATGAAAACCCATCTGTTCCGCTGGCCCGCCATCACCGCTGCGCACCCCGGCGAGCCGCTGCCACCCCTGTGGCGTCGCCTGCTGTGGATGGCCGGCATCTGGGCCGCCAGCATCACCGCGCTGCTGGCCGTGGCCATGGTGCTGCGCTGGGTGTTGAAGAGCTGATGCGCACAAGCACGAACCGCTGCGAGTCGCCCATGGAGAATCGCTCAATTGGCGAGTTAGGCTCCACCAGTAGTTCGTTTCGCCAATGCGGTTACAAATGCGAGGACAGTTCTTGCCGGATTTGCACCCCATAGCCCAGCTATGGAGCAAAAAGACGGTGAGAAATGGACCGCTGCGGTCGATTCGCAGCCGACGCTCTCCAAGCCCGACAGGCACCTAGGCGCAAACCACAGCCATAGCCGTAGCTATGGCGCGGATTCGGATTTGCCACGACGCACGGCGGATGAAGGCGCGATTTCATGTAGCCGGTTTGGCGGAACGGACTACTGGTTCTTCAGCGCACAGGTCTTGATTCCCAAGAGGGTATACACGGGGCACCAACCCAGGGCTCCCGTCAGAAGCGGGACAACGCCGATCCAACCCCACATGCCGATCATCCCGTACAGGGTCAGTCCGATCAGTGCGAGCCCAGCGACGATGCGCAGTACGCGGTCAAAACTTCCTTCATTGCGAGTCATGCTCAGCCTCCTTGCAATCGACACCTTGTCGAATTGATGACAGTCTGAGACCGCTGGCCCGATTGGGTCTTGACCTGTGTCACCCTCTATCCCTCCGTTGCATCAGATCAGCTCTGCGGCCTACATCCATCGGCGTCGTGGCGCCAGGCGTTCGGGCAACACAGGCCAATGCGCTCGCGACCGGGCACTTGCGACCCGGCACTTGCGACCAGATCGTTGCTGGCGATTCTGCCGGCGGCAATTTCACGCTCGCGCTGATGCTGCGCCTGCGCGACGAAGGCTTGCCGCTGCCGGCAGGCGCGGTGGCGCTCTCAGCCGTGGCGGATCTGACCTTCGGCAGTGAGTCGGTGCGGCGCAACGATGGCGTCTACGACATCTACCCGACGCGTCGGTCGCTTCATCCACGATCGCTTGTCGGCACAGGCCATGTCAGCTGGCGCCGTGTAGGCAGAGGCCGGGGCTGTACCCGCTGCCAACGCGGCACCAACCCTGGCCTGCAGGCCAGCCCGAGCCGTCGCCTGAACGTCATGGGCCCGGCTGTACCTGGTGATCACGCCTCAGCCAGCGTGGCACGCGGTCGGTGGTGGGTGGGTAGAGGTAGCGAAGTTGATGGCTGGGCATGGCGATCTCCTGAAGGATGAAGACTGTATAAAACATCAGAATCCCACACCAGCACAACGTGTCGCCAACGGCCTTCAGGGCAATGGGCTGGCACCGTCGTTCGACGACATGGCGTCAAAGCCGGCGATCACGTCGAACAGTTCTTCGTCGATGCCAGCTTGGCGCAAGCGGTGAAAGCTGGCATGCAGGTCTTGCAGCAGTTCGCCGATGTTGCGGTCTGCGCGCTGCATCGCTGCGAGGCGGCTGGCGTTTTCACTCGCCAGCGACTCGGCGCTGGCACGAAACAGCGAGACGAACAGGTGCTCACGGATAAAGGCCCGCAGCGCCTGCTCAGCAGAACCCAACACTTCCGGCCGTTGGGCCGTGGGCCAGGGCTGGCGGGCCAGCCCGCGCTGCCAGCGTTCGTCCAGAGGCAGCAGTCGCTGGCTCACGGATGCGTAGCCGGATCCGGTCGGCCGGTTGTGAAAAAGGATCAGCGATCCGCTCTGCTCTCGATCCACCAATCCACCCAGCGGTTGATTGCCCGGCATCTGCACCGCCAGCAAGATCTGTCCGACCAGTCGCGTGATCAGCTCCACCGATCCCGGCACCGCAAACGCGCCTTCGGGCGCTATGCCCGCATCGAGAAGTCGCTCATGCACGCGCTGGCCGACCGCCCAGACCTTCACCACCGGACTCATCCTCAGCTTCGCCGACGATGATGCCAACGCCGCCACCGCATGGTCGACGGCCTCCTCGTTGAACCGACCCACCAAGCCCTGATCGGAGCCGAACACGACGGCGTGCACCACGCTGTCATCGGCACGATTTTGGGAGGCGTAGGCGTGTGAGTCATTCAGAGCGGCTGCGCGCAGACACACGCCGAGTCCGCGTTCAACCGTGCTCGCGTAATCCGCCAGCGCGGCCACTGCGCTTTCATACTGGCCTATGGCCGACGCCGCCGAGGCCTTCATGGTGCGCACCACGGACTTGAGATCCCCTGCGCTGCCAATCTGGCGGCGCAGCGCGGTCATGGAGGTGGCCATCAGCGCGGCGCGGCTTCGACTGCGGTGCCGTTGATGCGCGTGTCGGCGCCGTTGGGGATCTTCATGGGGATCTTCATGGGGTTTCCTTGATCTCAGATCCTGGATCTCCATCCTGAAGCTCAGTCCTGGCGTGTGCCTGGGGCGCGGCCGGGGTCGGGTCCTTCGTGGCCAGGACGCTGGCAATGGCCTGGCGGGCGGCTTCGGTGAGTTGCTCGCGATCGGCGTCGGTCAGCTGCTGGGCATCGGTCAGTCGCTGGCCCACGCCATCGGACAGTCCATTGGCTGCCTCTGCCACGGCCTGCTTGGCAGCGGCCATGCGCTCGAGTGGCACCGGGTCGAACAGCGCCGCGTTCAATGCCAGCAAGATGGCGATCTGTGCGGGCACCGACAACGGCGAGAACTCCGCTTGGCCCAGGCAGGCGCGAATGCGCTTGCCGTGCTCGATGGACAAGCGTGTGTCTTCGTCCAGCCGGGCGCCGAAGCGTGCGAAAGTCTCCAACTCCTCGAACTGCGCGTAGGCCAGCTTGAGGTCGCCCGCCACCGCACGGTAGGCCGCGCGCTGCGCCTTGCCGCCCACGCGCGAGACCGACTGGCCAACATCAATGGCCGGCAGCACGCCCAGTTCAAACAGCGACGGCGACAGCACGATCTGACCGTCGGTGATAGAGATCAGATTGGTCGGGATGTAGGCCGAGATGTTCTGCGCCTCGGTCTCGATGATCGGCAGCGCTGTCAGGGAGCCGCCACCGCGCTCGTCATTCAAATGGGTGGCGCGCTCCAACATGCGCGAATGAATGTAGAAAATGTCGCCCGGAAAGGCCTCGCGCCCAGGCGGGCGGCGCAGCAACAGCGACAACTCGCGGTAGGCGCGCGCGTGGTGGGTCAGGTCGTCGTAGACGATCAGCACGTCGCGGCCCGTCTCCATGAAGTGCTCGGCGATGCTGGTGGCCGCGTACGGCGCGATGTAGGCCAGTCCGGGGGCCTCGTTGCCTTCGGCCACCACCACCACGGTGTAGCCCAGCGCCCCCTTTTCACGCAGATTGGCCACCGCTTTAGCCACCGCCGCGGCGCGCTGGCCGATGGCGCAGTAGACGCAGAGCACATTCTTGCCGCGCTGGTTCAAGATGGTGTCCAGGGCGATCGCCGTCTTGCCGGTCTGGCGGTCGCCCATGATCAGCTCGCGCTGGCCGCGGCCGATGGGAATCAGCGCGTCGATGGCCATCAGGCCGGTCTGCAGCGGCACCGTCACGGGGGCGCGGTCCATGATCTGCGCAGCAGGCCGTTCGATCGGCAGGCGTTGGCTGGTGGCAACACGCCCCAGGCCGTCCAGCGGCCGCCCCAGGGGGTTGATCGTGCGGCCCAGCAAGGCATCACCCACCGCCACGTCCATCACCCGGCCGCTGCGCCGCACTTCCTGGCCAGCGTGCAGATGCGCGTAGTCGCCCAGTAGCACCACGTCGACGCTGTCTTCGTTGAGGTTGAACGCGATGCCAGACAAGCCACCGGGAAACACCAGCAGCTCCTCAAAGCTGACGTTCGGCAGCCCGTGGATGCGTGCGATGCCTGTGGCGACGCTGGCGATCATGCCCACCTCGCGTGGCTGCAGTTGAGGTTGGAAGGCTTGCAGTCGCTGGTGGATGCTGGCAAACGCGCCCTCAAAGACGCTGCGCAGCTTGCTGCTGTTGGCAGTCGCAATGCTCACGCGGCCTCGATCACATCGTGCGAGGCTTCCAGGCCCGCTGACAAGTCACGCAGGTAGTCCGCAATACTCCAGGCCAGCTTCTGACCTTGCGCGCTGAGTTCAATGCCGCCCACCAATTCAGGCGCGGTCTCGACCTTCAGCGCAATGGCTTGCCCAAAGGTTTCAGCCAACGCGGCTTGGATCGCGTCCCGCTGCGGCGCCGGCAGGTCAAAGGCGCTGCGCAGCAAGGCCGGAGCGGCCTCGGAGGTGGCCTTGAGCGCCTTGCTCAATGCGGCCAGCGCAGTGCCGTCAACGGCCTTCAGGCGTTGAATGAAGACCTCGCACGCCCGTTGCTCCAGGCTGAGGTCGGCCAGATCGCCCAACACCCGGCGTGAGATGTCAAACACCTGTTGCTGCATCCGCAGGGCGATCTCGGCGTGCAAATGCTCGGTATCGGTCAGCAGCGCTTTGGCGCGCGCTGCGCTTGCAGCGTCGGCGGCCTGGCGCGCCTCGGTTCGCAGGCGCTCGCCTTCGGACTTTGCGGCGTCTGTGGCTTGGCGCAGCAGCTCGGCACGCTGCTCGTCAAAGGACTGGCACTTTTTTTCGAACTCGTCTTGTTGGCGGTGTGCCTGCGCCTTGGTCGCAGCGGCGTCTGCCAGTTGCGCTGCAATCTTGCGCTCGCGCGCCGCGATGGCGTCCAGCACGGGTTGGTACAAGAAACGCTTCATCAGCCACACCAGGATGATGAAGTTCAGCACCTGTGCGCCAACCGTGAACCAGTCGATGAGCATGGCCTACTTGCCCGCCGCCTGGGCGGCTGCAGCCAGCGCAGCGTTCCAGAACGGGTTGGCGAAGATGAGGATCATCGACACCACGAAGCAGTAGATGGCGGTGGATTCGATCATCGCCAGGCCGACGAACAGCGTGCGGGTGATGGTGGCCGACGCATCGGGCTGCTGAGCCAGCGAGGTGAGCGCCACAGCCACCGCCCTGCCCTCGGCCAGCGCCGGCCCCATGGTGCCGAAGCCCGTGGTCAGACCAGCCATGACGATGGAGGCGATAGCGATCCAGGTGAGAGCGTCCATAAGTTGCCTTTGTGTGGGTTGATGAGGGGTTGCGCAGCGGCTCAGGCCACCGGCGCTGGCTTGGAGCCCGCTTTGCTGCTGCGTGTGGCCGCGGCGATGTACACCGCCGCCAGGATGGTGAAGATGTAGGCCTGCACCATGCCCGTGAGCAAACCCAGCGCCGTCATCATGATCGGAAAGACGAAGGGCGTGATCGACAGCAGGATGGCGATGATCATGGCGCCGCTCATCATGTTGCCAAACAGGCGCACGGCCAGCGCCAACGTGCGCGAGACTTCACTGATGAGGTTGAAGGGCAGCATGATCGGCGTCGGCTGCACATAGGACTTCAGATAAGCCGTCAGGCCCTGGCCCGAGATACCGAACAGCGGCACCGCCACCAGCACGCACAGGGCCAGCGCTACCGTGGTGGACAGCGACGCGGTTGGCGGCTCGTAGCCGGGGATCACGGTGGCCAGCGCAGCAGCGGCAACAAACAAGAAGAGCGTGCCAAGAAAGCCAAGGTAGCGGCGCGGCGCTTTCAAACCGACGTCCTCGATCTGGCCCATGATCGAGGTCACCACGATCTCCAGCAGGTTCTGCCAGCGCGAGCGTTCGTGGCCAGTGGCGAGACGGCGCGTAATGAGCGCAGCCCCCAGCACCAGCACCGCCATCAGCGCCCAGGTGAATACGATGGTGGCGTTCAGCTTGAAGAAGCCATGCTGCCAGAAGATCCAGGCATCGGGGGTCAGGCGCATGGTGGCTTTGCCGGCGTTCGAATGGCTGCGGGCTCAAGCGCCAAAGGGACGGTGCGTGTAGCGCGCCAGGCTGTCGCGCGCAAGACCAGGCTGCGCGCCAGCAGAAAGCCCAGCAGGCACAGCCCCAGCCGCAGCGGTTGCCCCGCGCCCACAGCGTAGAAGCCAGCCAGCACCAGGGTGGTGCGCAGCACGAGGCTGCCGATAAACCAGCGTGCCGGTGTCGGTGACGAGGCGCCACGGCGCACTGTCAACCACAGGCCCCCGAAAAAGAGAATCCCCAGCGTACCGCCGGCCAGCAGCGCACCCAGCCCAACCAGAATCCAACTGCCGTTGTCAGGCATCGTCATTTTCCCGTTCGTCACGTATGGCCTGGTCTTCTCGCGACACCCAATGCCAGGCGTTGAGGCAGCCGATGCTCAGCCCCGCCACCAGCAAGGCAAGTGTCCACGAACGGCCACCGGGATAGCGTTGATCGAGCCACAGGCCAAGCGCAGCGCCCAGCAGCGTGGGCACGGCCACCGACCAGCCGATCAAGCCCATCATGCCCAGGCCGAACCAGACGCCTGGCGCGCCGCCACGGCGTGCCTTGAGCTTGCGCGCCGCCTTGGCGCCGACCTGTTCGGCCAGGGACGGGCCGCCGGATGTCGAAGTTGGCGGCGGGCGCTTCGGCTCTTGAGTCATGAATGACGACCCCGCATCGACGCGAACCGGCGCATGAAGCCGGTTTCCAACTTGGTCAACGCTGCGTGCATCTCTGCTTCTTGCGCGTCCAGCGTCAAGAATTCCTGCTCGACCGCGTCACGCAGTCGGGACAAGTCGTCGCCGCGCAGCGCACGCCGCACTGAAATCACCACATCGCGCCCGGTCTTGACCAGCACGCCCTCGTCCAATGCCACGAAGACCTCGCCCTGCGATTCGGCCTCGAAACTCAGGATGCCGGGCACCAGGGCTGCCACGCAGTCCAGACGGCGCGGCAGCAGGCCGAACGATCCCTGCGCCGTCTCGACGACGATGCGCGACACGCGTGTTTCGTTGGCGAATACCTCGAACGGCAACAACACCTTAAGCGTCATCAACGGCATGAGCCTCCTTTTTGGCGGGTTGCGGCTCGAGCTTTGGCTCAGGCTCGGCTTTCACCTTCGCCTTGGCCGTAGCCTCATCCACCGCGCCGATCATGTACAGCGCGCTCTCGGGCAGATCCTTGAACTCGTCAGCCAGGATGCGCTCGCAGCCCGCCAGCGCGTCTTTCAGGCTAACGAGCTTGCCGCTGAGGTTGGTGAACTGCTCGGTCGTAAAGAAAGGCTGCGTGAGGAAGCGCTCCAAGCGGCGCGCACGGGCCACCACCTTGCGGTCATCGGGCGAGAGTTGCTCGAGCCCGAGCATGGCGATGATGTCTTTCAGTTCGGCGTACTGGGCCAGCGTGCGGCGGATGGCTTGCGCTATCGCATAGTGGTACTCGCCGACGATGCCCGGCGTGACCATCTTGGAGCTGGACTGCAGCGGGTCGATGGCCGGGAACAGGCCTTCGCTCGCGCGTTTGCGCGACAGCACGATGGATGCCGACAGGTGCGAAAACGTGTGCACTGCGGCCGGGTCTGTGAAGTCGTCTGCCGGCACGTACACCGCCTGGAGCGAAGTGATGGCTGCGCTGTCAGTGTTGGCGATGCGCTCTTCCAGCGCCGCCAGTTCGGTGCCCATCGTCGGCTGGTAACCCAGGCGCGACGGCATCTGCCCCATCAGGCCCGAGACCTCCGAGCCAGCCTGGATGAAGCGGAAGATGTTGTCGATGAGCAGCAAGACATCGCGGTGCTCGTCGTCGCGAAAGTACTCGGCCATCGTCAACGCCGCATGGCCCACCCGGAAGCGCGCCCCCGGCGGCTCGTTCATCTGCGCAAAGATCATCACCATGTTGGACAGCACACCGGCGGCTTTCATCTCGCGGTACAGCTCTTCGCCTTCGCGTGAGCGTTCGCCGATGCCGCAAAAGATGCTCACGCCCTGCTGGTGGCCGACCATGTTGTGGATCATCTCGGTCAGCAGCACCGTCTTGCCAACGCCGGCGCCGCCGAAGAGCCCTGCCTTGCCACCGCGCTCCAGCGGCGTCAGCACGTCGATCGCCTTGATGCCCGTCTCGAACACCTCGGACTGGGTTGCGCGGCGAACCAGCGGCGGCGGTGCGTTGTGCACTGAGCGCCATTGCACGCCTGCCAACGCGGGCTCGCGGTCGACAGTGTTGCCAAAGACATCGAACATGCGCGACAGGATCGGCTTGCCCACCGGCGCCTGCAGCGGCCCGCCGGTGTCCTGCACGGGCATGCCGCGCGCCAGACCCTGGGTGGCGGTCAGGGCGATACAGCGGACGTGGCGTTGGTCGCGCTGGGCCAGCACCTCGATGGCCACCCGGCCGCCCTCGCCGACGCGCAGCAAGCTGTGAATGGGTGGCAACGCACCGTCGAAACGCACGTCAATGACACTGCCGCGGACTGCAACGACGACGCCGACGTTGGCCGCATCCACTGGGATCCGCACTCGGCGTTCCGTCATCCAGGGTCTCTCCCAAGAAGATGTTGCTTGGCCACTTTTCTCAACCCCGCAGCGGGTGGGCTGGGCGCAGTCCGGCCCTGGGGGTGCTCATCGGGTTCGCGTGATCTGCTCATTGACAGGTGCAACTCAGGCAGACATCTGACAGTGACGACCCTCAATGTGCCTGCAAAACCTCTAGGTCACAGTGCGCTAGCGAACACAGGCTTTCGCCAAATTGATCAAAGCACGCGCAGCCCATGCGGCAGGGCCGGCAGTATCAATGCGCCCGGCCAGCCCGGTCAGCGCGGTCTGCCCACGCGTCTAGGAGCCTGTCGGGCTTGGGGAGCGTCGGCTGCGAATCGACCGCAGCGGTCCATTTCTCACCGTCTTTTTGTCCCATAGCTGGGCTATGGGGCTGCAAATCCGGCAAGAACTGTCCTCGCTGGGGCCGATTCTCGCTATCGACGCCCCAAGCCCGACAGGCTCCTAGCAATCAGCCCCGACCCGCCGCGTTGCCCCGCGCCCGGCCACTGCGGCATGGGCGACCCGTGGCAGAGCCTCGCTGCCTTGCCCCTGGGTCGCTGCGGCCGCGTAGGCATCGCGCCAGACGGCCTGCTTCACCTCGCGCAGCGGTGCCACCACGTCCCAGGCGCGCTGCCGCAACGCGTCCAGCGTCAGGCCCTGGGGATCGACCATCAGGCCGCCGGCCATCAAGAACGGGCTGTGGCTGACCTCGCGAAACAGCTGATGGAGTTCGGGCACGGCCGCCAGCATCAAAAGCAGACCCGACGGGCGCGAGTGGTGTGTCAGCACGGCACGGTCCAGCGCGCGGAAGAAGCGCTCGGCGTCGCTGCCGATCTCGTCCTGCTTGCCACGTTGGTCAGGGTGCATGGCGACGCGGCCACCACCAACGCTTCCGACGCGTCCGACGCCACTGGCGCCACTGGCGCCACTGACGCCTCCCGACGAAGACACCGTGGCGTGCGGCTCGGTGCGCTCGTCGTCCAGCGCAGCAGCCATCGACTGCGGCACGCCAGCCGCCAGCGTCACCCCCTCCAGCGCGTTGCGATCACCTTCATAGAGCTGTACCCTGCCCAGACTCAGCGCCAGCACCTGGAAGCGCCCGTTCGACAGCAGCCACTGGCGCAGCGGCTTGGTGTGAAAGCTGTCAGCCACGACGGCCAACTCGGCCACTGGTTGCTGCAGCAGGAACACGCGGAACAGGCCCGGCGCGCCCAGCACCGCCAGGCCGTCCTGCGTGTGGTTCCAGAAGTCCTGGTCTTGCGCGAGGGCCTCGAAGGGCTCAAGCAGGGATCTGACAGCATCGGCCGCATACGGGTGTCGCAGCGAGGTTGCCAGGGTCTTCACCAGATGGCGGAACCGGATCGGGTTCTGTTGCTTGTCCGAGTGGCGGCCAGCGGTCGGTTGGTAAAGCGACAGGCAGGGCCGCCCCTTGAACGACGCCATTTCGGCGAGGCTCGCCTGGGTGAGTGAGTCGGGACTGTGAGTGGTCTGCATGTCAATTCTTTCAGTGGTGTCTGTGGCCCGGCCGCATGCAGCAACATCGCCACGCCAGACGCTCCCTGGCCAGGACGGCAACCCGCGCGCAGTGCTGAGCGATCCTGCAGTCTGCCCGGCTCGCGTGGCCTCGTCTGTTCGACAACGCACACGCGTTCGAGCGTTCGGCAACGCACGGTGCGGCGCGCACGGATCGAGTCAACCGTCGCGGATGACGCGTGCTGCGGCGGTCCAGCTGTTCGCACAACCGTTCGCACAACCATGCGCACGAGCATTCGCATAACCATTCGCACAACCATGCGCACAACAAGCCCGGCAGGCGCTGCCGGCATCGCCAGGCCGCCGAAATCGAAAGCGACGCAGGCGCCCGGCACGATCTGAGTTGAGATCCGCGAGAGCCGCCGCCGCGTCAGCCTTGAAACGCGCTCAGCGCCTGGGTCGCCGCCATGAAGGCCGCCTCAACGGCGCGCACATCGGCCGCTTCCGGCACGGCTTCTCGCGCCCCTCTGACAATCATGTCGGCGTGGCGCTGAAGGCAGGCCGCGTCCGGTGCGCTTTGCAGGTGGCAGGCGATCTGGGCGATCGCATCGAGCATGCGGATCGCCACGGCCGGGTTCGAACGCGCGCATTGCCTGATCTGGTTGAAGGCCGCGTCCACGATTCCGGCAAACGAGGAGCCCGGCGCCACCAGCCTCAATCGCCCGTGACGGTCAAATCGCAAGGTCGATGGCCTGTCGCGTCGAGCCAGGCGGCACAGTGCCGATCCCAGTCGATCCACACAGGCGATGGCCGTGAACGGGTCGTTGATGCCTGGAGACAGCGCCCGCACGGCGATCTCAACCAACTGGTTGAATGAGAACTCGACATCCTGGGCGGCGGAGCGCTGGTTGCCCAACACGAAGGCGGCGTTCACCTTGTCCACCAGGGCTTCAGTGACTCGATGTCCGGGCCAGACCATCACCAATGCCCGGCCTTTGACAACGTAGTGCCCGGGCCGGCGCTCCAGCCGAAGCAGCAGGTCTTGCTCGAAGGCCAAGGCCATCAGGGCGTCGACGTCGATCAGTTGGAGATAGCCGTCTTCGGGGGCAGCCACAGACCGGGCCTCGTGGGCGAACGCCGCTGGCAGGCCAGCTTCGCTTGGCACAATCGAGGCTGCTGACTCAGGCTCGCCAAGGCGGCCGGGAAACAGCCGGTCGATGCCGCTCGCCAGTTCCCTGCCGACCCGTGCGACCACCTCGTCCGCCTGGATCGAGACCGCGACATGATGGATGAAGTAGATCAGCACCCCGATGCTGACCATGGCCAGCAGCACGCCGATGCTGACGGACAGATGAGGCACGAAGGCCACCTCGTCGGTGCGCCGGATGGTGCGCAGCACGAGCAGGCAGTACACGAACGTGGCCAAGAAAGTGCCCAGCACCACCTGGTTGGCGGTGTCGCGCATGAAGTTGCGCAACAGGCGGGGCCCCAACTGTGACGAGGCGAGCGACAGCGCGACGAGTGTCATTGAGAACACGGTCCCGGCGATGGCGATCATCGATCCGGCCACGGTGCCCAGCAGCAGGCTTGCTCCTTCGGCACCCCCTGAATAGCTCCAGCCAAGGCGATGCAGCCAATCTTCGGCGACGGCCTTGTCAAGCTCGACGGCAATAAAGGCCAGTGCCACGGCCAGGCACGCCATGACCGCTGGCACGAACCAGAGACTGGATCGAACCCGATCCCAATATTTGAGCAGCAGTGCTTTCATGGAACCTCACTCTAGCCGGTCTTTAACATTTAACTGTCTGTTTTCCCAGCTTTTACCGTTTTTGCGTTCGTAAGCTATTGATTTCATTAGGGTTGACTTCATAAATTGGACGCGCCCGAGTGGGCCGTTGCGGGCGCGTCTGGGTAGGCGCGACAACGCAGAAGGCTACTGCCTGCAAGGCGAAGCAACGCCCCCAGACGTGGCTGCGGCGGCTCAATCGGGTGCGTATCGCTGTCACCCAAAAGGTGAGTGCGGTCGTGGCCACAAAAGTCAGTGTTCATGCGGCCTTGCCAGCGGATGCAAGCGGTCAACTGCGGTTTCTAGGTTTAACTTGGCCAGCGCCTCCAGGCTGGTGGCGCGCGGATGCTCGCACTGGCTGACGATCAGCGCATCACCCTTCTTCTGCGCGATGCTGACCGCTGTGATCGCGGCCGCCAGGTGGCCGGCCTGCTGAGCCGCCGCCGCCGCTTTTTGCTGGCTGGCCAGCGCCACGCGGTTCTGCGTCTCGCGCTCGATCTTGAAGTCCGTCGCCACGTTCTCGGCGGTTTCGGGGGCGCCGCCCACCTCACCCGAGGTGGTGGGTGAATTCCGCGCCGGGTCGGGCTACCTCAAGGGCTACCTCGAGCGCCAGCAACTGCCCGACAGCCTGGCCCTGCTGGCACCGCCGCCGGCCGAAGGCTCGGCCGCGATGGGCGCAGGCAGCGGCCGACGACTATCTGAAGTTTCCCAAGGCTGCCGAGGTCTTCTCCTGCGCGCTCGACCTGCCGATCTCGCAACAGACCACGCCGCACCTGAACATGCTGCTGCGGCGCAGCCTGCTCGATGCCGGACTGTCGACCTATGCCGCCAAGGACAACTACAAGCGCCAACGCCCCTTCGCCGCATTACAAGAAGGCACTTGCGCGCCGGCCGCCGAGCCGGCGCTGGTCAAGGACGGCAGTTATCCGTCGGGCCATGCGGCGTTGTCCTGGAGCTGGGCGCTGCTGCTGGCCGAGTTGGCGCCCGAGCGCACCCATGCGCTGCTGCTGCGTGGCCCTGATTTCGGCCAGAGCCGGGTGATCTGCGGCGTGCATTGGCAAAGCGATGTCCTCGACGCCGGCCGCTTGACGGGTGCGGCGGCGATCGCCCGGTTGCATGCCGACGACAGCTTCAAAGCCCAGGCCGCACTGGCCGCTGAGGAGATCCGCCAGGCCCGCACCAAGGGTCTGAAATCGCCGCTCGACTGTGCCGCTGAAGCCAGGGCGCTGGGCCGCTGAGCGGCTGGGCGGCCGCGGTGCTGACCCGCTGAAGGATCAGCGCACGGCGGCGACGCCGTAAAAGCCCGCAACCAGGCCGTCACTGTCGCGTTGCAACTGGCAGGTCTGGGCCGGCGCGCTGACACCATCGGCGCTCAGCGGCTGCGCCAGCACCCGATAGCCGGTTGGCAACGCGGTCGTCAGCAAGGCCGGCACCTGCTGGCAATCGTTGATGGCCAGGCACTTGCCCGGCGCCGGCTGGCCGTCGCTGACCAGGCAACCGGCCTGATTGAGCAGCATGGCCGAGCCGGCGGCAGCGGCCATCGATAGCAGCGCTGCCTGCTCGGCCTGCGCATGCACGTCGATCAGGGCGGGCATGGCCAGCGTCGACACGGTGCCGGCGACCGCGGTGACGGTGAGCAGTTCGATCAGGGTGAAGCCGCGCTGGCGGCGCGGTAGGGACGTTCTGGCAGGTACACGCATGGTCTGCACAGTGTGACCCACCCCAGCGCCGCTGGCCTCCCCTCGGTCGCGGGGGCTGGGACTGGGGCTGAGAGGTTGAGAGGCAATCCCATGCATCAGCGCACCGCGTTGTGGTGGTGCGAGCGCCACGTCGGCAACGGCTACAGCCGCCGGTGCGCCAGCGCCGGCAGTTGCTGGCGCACCTGGGCCAGCCGCTCGCGCTGCAGATCACCTGCCACCACCGCCTCGCCCTCGGGCTGGCACGCCAGCAGTTCGCCCCAGGGATCGGCCAGCAGACTGTGGCCCCAGGTGCGACGGCCGTTTTCGTGTTGACCGCCCTGCGCCGGCGCCAACACATAACACTGGTTCTCCACCGCGCGGGCGCGCAGCAGCAAATCCCAGTGCGCGGCGCCGGTGGTGTGGGTGAAGGCCGAGGGCACGACGATCAGGTCGCAGGGCGGGTTCATCAGCCGCCGGTACAGCTCGGGAAAGCGCAGGTCGTAGCAGATCGACAAGCCGACACGCCAGCCCTCGGCGTCGAAGCTCACCGGCTCGGTGCCGGCACGCAGCACCCGACCTTCGTCGTAACGCTCACGGCCGTTGTCGTAGGCAAACAAATGGATCTTGTCGTAGCGCGCCACGCGCCGGCCATCCGGGCCCCAGACCAGGCAGCTGTTGAGCACGCGCTCGGGGTCATCGGTGCGCAGCGGCAGCGTGCCGCCGATCAACCACAAGCCCAGCTCGGCCGCTGCTGCGGCCAGCGCGGCCTGGATCGGGCCATCGCCATCGGTCTCGGCAATCGCCAGCTTGTCGCGGTCCTGGCGGCCCATCAGGCAAAAGTATTCGGGCAAAGCTACGAGCCGTACGCCCTGGTCAGCCGCTTGCTGCATCAGCCCGCGCGCCGCCGCCAGGTTGCGCGACACATCGGGCGTGGCCACCATTTGCAACGCGGCGATCTTCAAGCTGTCGGTCATGCTGTTCTCGCTTTCAGGGTTGGGCACGGGGTTGCGGTGCGGAGGCCGGCGGCGCTTCGGCGGCGGCTGCGGGCAGCGGCTCCAGCAACTTGCGTTCCACCCGTTCCACCTTGGGCTCGTCCCAACGGCCGCTGACGTGGAATTCACGCGCGCTGGCCATGCGCAGCGGCTCACGCAGCAGCCACTGGCCGAGAAAGGCGCCCAGACCGATGGCCGGGTTGATGGCGGCATAGGCCAGCGAGGCGCTGCCGGTATTGAGCTCGGGCACCACCACCACCTGCAGATCCTGTGTTTCACGGCCGATGTTGGCACTGCCGGCCATCAACACCAGCGCCTGCGGGCCGCTGATCCGCAGGTTGTCGGTGTGCGCCACACCGGCGGTGACCTGCAGCTCGCCGGTCAGCTTGTCAAAGGCAAAGCCCTTCTCGAAGACATCGCGAAAGTCCAGCAGAAAGCGCCGCGGCAGCGCCTGCAGGCTCAGCACGCCGAGCAAACGCGCCGCGCCAGGATCCACCTGGAGAAACTGGCCCTTGTCCAGCGCCAGCGTCAGCTGGCCGTTCAAGGACGGCAGGTCCGGCTCCAGCGGTGAACCCGCCCAGCCCAGCGTGCCGCCTATCGTGCCGTGGGTGCCGCGCAGCACCTGGCCGTAGCCCAGGCGCTGCAGCAGCGCGCCACCATCGTCGATGTCGAGCTTGAAGTCCATCTGCATGCGCCGCGCCGCGCCGCCCACGCCTTGCCAGTGGCCGCTGGCCTGCAGCCGCGCATCGGCGTTGCCCAGCTGCAGCTTGTGCAGCCGCCACTCGGTGCGTGTGCCTGGCTCGCCGCTCAGCGGCCGATTCACCGCCTCGACCACCAGCCGGCCCAGCTTGCGGCCGCGCAGCTCGAAATCCTCGACCTCGATGTCCAGCGCCGGCACGCTGGCCGGCGCAGGGTCGAGCAAGCCGGCCACCGCCTCGGACGTGGCACGCGACTCAGCCGGCGGCAACGCCAGCCGCGTCAGCCGCGCCTGGAGGCGCCCGGCAACACTGCCACCACCAGCGCCACCCCCAGCGCCACCCCCAGCGCCACCACCAGCGCGCGCCGCGCGCCAGTCCACGCTGCCGCTGGCTTGGTCGGCCTGCAGCTGCGCCCGCCAGCCGGCCTCCGCTGGCGCACTCAGGCGCTGCAGCTCCAGGCTGACCGCACTGAAACGCCGGCCATCGAGCAACAGTTCCGGCGTGATCAGCTGAATGCTGCGTGGCAACCAGGGGCTGTCGGCATCGCCGCCGGCCAATGCGGTGGGTTCAGCCAGATTGGCCAGCAGGCTGCGCCAGGCGTCGACATCCAGCCTCGGCAGCGCCAACACGGCGCGGCCGCCAGCCACCGGCTCGGGCAGCGGCGCGTCCCAGGCCAGTGCGCTGCGCAGTGGCCTGGGCCCGCCTGCGGCCGCTTCCACCAGCGCCTGGGCCTTGAGCGGGCCCAGCTCCAGATGCAGCCAGTTGCGCGCCGCGCGGCCGCTGTCAGTGCCGGTGCCGGTGGCGGTGCCGGTGCCGGTGGCGGTGCCGGCTTCGGCCATGCTGCTGAGCCGCAGCGCCATCGTGCTCTCCGCCGGCTTGGCCAGCGGCGCGGGCAGCCTGATCGCCAGGCCTTGCAGGTTGCTGGCCAGCTGCCAGTCAAGCGCGCCCGCTTGCCAACCCAGCTGCAGCCGGTAGGCCGCCTGGCCCTGCAGCCGCTGTGCCAGCCGCACCGTGGCGCCGGGCTCGACGAAACGGCGCAAGCCCTCGGCGCTGGCGCTGCCATTGAGCACAAAACGCAGGTTGCCGTCGGCCTGGCTGCCGCCTTCGATCTGGGTCTCGCCGCCCAGCAGCTGCGCCCGTACGCCGGCCAGCTGAATGGCTTTGGTGCTGGCCTCGATGCGGCCGCGGGCGCCGGCCAGCAGCGGCAGATCGGGCCGCAGCCGCACATCGTTGCCGGGCAGCTGCAGCTCGGCCTTGAGCACGGCGTTTTCGGCATGGGCGAGCGGGATGTTCAGCGCCAGCCGCAGCGCCATCGGCCCGCTGGCGCTGGCGTTGTCGAGCGCATGGCCGGTCCACCCGGCCAGCGGCGTGCTGCGCAGGTAGCGCAGCAGGTCGGCCGCCGGGCCGCGCGCCAGGCCTTCTACCTCCAGCACGGCATCGGCCGAGAGCTCGCGGATGCGGCCCTGCACCTCGCTCAGTTCAACGCCCCAGAGTCGGCCGCGGGCCTGCTGGAAGCTCATGCCATGGCGCTCGAATACCAGCTCGCCGCTGATCACGCTGAACGCCGGCCAGGGCGAGTCCCAGGCTGGCTCCCGCTGGCCGGCGGGTACCGATGGCAGCGGCGCCAGCGTCACGTCGAGCAGCTGGCCGGCGATGCGAAAGTCGCCTTCGCGCCGGTTTACAAAGGGAAAGTCATACAAGTCGCCGTTGACGCGGTAGCTGAGCTTGCGCAACTCGCCGCCCTGCACCGCACGCTGCACCCAGTGGCGCGCGGCTTCGCCGATGCCCAGCGGCAGGTAACGTGCCACCGCCAGGGCGCGAGCTTCGCTGATTTGGCCATCCAGCGTCAGCACGCCGGGCAAGCGCCCGCCCTTGCCAAAGCCGCTGCCAGCGCCGGTATGCCAGCTGGCATTGAAGCCGCCGCGCGCATCGGCGTTGTCAAAACGCACATCCTGCAGCTTCAGCTCCACCCTGGGCAAGGTGCCTGGGGCCGCAGCAGCCGACGCGCTTTCGATACGCCAGCGCAACTGGGCCTTGAAGTTGGTCAGCGGCACCAGCGCCTGCTCAAACACCCCAGGCAGGTCCAGCGTGCCGTTTTTCAAGGCCAGCTCAGCCTGGCCACCGGCTTCGCTGGCATCGATCTCCAGGTCAGCGCCGCGCCAGCCCGGGCGACCGATGCCGCCGGGGGCGGGCGCGGGCGCGGCGCTGATCGCCAGGCCCTTGACGCTGGCCTGCGCTGAGTAGCGGCGCGGCGCGTCAAGCGGGCCTTCCCAGCGCGCCTTCAGCGCCTGCACCGTGCCCTCGGGCTCGAGCTGTTGCAGCAAGCGGCGCAGGCCGGCGCCGATGGGCAGGCGCTCGCCGAGCTCGGCCATCAGCGCCAGGTCCAGCCGGTCGGCACTGACGTCACCGCCGAGCACCGGCCGATCAGCCGCAGCCGTCTCCGAGGCGGCCACCTTGGCCGGCAGCACCTCCGCCTGGCGCCAGTTCAGGCGCAACTCGCTGGGCGTCCACGACCTGCCTTCGTCGGTACGAAAGTGCAAGCCCTGCACTGCCAGGCTGCCGCCGCCGCTTTGGCGCGCGGCCACAAAGCGGCCACCCAGCTCAGCCAGCGCCACCGGCGCCAGCTCAGGCGCCAGCCGCACCGAAACATCGCGCAGCGCGGCGTCCAGGGTCAGTGCCGTCGGCTGGCCCTGCTCCCAGTCGACCCAGGCGCGCAGCGCCGCCTCGCCCTGCTGCAGATCCACCGGCAGGTCGACATGGCGGCGCAGCTGCGAGACATCGGCGCGCGGTAGATCAGCAAAAAGCGTGCCCTTCCAGCGTGTCCAGTCGCCGGCGCGCGCCAGCAGCGCGCCACGCGCTTGCGCAACGATCGAGAAGCGCTCGCCCCAATCGGCCGGCGGCGTGGCGTCCAGGCGCAGCTCATGGCGTTGGCTGCGGTTGCGCACCAGCAGCTGCACATCGCTCAGCTGCAGCGGCGGCGCGGCGCGCAGCTCGTCAACCCAGCGCAAGGTGCCGCCACGGATCAGGAACTCATGCTGCTCAAAGAACCAGTCGGCAGCGGCGCTGCCCTCCACCGCCGGGCCGGCTTCGGCCATGTCCAGGCCGCCCACCGACCAGCGACCCAGCACATCGCGCCGCACCTCAAGCCGGGCATCCTCGATCAGCAGTTGCTCAAAACGCAGCCGCAAGGCCATCAGCGAGGGCAGGTACAACGCGGCCGATACCTTGGGCAAGCGCAGCGCTTCGCGGCCCTGGGCGTCGAGGATCACCACCTCATGCAGCGTGAAGGCGGGTATCCAGCCTGCGCTGTGCACCGCGACGCGACCGATCTGCACCGGATGTCCGAGTGCAAGGCTGGCCTGCGCCGCGAGTTCAGGGCGCCAATCATCGAGACGGGGCAGAATGAACCAGTGCAGCGTCAACCAGCCCAGCAGCAGCAGGCTCCAGGCCAGCAAAAGCAAGGCCCACGACAGCCGCCAGACGGCGCGCCAGACGGCCTGCGGCTGGCCTCCACCGAGCTGGCGCAGCGAAGCAAACAAAGATGAAAGAGGCATGGATGAGGAGCGATAAACGGCGCACGACGCGCGACCACCCCCCGTGCTGGCCTGGCGGCGGGGCGCGCGGCTGCGACGGCGGCCCAGGCTGCGGCTCAATCTAGCACAGCGCTTGCACCCGCCCATGGCAGCTGATCGCCCCTCAGTCAATCGCTCCTGCGGCAACGCGCTGGCCGCGCACAGCCGCTTTGTCCAGCGCATCCGGCGGCGCTATGTCGACGATCTGCCGCTGCTGCCGCCCGGCCTGCCCGACGCCGCCATCATCACCGACCTGGTACAGCGCCTGCAGGCCGCCGGCCGCGCCTTGCCAGCGGCCTTGCGCGTGACGCGCCAACTGGTGCTTGAGCGCCTGGCCGTGCGCGACATCGAACAAGCAGCCGCGATGCACCAGATCACGCTGGCGATGACCGCACTGGCCGAGGCCACACTCGAGATCGCGCTGGCCGCCGCCCGTGCCGAAGAAGACGCGCGCAGCGGAGCGCCGCTGACCGCCGACGGCCGCGACATCGATTTCTGGATCATCGGCATGGGCAAGCTGGGTGCGCGTGAGCTCAATGTCTCGTCCGACATCGACCTGATCTATGTCTATGAGGACGACGGCCAGTGCGCTGGCCCACAGCCGGTCAGCGCCCACGAGTACTTCAGCCGCGTCGCCAAGCGCTTGTATGCGCTGATCGGCGATACCACCGAGGACGGCTTTGTCTTCCGCGTTGATCTGGCGCTGCGGCCCAATGGCAATTCGGGCCCGCCGGTGGTCAGCTTGGGCATGCTGGAAGAGTACTTTCTGGTGCAGGGCCGCGAATGGGAGCGCTTTGCCTGGCTGAAGAGCCGGGTGGTGGCGCCGCGTGCGGCGGTGGCCAGCGGCCGCGCCTTGCCGCTGCGCGCGCTGGTTACCGCCTTTGTCTATCGGCGCTACCTCGACTACGGCATCTTTGAGGGCCTGCGCCAGCTGCACCACAAGATTCGCGAAGAGGCGCAGCGCCGCGCCGCTGGCCGCCCAGAGCGGGCGAATGACGTGAAGCTCTCCAGAGGCGGCATCCGCGAGATCGAGTTCATCGTGCAGCTGCTGCTGGTGGTGCGCGGCGGCCAGTTTCCCGAGATCCGCACCCGCTCGACGATGAGGAGCCTGGACAAGCTCGCCGCGCACGGGCTGATGAAGCCCGAGACCGCGCTCAAACTGGGCGAGGCCTATGTCTTCCTGCGCCAGGTTGAGCACCGCATCCAGTACCTGGACGACCAGCAGACCCATTTGCTGCCGACGCAGGACACCGACCTGGCCTGGATCGCGGCCTCGCTGGATCTGGCCGACGGCCCGGCGGGGGCCAAGGCCTTGCTCGAGAAACTGGGCGAGATCCGTGAACTGGTGGCCAACGAGTTCGACGCCTTGCTGCACGACGGCCAGGACCCGACAACCAAGACCGCAGGCAACGGCTGCCGAGGCTGCGGCGCCGGGCCGATGGCGATCGACAACGACGCCTTGCTTGAGCAACTGCCCGACGCGCTGGCCGAGCGCCTGCGGCAGTGGCGTGAGCATCCGCGGGTGCAGTCGCTGCGCGAGTCGGTCAAGCTGCGGCTGGGCAAGCTGCTGCAGCGCACCGCTGCCTGTATCGCCGACAAGGCCTGCGACATCACTGCGGCGCTGCGCTTCATCGACTGGCTGGAGCCACTGCTGCGCCGCGACAACTACATCGCGCTGCTGGCCGAGCGGCCCGAGGTACTGCGCCGGCTGCTGCGCCTGCTGGGGCTGGCGCGCTGGCCGATGCAGTACCTGATGCGCCACCCCGGCGTGATCGACGAACTGGCCGATCCGCGCCTGCTCAACGAGCGCTTCAACCCGGCCGAGTACATCGCCAACCTCGACGACCGCCATGCGGCCTGGCAGCGCGCCGGCGAGGACGACGAGGAGGCGCTGCTCGACACCCTGCGCCATGCCCACCATGCCGAGCTGTTCCGCACCCTGGTGCGCGACGTCGAGGGCCTGCTGACGGTGGAGCATGTCGCCGACGACCTGACGGCGCTGGCCGACGCCACGCTCGACTGCACGCTGCGCTGGGCCTGGCCGCGGCTGCGCCAGCACCACCGTGAAACGCCCAACTTTGCCGTCATCGCCTATGGCAAGCTAGGCGGCAAGGAGCTAGGCTACGGCGGCGACCTCGACGTGGTGTTTGTCTACGACGATGCCGATGAGGCCGATGCCGATCGCGCGCAAGAGGTCTACGGCCACTTTGTGCGCAAGCTGATCACCTGGTTGACGCTGCGCACCGGCGCGGGCGAGCTGTTCGACATCGACACCGCGCTGCGGCCCAATGGCAATTCGGGCCTGCTGGTGACCTCGATCAGCAGCTTCGAGCGCTACCAGGTCGGCCGTGGCGGCAACACCGCCTGGACCTGGGAGCACCAGGCCTTGTCGCGCGCCAGGTTCTGCGCCGGCACCGCCGCGCTGGCGCCACGCTTCGAGGCCGTGCGCCGCCAAGTGCTGACGGCACCGCGCGACGCCGCGGCGCTCAAGCTCGAAGTGCTGGAGATGCGCGAGAAGGTGCGCGCCGCCAGGCCGGTGAAGGCCGGACTGTTTGACGTCAAGCACAGCCCGGGCGGCATGATGGACATCGAGTTTGCGATGCAGTGGCTGGTGCTGGCGCACAGCGCAGCGCATGAGCCGCTGGTGCAGAACACCGGCAACATCGCGCTGCTGCAGCGCGCCGAGGCCCAGGGCCTGCTGCCCGCCGGCGTGGGCGTGGCGGCGGCCAATGCCTATCGTGAGTTGCGCCGCGCCCAGCATGGCGCACGGCTCGACGAAAAACCGACCCAATTCGACCCGGCGCCGTTTGAAAAGTGGCGTGATGCCGGGCTGGCGCTGTGGCATGCGGTGTTCGACTGAGAAGCTCTGAGCCTTCGGCGGCCTGGCTGTGGCTGAGCCTGCTGGCCGGCCTCGGCGCGCTGGCAGCCTGGGCGGCCGACCCTGCGCTGCTGCGCTGGCAACCCGAACTGGCGTTGCGGCAGCCCTGGCGCTTCATCAGCGCCGCTTTTGTTCACCTCAGTGCGCTGCACCTGCTCGTCAACCTGCTGGGCACCGCGCTGGTGGCGGCGCTGGGCTGGGCCGCGGCCTGCGACCGCCGCGCCGCGCTGGCCTGGGCACTGGCCTGGCCGCTGACTCATGCCGGCCTGCTGCTGCAGCCCGAACTCGCGCAGTACGGCGGCCTGTCGGGCGTGCTGCATGCCGGCGTGGCGGTAGCGGCCTGGCAGTTGCTGCGCGGCGGCGCGGGTGCGCGGCGGGCGATCGGTGCGCTGCTGGCCTGCGGGCTGCTGCTCAAGCTGTTGCTCGAAGCGCCCTGGCTGGGCCCGCTGCGCCAGCCACCGGGCTGGGATATCGCCATCGCGCCGCTGGCCCACAGCAGCGGCGCAATCGCCGGATGGCTGTGCGCGCTGATCTGCGGCGTCGGCGCGCCGTCCCGCGATAGCCTCGCGCCCCGCCGCTGAGTCAGCGCTCGACGCACGTGCCGCCCGTGCCGCACATGTCACCTGGGCGAAGCCCGGCGCCCTTGCCCCGCCCCTAGACTTGCGCCACTGCCCTGTCCCACTTTCCCCCAGGAGACTTGCCATGCTCACACTTTGCGGCTTCAGCGTTTCAAATTACTACAACAAGGTCAAGCTGGCCATGCTGGAGAAGGGCGTTCCCTTCGAGGAAGCGCTGGTGATGACCGGCTCCAAGGACGAGGCCGTGCTGTCGGCCACGCCGCTGGGCAAGGTGCCCTTTTTGCGCACCGACGCCGGCAACCTGTGCGAGAGCCAGGTCATCGTTGACTACCTCGAAGCCGCCTACCCGGCGGTGCCGCTGATTCCAGCCGACCCGATGGCCGCCGCCAAGGTGCGTGAGCTTTGCACCTTCATCGACCTGCACCTTGAACTGGTGGCCCGTCAGCTTTACGCGCAGGCCTTCTTCGGCGGCACGGTGCCGCAGGACGTGCAGGACAAGGTGCGCTTGCAGTTGGCCAAGAACATCGCCGGCTTCAAGCGTCTGGCAAAGTTTGCTCCCTTTGTGGCCGGCGACAGCTTCACGATCGCCGACTGCGCCGCCTATGTCAGCTTGCCGCTGGTGGCCACGGCCACCAAGAAGGTGCTGGGCGAGGACTTGCTCGCAGCTGCCGGCATCGACTGGAAGGCCTATGCGGCGCTGATCGGCGCCCGCCCGCATGCGCAGAAGGTTGATGCCGACCGCAAGGCCGACGCCGCCCGCATGGCAGCAGCAGCGGCCAAGCCGGCCTGAGCAAAGACCCACGCCACAACGGAAAGCCGGCCGCAGGGGCCGGCTTTTTCATGGCGAAGCGGCGAATCAGGCCGCTTGCGCCCCTGCAGCGGGCGCGCCAGCCTTGGCCTGAGCCAAGCGAACCGCCACCTCCTTGCGGTAGCGGTTGAGCTCCTGCACGCTGGTGAAACTGCGCTCCATCAGCAGGCTGAGGTTGTGCAGGATGCGCTCGACCACCTTGTTCTCCCACACGCTGTCGAACTGGATCTGGCTGTCGAGCCAGTGCTCCAGCCAGGCCGGATCGGGCAACCGGCTCTGCACCGTGTCGTGCGGGAACAAGGCCTCGTTGACATG
>JBBQJN010000019.1:0-24161 GCA_038325945.1 Burkholderiales bacterium | reverse complement strand
GTCACGACGCGCCCAGGGCTCGCTTTCCGGGGGGCGACTATCAGCCTGCGCGGATGTAGCGGCCTCCAAGTCGACCACCATCCCCACTCGCGCCCAAGCTGAAGACGCCCTGGCGCGACGGCACACAGCGTTGGGGTGAATGCTGCGTCTCACGGCCTAGGCTTGCTGTGTCACACGTGAGGCCTTGCGTTAGCGCGAAGGCAGCAGGGGCGCCTTGAGAGCGCCCGGAGCAAGGCTGCGGCGATACGCTAGCCGCGAGGTCGTGAAGGATGATGGGACGTGGCGCTGCGTGCGCTTGGCTAGGCTGGGCTGCCGCGAGGCTTGTAATGCGTGGGTGGGGCAGGTTCCCGGCGTTGACCAGAGTTTTTTGGCGCCCCGTCGGGGTGCCGAAACTGCTGCGCCATCGAGAATCCCCAGGAGCCTGTCGGGCTTGGGGAGCGTCGGTTGCGAATCGACCGCAGCGGTCCATTTCTCACCGTCTTTTTGCCCCATAGCTGGGCTATGGCGCTGCAAATCCGGCAAGAACTGTCCTCGCTGGGGCCGATTCTCGCTTTTCGACGCCCCAAGCCCGACAGGCTCCCAGGAGCCTGTCGGGCTTGGGGAGCGTCGGCTGCGAATCGACCGCAGCGGTCCATTTCTCACCGTCTTTTTGCCCCTTAGCTGGGCTATGGGGCTGCAAATCCGGCAAGAACTGTCCTCGCTGGGGCCGCTTCTCGCTTTTCGACGCCCCAAGCCCGACAGGCTCCTAGCGCAGTTCAATCGGGCGTGTAGCGCTCTCACCCAAAGGGTGAACGTGGTCGTGAGTACAAAAGTGAGCGTTCATGCGGTGTGGCCAGTGGTTTCAAGCGGCCAACTGCGGAATCCAGGTTCAAGTCGATAATGCGACAGTGTTATCATATAGGCATTCAAAAGTCCGGTACGCTGCATGCATGGAACGCAACACCCGCCAACGATCTGCAATCCGAGACGCCATCGCTCAGGCCGAGCGCCCACTGCTGCCGCAGGAGGTGCTGGAGGCTGCTCAACAGCAGGTGCCGGCTATGGGCATTGCCACCGTCTATCGCAACCTCAAGGCACTTGTGGACGAGGGCGAGTTGCGGCCGGTGAACCTGCCCGGCGAGAACCCCCGCTTCGAACTGGCTGGGCACCATCACCACCACCACTTCCAGTGTCGGCAGTGCGACCGCGTGTTCGACGTGCATGCCTGCCCAGGCGACCTGTCGGAGCTGGCGCCGCAGGGCTTCACGGTGGAAGACCACGACTTGACGCTGTACGGCCGCTGCAAGGACTGTGCGCCCCGTACAACCGCCGCAGTGCCACGCCGAGCAACCGCGCGCAGTACGACCGGGCACCGGCACCGCGGCTGATCCGTCTCGTGCGGGGGCTGCCATGCTGACGGCGGGCTCGGGTGTACGCCTGCTGTGGGCCACGCTGATCGTTGCAGCCTTGTGGGCCCTGGTGGCCTGGGCACTGGCATGACAGCGGTCTCGTCTGCCGTTCGCCTGCACGACCTCACCGTGGCCTACCGAGGCCACCCGGCCGTGCACCACCTCAGCGGTGACTTCATGGCCGGTGCCATGACGGCCGTGGTGGGGCCCAATGGCGCAGGCAAGAGCAGCTTGCTGGGCGCACTGGGGGGCGTCTTGCGCGACTTTGAAGGCCGCATCGAGCACGACGCCGCACTGCGCATTGCCTACCTGCCGCAGGCCTCGGCCCTGGACCGCAGCTTTCCGGTGCGGGTGTTCGACGCGGTGGCCATGGGCCTGTGGGCGCGCATCGGCAACTTCGGCGCGCTGCGCAGCGCCGACCGTGCGCGCGTGGACGACGCGCTCGCCGCCGTCGGTCTGTCGGGCTTCGGCAAGCGCCTTTTGGGGGAATTGTCAGCCGGCCAGGCACAGCGCGTGCTGTTTGCGCGCGTGCTCGTACAGGACGCTGAGCTGATCCTGCTGGACGAGCCCTTCAACGCCATCGACGCACGCACCACCGCCGACCTGCTGGCACTGCTGCACCGCTGGCAGCACGAAGCGCGCACCGTCATCGCCGTGCTGCACGACCTGGACCAGGTGCGTGCGAACTTTGAACACACCTTGCTGCTGGCGCGCGAGCCGGTGGCCTGGGGGCCGACGGCGCAGGTGCTGGACGCATCCCACCTGTTCAAGGCGCGCCAGATGGCCGAAGCCTGGGACGATGCGTCACCGCGTTGCGAACGGGCTGCATGAGCGTCGTTGTGCAAGCCCTCGTCGGGCCCTTTGTAGAGTTTCCGTTCATGCGCCGGGCGCTGGTGGCGACCTGGGCGTTGTCGTTGGGCAGTGCGCCCATCGGCTGCCTGCTGGTGCTGCGCCGCATGAGCCTGGTGGGCGACGCGATGGCGCATGCCGTGCTGCCCGGCGCGGCAGCCGGCTTCCTGCTGGCGGGCCTGTCGCTGCCGGCCATGAGTCTGGGCGGTTTCATCGCCGCGCTGGCGGTGGCTTTGGCAGCGGGCTTCGTCACCCGCCACACGCCGCAGCGCGAAGACGCCAGCTTCGCCGCCTTCTACCTCATCGCGCTGGCGCTGGGGGTGTTGCTGGTGTCGCTGCGCGGCAGCCAGATCGACCTGATGCACATGCTGTTCGGCAGCGTGCTGGCGGTGGATGACGCGGCGTTGCTGCAGATCGCCATCGTCGCCAGCGTCACGCTGTGGGCGCTGGCGTTGCTGTACCGGCCGCTGGTGCTGGAGAGCTTCGACCCCGGTTTCCTGCGCAGCGTGGGCGGACCGGGTGCGGCCGTGCACATGGCATTGCTGGTGCTGCTGGTGGCCAACCTTGTGAGTGCCTTCCAGGCCCTGGGCACCTTGATGGCAGTGGGTTTGATGATGCTGCCGGCTACGGCAGCGCGCTTCTGGGTAGCCGGGCTGCCGGCAATGGCCGCAGTGGCAGTGGCCATCGGCTCGGTGTCAGGCGCGCTGGGCTTGCTGCTGTCGTACCACGCCGAACTGCCCTCGGGGCCTTGCATCGTGCTGATGTGCGGCGCGGCCTATGTGCTGTCCGTCCTGTTCGGGGCCCGCGATGGCGTCCTGTGGCGTTACCTGCAAGAACCCGCTCACCTCACCCGCTGAACCCTGCCCAACCCGTGACATTCATCAACCGCCGAAACCTGATCCGCTCCACCGCACTGGCAGCACTGCCGGTCTGGCCCGTGCTGAGCTTGAACGCGCAGCCCCGCGCACCCGAGACTGCGCCGCAGATCGTGGCCAGTTTCTCCATCCTGGCCGACATGGTGCGCGAGATCGCACCGCCCGCGATCGAAGTCAGCGCGCTGGTCGGCCCCGATGCCGACGCGCATGTCTTCCAGCCCACGCCCACGCATGGCAAGCGATTGGCGCAGGCCGGCCTGGTGGTGGTCAACGGCTTGGGTTACGAAGGCTGGATCGACCGACTGGTGAAGGTCTCGGGCTATCGCGGCCAGGTGGTGGTGGCCAGCAGCGGTATCAGCCCACGCCAGGGCGGCGACCACGGGACCGACCCGCACGCCTGGCAAGACCTGGCCCAGGCGCGCCGCTACGTGGCCAACCTGCGCGACGCTATCGGCCAGCGCTGGCCGCAGCACGAGGCCGAACTGAACGAGCGCAGCGCGGCCTACCTGGAACGTATCAACGGGCTGGACCGTCAGGTACGCGAACAACTCGGTGCCATCCCGCGCAGCCAGCGCCGTGTCATCACCTCGCACGACGCCTTCGGCTACTACGCTGCGGCCTACGGCGTGGACTTTCTGGCGCCGCAGGGCTGGACTACGCACAGCGAGCCCTCCGCTGCCGCCGTGGCCAGGCTCATCCGCCAGATCAAACAGGACGGCGTGCGCGCCTTGTTCGTCGAGAACATCAGCGACCCGCGACTGATACAGCGCATCGCAAAGGAGGCCGGCGCGCGTGTGGGTGGGACCTTGTACTCTGACGCACTGTCTGCAGCAGGCGGACCGGCCGATTCCTACCTCAAACTGTTCGAACACAATACCCGCGTGCTGGTGGCGGCGCTGAGCGCGCCGCGCTGAGCTTTCAACTCAAGTAGATCAACGATGAAGATGAACCCGATCGCCCTACCAGCCGCACTGGCAATGGGCGCCATGGCGCTCGTGATAGCTACGTTGCCGGCAGCCCACGCTGGCAAGGCCCACCAGCACGGCGTCGCGAAGTTGGACGTGGTCATCGAAGGCAACAAGCTCACGGTGGCGCTGGAGTCGCCGCTGGACAGCCTGCTGGGCTTCGAGCGCGCGCCGCGTACCGATGCAGAACGCAAGGCCGCAGCCGATGTGCTGGCGCGCCTGCGCAGCGGCGGCGCGCTGTTCAAGGCCGACGCAGCGGCGCAGTGCACCCTGAGCAAGGCCGAAGTCAGCGCTCCGGTGCTGGAGGCGGCTGCCAAGGCGCCAGCTGGTGACCACGCCGATCTTGACGCCAGCTATGAGTACACCTGTGCGCAACCGCAGCAGTTGCGTACGCTGGAGCACGGCCTGTTCGACGCCTTCAAGCGCATGCAGCGCATGGAGGTGCAGGTGGTCGGCGCACAGGGGCAGAGCAAGATCACGCTGAAGCGACCGGCGCGGGCGGTGAAACTGGTGCGGTGATTGCGACGACTTTACTGAGCTCAGGGCAGCTTCTTCCAGGCTGCAGTGCTGTCCTTCAGCGGCGCGCGGTATCAATCCATCGCTACTTGCGCCAAGGCCTGCTGGCCGCAGCCTGGGGCTGCGCGGGCGATGACGCAGGGGCGTTTGGCGAGCGAATGAGCACTTGCGAGGACGTTGGAGTTCACGATGTTCACTCCAACCTACCGGGCTGCCTGTGCCTGCCGAAGGCCGTCGGCCTCTGGTCGGCGGCGGCCCGGCGCGCGTCGCCCGGTCTACCGCCGCGCGAGGAGGGTCACCGCGCAGGCGGCTTCGTCGAAGCCGATCACACCGCCGCCGTTTTCGGCCAGGCCGATGTGGGCGCCGGCTTGCTGGCGCTCGCCGGCTTCACCCCGCAATTGCAGCGCCAGCTCATGGATCATCGACAGCCCGGTGGCGCCTACCGGATGGCCCTTGCTGACCAGCCCGCCTGACAGGTTGATCGGCCGCTCGCCGCCCAGCGTGGTGGCGCCACTGGCCACATAGCCGCCACCCTGGCCGATGGCGCAAAAGCCCAGCATCTCGGCCTGGTAGATCTCGCAGAAGCTGGTGGCGTCGTGCACCTCGGCCACGTCGATGTCGGCCGGCGCGAGGCCGGCCATCGCATAGGCGCGCTGAGCGGCCGCTTGGCTCAGGCCGGGCTCATCGAGCCGGCGGTACTTGCCGCCGGTGATCACCGCGGCGCGGATATGGATCGCGCGTTCGCGCACCGCCGCCGGCAGGGTGTGCAGGAAGGCGGCCGAGCACACCAGCGCTGCCGCGGCGCCATCGCCGATCGGTGCGCACATGGCGCGGGTCAGCGGCCAGCTCACCAGCCGGTCGGCCAGCACCTGCTCGGGCGTTACCTCGAAGCGGTATTGCGCCAGCGGGTTCTTCGCGCCCATCGCGTGATTTTTGGACGCGCCGGCGGCGATCTGCGCCATCGTCGTGCCGTGGGTCTTGATGTGCCAGGCCGCCTGCATGCCGTAGGTGTCCATGAACAGCGTGCCGCCAGCGTCCTTGGGGTTGAAGGCTTTGCCGGCCTGCTCACCCGCAGCGGCGTAGTAGGCCAGCCACTCTTGCGGATCGAGCTGGTCGATGCCACCGTCGAAGATCTCCTGCTGGCGCGCCGCAGCGTTGGGCACGCTGTCGGGCACGAAGGTTTTTTCCACGCCGATCGCCAGGCTCAGCTCGGCAGTGCCCGACAGCACGTCCTTCCAGGCGCCGTGCAGCGCCATGCTGGCGGTGGCGCAGCCGCCTTCCACATTGACCATGCCCACCCGCTCGGGGAAAAGGCCTTCTTGCACCAGCGGCGTGAAGCACACCTGGCCGCGGATGTTGCGCTGGCCCCAGCTGCCCATGCCGCAGTTGCCGAACCAGGCGTTGCCGATGCGGCCACCGTCGGCCAGGCCGGCATCGGCCAGCACGGCCAGGTAGGCTTCACGGGTAAGGGCCTTGAAGCTGGCGCCGGGCTGCTTGCCAAAGCGGGTGCAGCTGGTGCCGATGAGGTAGGCGTCTTGCATCGGGTCTCCTGGGGTCTCCTGGGGTCTGCTGGGGTCTGTTGCGGTGTGCGGGGGGTTCAGCCAAGCCGGATCGGCAGCCTGAACACCCCGCGCATCGCCAGCGCGTCGATCCATTCGGGCTCACCGGCCGGGCCGGCCACGCGCTCGATGTGGGCAAAACGCTGCACCAGCCGGCCAATGCAGCGCTGCCCTTCCAGCCGGGCCAGTGGCGCGCCCATGCAGAAGTGCAGGCCGAAGCCGAAGGTCAGGTGGCGGTTGGGCGTGCGGGCGATGTCCAGCGCCTGCGGGTCGGCAAACATCCGCGGGTCGCGGTTGGCGGCGTTGGCAAAACCGAACACGCGGTCGCCGGCTTTCAACTGCCGCCCGTCGATGGCGTGGTCCAACTTGACCACCCGGGCAATCGCGTTGCTGGGCCCGTCGTAGCGCAAGAATTCCTCGACTGCGCCATCGATCAGCGCCGGGTCGTCGCGCAGCCGCTGCAGTTGTTCAGGGTGGTCCAGCAGCGCATGCAGCGCGTTGCCCAGCAGGTGGGTGGTGGTCTCGTGGCCGGCAAACAGCACCAGCATGCAGGTGGCCACCAGCTCGTCTTCGCTCAGCCGGCCCTCGTCGTCGCGCGCGCTGATCATGCGGCTGACAAAATCCTCACCTGGCACGGCACGCCGCTGGGCGATCAGCGTGCGGAAGAACGCCGCCAGCCGCTCGGCGCCGCTGCGCGCCCGGGCATAGCGGTCACCATCGGCCCGGGCCCCGCCGATGAAGGCGCGCAACTCGTCGGACGCTTCTTTCAGCTCGGGGAAGGCGCTGTACGGGATCGCCAGCATGTCCATGATGACGTAGGCCGGCAGTGGTGCTGCCACCTGACGCGCCCAATCGACCGGCACGCCGGTGGGCAGTTGGTCCAGCAAGTGGTCAACCACCCGGGTGACGGCGCCGTCCAGCGCTTCGAGGGCCTTCAGGTTGAACACCGTGCCGACCAGCCGGCGCAGCCGGGTGTGCTCGGGTGGGTCACGGAACACCATCCACAGCGACATATAGCGCATCACCTCGGCCAGCGTGTCGCGGCGCTCGCCCTGCAACTGGGCGTAAAACGGCCGCAGCCGGTCGGGCGACATCGATTCGGACAGCATCATCTGGCGCACATCGTCGTAGCGGGTCAGCACCCAGGCCCGCAACGCCGGGCTCCAGTGCACCGGGTCCTCGTCCTGCAGCCGGGCATACAGCGGGAAGGGGTTGCGCCGCACGGCGGGGTCGGCAGGGTCGTAGGCCAGGATGCTTGTCATGGCCGATAGGCTATTGCAGCGGCCCGCAATCGGCAAGCGCTCGCTTGTCCGGATGGGCCGAAACACGGCAAAGTCACCGCTGCGACAGCCGTTACCGACTTTCCCGACTGGCTTTCAAGCGCCAGGCTGCTAGCCTCGGAAGCATGACCACCCTAACCGCCCGCGACACCCTCGACGACACCAGCGTACTGATCCCCGACGTGTTTGAGGTGCATGCCCGCACCCAGCCCGACAAGGAGGCGGTGGTCTGCGGTGCCATGCGCCGCAGCTGGGGCGACTTCAACGCCAACATCAACCGCGTGGCCAATGCCTTGGCGCAGCAAGGCATCGGCCCCGGCTGTCAGGTGGCGGTGCTGATGGGCAACGCGGTGGAGATGCTGGAGATCGTGTTCGGCATCGTCAGGGCTGGCGCCTGCGTGGTGCCACTGTCGGGCCTGCTCACCGGTGAGCAACTGGCCACCCTGATCGACGACAGCGACGCGGTGATGCTGTTCGCCACGCCGGACTTCAGCGCCCGGCTGGGTGAGCAGCGGGCGGCCTGCACCAAACTGCGGCCCGATGGCTGCATCGCTGTTTTCCACCAGGCGCCGGGCTGGCTGCCGTTCGAGCAATTCATTGCCGGGGCGCAGGCCACTCCGCCGCAGGCCAACTGCCATGCCAGCCTGCCGTTCAACATCATTTACAGCTCGGGCACCACCGGCCTACCCAAGGGCATCGTGCAGAACCACCGGGTGCGTACCCACTGGGCGATGTTCAACGCCATCGAGCAGGGCTTCAACGAGAGCAGCCGGGCGCTCACCACCACCGCGCTGTACTCCAACGGCACCTGGCTGGTGATGCTGCCGGTGCTGTTTGTGGGTGGCACCTGCGTGGTGATGCCAGCCTTCGAGCCGCGTGAGTTTCTGGCCACGGTGCAGCGTGAGCGCATCACGCACAGCTTCATGGTGCCGGCGCAGTACATGATGGTGTTGGCGCAGCCTGATTTCGACGGCTTCGACACCACGTCGCTGCAAAGCCTGTTGTGCGCCGGCTCGCCGCTGCGGCGCGACACCAAGCGCGAGGTGCAACGCCGCTTTGGCAACAAGCTGACCGAGCTGTACGGCTTCTCAGAAGGCTTTGGCGCGGTGCTCAAGCCCGGCCAGCATGAACAGCGCTTCGACAGCGTGGGCCGGCCGGTGATCGGCTGCGAGGTCTGCATCCTCGACGACGCCGGCAATGTTCTGCCACCCGGCGAGCTGGGCGAGATCGCCGGCTACGGCGCCGCCATGATGACCGGCTACCACCGCCGGCCCGAGCAAACCGCCGCGCTGATCTGGCGCGACGAGCGCGGCCGCAGCTGGATCCGCTCGGGCGACATCGGCAAGCTGGATGCGCAGGGCTTCATCACCCTGGTCGACCGCAAGAAGGACATGATCATTTCAGGCGGCTTCAACGTCTTTCCGACCGACATCGAGGCCATCGTGGGCGGCCACCCCGAGGTGATGGACGTCACCGTGATCGGCATCCCGCACGACAAGTGGGGTGAAACCGCGCTGGCGATGGTGATCTGCCGGCCCGGCGCTGCCAGCCCGCCAGAGGTGCTGATGGCCTGGGCGAATGAGCGGCTGGCGCGGCACCAGCGCTTGTCGGCGCTGGAGTTTCGTGATGACTTTCCCCGCAACGCGCTGGGCAAGGTGCTCAAACGCCTGCTGCGCGAGCCCTATTGGGCGGCGGCCGGGCGAGTGATCTGACAGCTGCAACACAGCGGGCGCACCAGCGCCCTGGGAGACAAGCACCGTGGTCAGCCATCAAGACACCTGGTTGAACTCCATCGACAGCGACATCGACATCGACAATGATCGCGGCGCCGCCGGCCGGCTGCCGCGCAACGACCGCCGCATCGGCGTGATGTGGCTCAACAACGACAGCGTGTTCTAACTGAGTTGCAGGGGCAAAGCAGCGGCTCCTAAAACTTGGTGTAGCCGCCGTCGATCAGGAACTGCTCGCCGGTGGTGTAGGCCGAGGCCTGGCTGGCCAGGTAGACGGCGATGCCGCCGAAGTCGTTGATGTCGCCCCAGCGCCGCGCCGGTATGCGTGGCATCACCGCCTCGGCAAAGCGCGGGTTGTTGAATGATCGCTCGGTCATGTCGGTGCCGATCCAGCCCGGCAGGATCGAATTGGCGCGGATCTTGTACCGCGCCAGTTCTACCGCCAGCGCCCGGATGAAGGCCGTCACCGCACCCTTTGAAGCGCCGTAGTGGCTGTTGCGCGCCGCGCCTTCCACTGCGGCGGTGCTGGCGGTGGCCACCAACGAGCCGCCCTGACCATGCGCCGCCATGTGGCGGGCGGCGGCGCGCAGCGTCAGGAACACACCCTCGACGTTGATGCGCTGCACGCGGCGAAATTCATCCAGACTCATGTCCATCAGCAGATTGCCCTTGCCCGAAACGCCGGCGTTGGCAAAGCAGCTGTCGACGCGGCCCAGCGCGGCCACCGACGCGGCAAAACACGTGTCAACCTGGGCCTCGTCGCCGACATCGCAGATGAAACCGTGCACACGGTCAGCATCGCCACATTCGGCGGCCAGGCCGGCGCGGGCGGCCTCGGTCTTGTCGGGGTTTGAGCCCCAGATCGCCACCTGGGCGCCTGAGGCCAGCAGCGCGCGGGCCATGCCCAGGCCGATGCCGCCGTTGCCGCCGGTGATCACGGCGCCATGGCCGCTGAGGTCGAAAGGTGAGTACATGCGGGTCTCCTGCGGGATGGATTGAGGCTGCGGCTGGCCACGCTCACTTGAAATCAGGCTCGTCCCACCAGGGGAAAAACTCGGGCATGTCGGTCGATACCTTGTCCGAGTAGACCGGCGTGCGCTTTTCAAGGAAGGAGCTGACGCCTTCACGCGTATCGGCCGACTGGCCGCGGGCCTGGATCGACCGGCTGTCAACACAATGGGCCTCCATCGGATGCGCGGCGCCGGCCATGCGCCACAGCATCTGGCGCGTCAGTGCCACCGATACCGGCGCGGTGTTGTCGGCGATCTCGCGGGCCAGCGCGCGGGCTGCGCTCATCAAGTCGTCTGGCGCATGCAGCGAGCACACCAGACCGCGCTCCAGCGCTTCCTGGGCATCGAAGATGCGGCCGCTCATGCACCACTCCAGCGCTGTCTGCATGCCCACCAGCTTGGGCAAGAACCAGCTCGATGCCGCCTCCAGCGTGATGCCGCGGCGGGCAAAGACAAAGCCGAAGCGCGCCGTGGTGCTGGCCATGCGGATGTCCATCGGCAGCTGCATCGTCATGCCGATGCCGACCGCAGCGCCGTTGATGGCGCCGATCACCGGTTTCAGGCTGTTGAACATGCGCAGCGTGGTGATGCCGCCGCCGTCACGGTAGACATCGCCCACTTTGTACTTGTCGCGCGCCGACTCGCCGCGCGAGGCGTAGTCGAAGGTCTTGCCGCCTGAGGACAGATCGGCGCCGGCGCAGAAGGCGCGGCCGGCGCCGGTGATGATCACCACCCGCACCGCGTCGTCGGCATCGGTGTGGTCGAAGGCAGCGACCAGCTCGTCGCGCATCGTGGTGGTGAAGGCGTTGAGCTTGTCGGGCCGGTTCAGCGTGACGGTGGCGATGCCGTCGTCGACGCTGTAGAGCAGGGTTTCAAACTGGGGCTGAGTCATCTGGGGGTCTCCGTGCGGGGTGTCGTGGTCAAGCGGGGCGCAGCCAGGGCTGTGGGCATGGTCAATCGATCAGCTGGCTCATCGCAGGGCCGGTGAGGCAGGGCGTGGCGGCTCGGCCGTTGGCACCGACGCGCCAGCGCCCAGCACGCGGTCGGCCAGCAGCTGATTGATCTCGTCGGCGCTGAAGCCGGCCTCGCGCAGCAACTCAGCGCTGTGCTGGCCCAGCGCTGGCGCGGCTCCGGGCGGGCGCTGTGGTGTGCCGGCCAACTGCACCGGGTTGGCCACCGTCCAGCCGGCGCCGTGTTCGCTGGCCACCAGCGCGCCGGCATGGCGCAGCTGCGCATCGTCGGCGATGTCGGCCAGCGTGCCGACCAGGCCGAAGGTGATGCCGGCGGCGTCCAGCAGCTGCCGCCAGTGGGCCAGCTGATGGGCCACGAAGCGCTGGTCGAACAAGCGCACCAGCTGCGCGCTGTGCGCGGCGCGCAGCTCGGTGCTGGCAAAGCGGCTGTCGTCGGCCAGCTCGTCCAGACCCAGCGCCAGCAGCAGCGGCCGCCATTGCCGCGCCTCGTTGAGCACCACCAGGTTGAGCCAGCGGCCGTCGGCACAGCGGTAAAGGTTGTTCAGCGCGTTCAGCGCGCGCTCACGCGGCTGGCGCGGCGGGTAGACCACGCCGCTGAGCTGGGCCTGCACCTGCACGCTGTTGGCCCACAGTCCGTTGGCCAGCAGCGAGGTGCCCACCGCGCCGCCGCGGCCGCTGCGCTCGCGCTGGTACAGCGCGGTAGTGATGGCGGCAAACAGCGTTACCGCGCTGGGGTGGTCGCCCATGCCGGCCACCGGCCGCGATGGCACGGCGCTCTGGTCGGCGCGCACCATGTCCATCAGCCCCGAGCGCGCCCAGTAGGCGGTGACATCAAAGCCGGCCTTGTCGGCCTCGGGGCCGGTTTCGCCATAGGCGGTGAGCGAGCCGTAGATCAGCCGTGGGTTCAGCGGCAGCAAACGGTTCTGGTCGATCGCCAGCCTGCGGCGTACCGGCAAGGGCAGGTTGGTGATGAAGACATCGGCCTGCGCCACCAGGCGGTGCAGCACGGCCTGGCCGGCGCCCTGCTTGAGGTCGAGCACCAGGCTGCGCTTGCCACGCGAGTCGAGCTCCCAGGGGTAGTTGCGATCGGCCGGCGGACTGCCGGACAGCCGGTACATGCTGCGCAGCGGGTCGCCCTCGGGTGGCTCGATCTTGACCACATCGGCGCCGAAGTCGCCCAGCATGGTGGCCGCCGCCGGCCCGGCGATATAGCTGGCGCAGTCCAACACCTTGAGGCCGTCGAAGGGGCGGGGATCGGGGGGCAAGCAGTCTCCTGGCCGGGCTGGCTGGGTCGACGCCGGCGGCAGGCCGGCTTCATGCCCTGGATCATGGGCGGGGGAAGGCGGCCCGACTGTCACCCGAACGACTGCGCAAGTGCACCCGCAGGGCGCACAGTCGGGCTGCGACCCGTCATGCCGCCGCGCCGCCCTGTGATGGGGCGCCGGTGGGCGTGCCCATGTCAGCGTCATACAGCCACCCACGGAGATCAACCCACCATGACCCAAGCCAACGCCAAGACGGCCTCTGCCTTCAAGCTGAGCCCGAACGATCCGCTCAATGACTTGCGCATGTCCGAGAAGGCCATGCCGCTGTATGAACATGTCAAGCGCTTCATCAAGGAGACGGTCGAGCCGATGGCCGAGCAGTACGAGAAGCTGGGCGAAGGCCGGGCCGAGCGCTTCTCCTATGCCGACGGCCAGCTCGATCTGCTCAACACCGCCAAGGCCCAGGCCAAGAAAGAAGGGCTGTGGAACTTCTTCCTGCCCGACGCCGAAACCGGCGAAGGCCTGTCGAACCTGGATTACGCCTACATCGCGGCCGAGCTGGGCAAGCAGCCGCTGGCCAGCGAGTGCATGAACTGCTCGGCACCCGATACCGGCAACATGGAGGTGCTGGAGCGCGTGGGCACGCCGGCGCAGAAGGAAGAGTGGCTCAAGCCGCTGCTCAACGGCGAGATCCGCTCGGCCTATTCGATGACCGAGGTGCACCATGCCTCGTCGGATGCCAAGAACATTGCCACCACTGCGGTGCTCGAGGGCGACGAATGGGTCATCAACGGCGAGAAGCACTACATCTCGGGCGCCGGCAGCCCGCGCTGCAAGCTGCTGATCACGATGGTGCGCACCAGCCCCGACGCGGCGCCGCACAAGCAGCAGTCGATGATCCTGGTGCCCAAGGACGCGCCGGGGGTGGAGATCATCGGCGCCATGCATGTATTTGCCGAAGACCACGCGCCGCATGGCCACATGCACATCAAATACAACAACGTGCGTGTGCCGAAGGACAACATGCTGTTGGGCGAAGGTCGCGGTTTCGAGATCTCTCAGGTGCGCCTGGGGCCGGGTCGCATCCACCACTGCATGCGCTCGATCGGCGCCGCCGAGAAGGCACTCGACCTGATGGTGGCGCGTGGCGTCTCGCGCATGGCCTTCGGCAAACAGCTGGCCTGGCTGGGCGGCAACGTCGAGATCATCTCGCGCGCGCGCATCGAGATCGAGGCGATGCGGCTGATGGTGCTCAAGGCGGCCAAGGCGATGGACGTACTGGGCAACCGCGAAGCCCGCATCTGGGTGCACATGGTCAAGGCCATGGTGCCCGAGCAGGTGTGCAAGATCATCGACCAGGCAATCCAGATGCACGGTGCGCTGGGTGTCTCGCAGCACACGCCGCTGGCCCACATGTACTCGCAGCAGCGCACGCTGCGGCTGGCCGACGGCCCGGATGAGGTGCACCACCTGGTGGTCGGCCGCAACGAGATCCGCGCCATGGAAGGCAGCGGCGACGACAACAGCATGCCGGCGGTGTTCCGCAGCTGATCCGGTCCACCGGGCCGCGATCTTGTTTCGCATCGGGGGGCTTGCGCCCCCCGCTTGCATTTTCCGAAGGAGCGCCGCCATGGCCACTCGACTCAACCAGCGCTTCGCGATTCAGGGCGCGGGGGCCGCAGCATGAGCGCGCCGGGCCGCTCCCAAGCGCGAATCCCGGAGCGCCATGCGCGCAGGGGTGTCCAATGAGCGCCGTGCCGGGCGAGGACATGCATGCCGCCATCGACGGTGGCTGGCTGCTGCCCGAACCGGTGGCGCGTGAGCCGGTGTGCACGCGCAGCATCGTCTGCCGCAGTTTCCGGCGCGAAGATGGCTTGATCGACATCGACGGCCGCTTCATCGACACCCGGCCGTTCGACTACGAGAGCCCGTTTCGTGGCGTCTGCCAGGCCGGCTCGGCGCTGCACCTGATGCAGCTGCGGCTGACGGTGGATAGCAGCCGCCACATCCTGGCCGTGGTCTCGGCCATGCCAAGCACGCCCTACGAGACTTGCCCCGAGGTCAACCCGAACTTCCAGCGGCTGGTTGGCTTGTCGCTGGCCAGGGGCTTTCGCAAGGCGCTACGCGAGCGGCTGGGCGGCGTGGCTGGCTGCACCCATGTGCTGGCCCTGCTCGACACCATGGCTGCGGCGGCGGTGCAGTCCTTCGCGTCGAACAACTATGCGCCGCGCCAGCCGGGCCAGCCCGAGCCGGTGCGCATCTTCAAGCTCGACGCGCTGATCGACACCTGCCACTCCTACCGTCACGACGGGCCGGTGGTGGCGAAGCTGAGGCTGCAGCAGCGTTGAGCCTGGTAGGTTGGAGTGAGCCCGCGAACTCCAACAAAAAACGGCAGCCCAACAGGGTGGAGTGAGCGAATACGTTGGAGTTCACGATGTTCACTCCAACCTACCGGACCGCAGCACGGCGCGGCTCTGCGCCGCTGACAGCGGGCCGCAGGCGCTGGCCAGCCGCGGCTCGGGGCCACCGGCTTGCCGGGCCAGGTCGGGCACCATCGTCGGCAGGCTGCTGCAGGCCGCAACGGCGATCAAGGCCAGCACCAGCACCAGCATCGGCATCGAGGTCAGCAGGCGCATGCTCGAATCCTTTGTCGGAGGATGGGGTGCCGCTAGCGGCCGGCTGCAGGCCGTCTCGCCAGCAACGCCTTGCAGCCGTCGCCGGCAGACCCGCCTGGCCGCGCCTCGCCGGTGTCGAGCAAGGGGATCAATGCCGCCAGCGGATTGAACAGCGCCAGCAGGGTGGCGACGGCCAGCTTGCGCGCCACCGGGCCCTTTTCGACCGAGATCCTGGGCTCGGCCAGGCTGCCCTGCACCAGCAAGGGCGAGCGCAGCGCCAGCGGGCTGAAGTCTTTGGGGCTGACGACGGCGCGCAGGTCGATGGCTTCGCTGGCCAGCGACAGCGTGCCGTCGACCCAGATCACCGAGTCGCTGGTGTCGAGCACCATCACCCGCGGCCGCAGCACGCCACGCTCGGCCACCAGGTCGGCCAACGCGCAATGCACCGGCAGCATGTCGTCGCCCTTGATCAGCAGGCCCAGGGCTTGGGCCAGATCTAGGCCGGCGGCCTCGATGGCCAGGTGCGAGACCGCGCCGCCGTGCAGCTCGGTGCGCAGTTGGCCGCTCAGGCTGGCCAGGATCTCGGCGGTAGACCGGCCCTGGCCGGCCAGGTTGGCCTGGCCCGCAAGCCGGCCCGAGACATAAGCTGGTACGGGGCCGGCTGCTGGCGGTTGAATCCAGCGCTCGAGCATCACGGCATCCCATTGCAGCCGCGTCGTCCACAGTGCGGTGTTGCCGCGGCCGTCGAGCTGCAACTCACCCCGCAAGCGGCCCTGCGCAGCGCGGGCGTCCAGATCCTGCAGCCTGAGCAGGCCGTCGCTGAGCACCAGGTGGGCACGCAGCGGCCGCAGGGGCTCCAGCTTGGTCGTATTCAAGTCCAGCTCGCGCAGGTCGATCAGCACGTTGGCGTCCATCGACCGCAGCGCCGCCAGGTCAAACTGGCGGCTGGGCAACAGTTTGCCCGGACCACGCGTGGATGCCGGCAGCGGCACCGGCACGGCCGCCGCCTCGGCTTGCGCTGAGAGGACTGCTGGCGATGCTGGCGCAGACGGTGTTGCGGCTGCGGCGGGTGCTGCGGGTGCTGCGGGTGCGGCGGGCGCGGGCAGTTTGACGGCGGCCACTGCCGACGTCGTGCCCAGCATCGGGCCCAGATCGGCCAGCAGCAGCCGGCTGCCACCAAGCCGGCCCGCCAGCAGCGGCTTGCTGCGGCCGGTGTCGTAGCTGAAGGCGCCGTCGAGCCGGCTGGCGCCGACGCTGGCATCGTCGACGACCACCCGCCAGATGGTGCCCTGCCGGATGATGCCGCCGCTGGCGCGGAAGGGTGCGGTCGACGGCAGCGTCACGCCCAGCGGGTCGCCCACCGCAGCCAGTGACGGGCCACTGAGGCGAAAGCGCCCGCTCAGACCGCCCAGGTGCAGCAGGTCGAGCGCAGTGCCGTCGAAATCCAACGCGGTGCGGCCGATGCGGGCCTGCAGCTTCAAGGGCAAGGCTGGGCTCTGTGCCTGGTCGTTGGCCCAGGGCATGACGCCGGTGGCATGCAGGTCCAGCGTCAAAGGCATCTGGCGAAAGCTGCCACGGCCACTGACCTGCAGCACGCTGGCGGATGGGCCGGCGGCGGCGCTTTCGGCGGCGCTGTTGGCGGCGTTATTGACGGCGTTGTTGGCGGCGCTGTTGGCAGCGCTGGTGGCAGCCACGCTGCTGGCCCCTGCGCTGCTCGCCACCGCGTGCGGCGCCGCCGGCACCGGGTCAACCAACGACAGCTTGAAAGTGGCGTCGAGCGCCAGCAGGGTATCGACATGGCGCACCGTGCCGGCCGCCACGCGCAGCTGGCCGAAGCTTGGCAAGGGCAGCGGCTTCGTCGTGGCCTCATCCGGTGTACGCGCCGGCCCGAACTGCCATGACGCGCGGCCGTCGGCGCAACGTTCCAGTACCGCGTCCAAGGTGGCGGCCTGCAGCTGGTCGATACGCAGCGGCTCGCCGTGCCAGGCGCGCCACAGGTCGACATAACGCAGCGCCAGCGTCACATCGTCGGCGCGCAGCAGCCGCGGCGCGGCGCTCCAGGCCGGCGCGGCAATCTCAAGCTGTGGTGTCTGCAGCCTCAGGCCACCGATGAAGCGCAACGTGGCACCCGGTTGCGTGGTCGTTGACGGGGTGGGCGCCAGGCTGATCTGGCGTTGCAAGCGGGCTGAGAGCTGCCGCTGCAACGGCTCAACCAGGAACGGCCAACCCAGCGCTTCACCCGCGACCACACCGGCCAACAGCGTCAGGCCCAGCACGGTCACGGCCATGACGGTGCGGCGAGAACGGGTCGGCGGTGGTGGCGTTGCCGGAAGGGGGGTTGCCGGAAGGCGCACGGGACGAGCTTTCTGATGTGACGCAGGCGGGGGTGCCCGTGCCGGCGCCGGGTTGGCCGTGATGCGGCGCCAGGGGCTGGTGCCGAGCACCATCGTCGGCAGGGCGCTGGCCCGGCGCCATCGGCGGGCGCCGCAAGTGCCTGTGGGCTAACGACTACACGGCGGTGCCGGCTGGCTGCGGCTATCGGCCAAGAGGCCAAGAGGCCAAGAGGCCATGCTCTCGACGCTCAACTCAACTCAACTCAACTCAGCGTAGCCGGTGTGTGTGGGCTACACGGCCGGCCTGATATCCGGCTGCAGATCACGCTTGGCTCGACACACGGCATTGCGGTTCGCCGGATTGCCGTGCTCGGCGTGCGGGCCACGGCCGGCCCGCAGGTGCGTGGCTTGGTCAGCGCTCGACCCGCCCACCGCGGCTGCGCCGTGCCGGCATCGCGGTTCTCGCTGTCGCATCGGACAGCCCTTGCACCTGCGCCTGCAACAAGGCCAGCATCGCGTCGAGTTGCGTGCGCTGCGGCGCGCTCAGCACGCTCACCAACTCGGCGTTAAACGCCGCCACCCGCTGCAGGGCGCGCCCGTACATCATCCGGCCGGCATCGCTGGCTTCGATGCGGGTGCGGCCGACGCCGGGCTGGCGTTGCAGCAGGCCCATCTCCACCAGGCCGGCCAGCGCGCGCGAGACCTGAGGCCGGTCCAGCCAGCACAGGTCGGCGATCTGTGACGGGCTCAGGCTGCCATGCTCGGCCACCAGTGCCAACACATGCCAATGGCGGCGCGTGATGCCCAACTCGCCCTCGAACAAACGCACCATCGGCAGGCTGGCGCTGCGGGTGATCACGCTCAGCCGGTACAGCAGCAAATCGTCGAGCCGCTGCGGCCGCAGCAGGGGGTCGGTGTTTTCCCGTGTTGGATCCATGATCCTAGATTCCGCAGTTGGACACGCCCGAGTGGGCTGCGATGCGGTGCGCCAGCAAGGCGCGACGACGCTGCGGGCTCATGCCCGCGAGGACGAGCAACGCCGCTGGCGTGCCGTAGCGCAGCTCAATCGGGTGTGTAGCGCTCTGACCCAAAGGGTGAACGTGGTCGTGAGTACAAAATTGAGCGTTCATTCGGTGTGGCCAGCGGTTTCAAGCGGTCAACTGCGGAACCTAGGATGATTGATTAGAACAATTTCGGTGCCGCTTGATAGCCTTGGCACCACCCCTTCTTGCTCTGGAGCCTGCCCATGCGCGTCCGCCGCACCCTGACCCTTGCCCTGGCCGCCGCCCTGCTGTGTGCAGGCGCACTGTCCGGCACCGCCGGTATTGCCCTGGCGCAGGGCGCCGACAAGACGCCGCTGCGCATCGTCGTGCCGTATCCGCCGGGTGGCTCGTCCGACCGCGCCGCGCGCCTGCTGGCAGAGGCGCTGCAGCCCCGGCTGGGCACGCCGGTGATCGTCGAGAACATCGTTGGCGCGGGCGGCCGGCTGGCGGCGCGGCAACTGGCGGGTGGTCCGGCCGACGCCCCGGTGTTGATGCTGGCCAATCCGGCGCTGATGGTGGTGGCGCCGCTGGTTTTCAAGAACAACGGCTACGAGCCTGATCGCGACTTTCAGCCGATCAGCCAGATCAGCAGCTACGAGTTTGCGCTGGCGGTGGGCCCGGCCGTGCCGGTGCGTGAACTCAACCACCTGCTGGCCTGGATCAAGGCCAACCCCGACAAGGCCAACCTGGGTGTGCCGGCCACCGGCAGCTTGCCGCACTTCTTTGCGCTGATGGTGGCGCAGGCGGCCAAGGCGCCGGCCCAGGTGATCGGCTACAAGGGCTCGGCACCGTTGAGCACCGACCTGATCGGTGGCCATGTGGCGGTGGCGGTGGACACGCTCGATACCCTGCTGCCGCTGCACGAAGGCGGCAAGCTGCGCATCCTGGCAACCTCGGGCGCCAAGCGCGCGGTGGCCGCGCTGCCCACCTTCAAGGAGGCCGGGCTCGATATCAGCGCCGACGGCTTCAACGTGCTCTACGCCCGCCCTGGCATGAAGCCCGAGAGGGTCGAGATGCTGGCGCGCGAGATTGCTGCAGCGATGTTGCAGCCCGCGCTGCGCGAGAAGTTCAGCGCCGCCAAGGCCGAGCCGGTGTCGGCCAGCCGTGCGCAGACCAAGGCCATGCTCGATCACTTCAAGGCGCAATGGCTGCCGGTGATCCAGAAGGCCGGCCTGCAGTTCGATTGAGGTACCCCCCCCGAAGCGGCTTCGCCGCCTCTCCCCAGGGGGGCGCCCCCAGCGGCCCGGCAAAGCCGGTTCTGCGGCGGCCACTTGTTGGCCGTGGATGCACTCGTTCGGCGAGCCCTCTGGCGCCGTGGAAACTGAGATGACCGACTCCACAGGCAACGCGACTGCACCTGCGCAGCAGCCCAACATCATCTTCATCGTCGCCGACGATCTGGGTTACGCCGACCTCGGCTGCTACGGCGGCCGCAGCGCCGGTTTTGGGCCGGTGTCGCCGCACATCGACGCGTTGGCTGCGGGCGGGCTGAAGTTCACCCAGGGTTATGCCAACTCGCCGGTGTGCTCGCCGACACGCTTTGCGCTGATGACACTGCGCTACCAGTACCGGCTGCGCGGCGCGCTGGAGGAGCCCATCAACGCGCGCGCCCGAGGCAAGCCTGATCTGGGTTTGCCGGTGGCGCTGCCCACGCTGCCTTCGCTGCTGCAAGCGGCCGGCTACAGCACGGCGCTGATCGGCAAATGGCACCTGGGCTACCCGCCGCACTTCGGCCCGCTGCGCTCGGGCTACGAGCACTTCTTCGGCATCATGGCCGGCGGCGTTGACTACTTCACCCACTGCGCCTTCAGTGGCGAGCATGATCTCTACGAGGGCGAGGAACCCCGCCAGGAGATCGGCTACCTCACCGATCTGATCTCGCAGCGCGCCTGCCAGCATGTGCGCCAGCAGGCCACAGCGGCGCGCGCCGGCAAGCCCTTCTTCATCAGCCTGCACTACACCGCGCCGCACTGGCCTTGGGAGACACGCGACGACGCCGCATTGGCAGCCACGCTGGCGGGCAAGCTGCAGCACCTGGACGGCGGCAGCGTGGCCACCTACCAGCGCATGATCCACCACATGGACGAGGGCATTGGCCAGCTGATGGCCGCGCTGCGCGATGAGGGGCTGCAGCGCGACACCCTGGTGGTCTTCACCAGCGACAACGGCGGCGAGCGCTTCTCCGACAACTGGCCACTCGTGGGCGGCAAGATGGACCTCACCGAGGGTGGCATCCGCGTGCCGTGGATTGCGCATTGGCCGGCGCGTATCGCGGCGGGTGGCGTTAGCGCGCAGACCTGCATGACGATGGACTGGTCGACCACACTGCTGGCCGCCGGTGGTGGCCAGCCCGACCCGCAGTACCCGCCCGATGGCGTGTCCTTGCTGCCGGTGTTGCTGGATCCGCAAGCCGGCTTTGAGCGCGATCTTTATTGGCGCATGAACCACCGCGGCCAGCGTGCGCTGCGTGCGGGCGACTGGAAGTACCTGCGTGTCGACGGCCATGACTACTTGTTCAACCTGACCGCCGACGCCCGCGAGCGCGCCAACCTGGCTGCGCGCGAGCCCGATCGCCTGCAGACCATGCGCGAGCAATGGCAGCGCTGGAACGAGGGCATGCCGCCGGTGCCGGCCGATGCCACGGTGAGCCCGGTGATAAGCCCGGCCAACATGCCGCAGCGCTGAGCGCCGCGCTGGCCGCCGCCCTTCGCCGCCTTGGGGCGCTTATGAGTCAACGCTGGGCCGCTCCCGAGTTGACTCCTCCCCCTCGGGGGGGCGGCGGCGGGCATTTGCCGCCGCCTTGGGGGCGAACTCAGTCCGCGTCGATCTTCAGCGGCCGACCGCGCAGCGTGCGCGCCAGCAAGGCGGTGGCGCCGTGGATGGCCTCGATCATTGGCGTGGCGGTGCCGGTGATGCGGCCGAGCTCGAGTACCGCGCCGACCAGGGCTTCAAGCTCCAGCGCGCGACCATGCTCCACATCCTGCAGCATCGAGGTCTTGTGCGCGCCCACGCCTTGAGCGCCGGCAATGCGCTGGTCGAGCGTGATCTTGAAGCGCACGCCCAGTTTCTCGGCCACCGCCTGGGCCTCGGCCATCATGCCGGCGGCCAGCGCGCGCGATGGCGGAAAGCGGCAGATGTCTTCGAGCGTGGCATGGCTCAGCGCCGAGATCGGGTTGAAGCTGAGGTTGCCCCAGAGCTTGACCCACAGCTCGCTGCGGATGTCCTTGCTCACCGGTGCCTTGAAGCCAGCGCCGATCAGCACCTGCGACAAGGCACTGATGCGCTCGCTGCGGCTGCCGTCGAGCTCACCCAGGCTGAAGCGGTTGCCCTCGATCAACCGCACCACACCGGGCGCCACCAGCTCGGCCGCCGGGTAGACCACGCTGCCGATGATGCGCTCGGGCTCGATCTGTGCCGCGATGCGCCCGCCGGGGTCGACGCTGTCCAGGCCGCGGCCGTCCCATGCGCCACCCAGGCGCTGGAAGTACCACCAGGGCACGCCATTGATCATCGTCACCAGCATCGTCTGCGGGCCGAACAGCGCGCGCAGATCGGGCAGCAGATCGACTACCTGGTGCGCCTTGACGGTGAGCAGCACCACGTCCTGCGGCCCGGCCGCGGCCATGCGCTGCATTGCGCGCACGCTGCTGGCATGCTGCTCGCTGCCGTCTTCGAGGATCAGCCTGAAGCCATCGGCCTGGATCGCCGCCAGATTCTTGTTGCGGGCGATGAAGGTGACATCCTGGCCGGCCAGCGCCAACTTGGCGCCCAGATAGCCGCCGATGGCACCGGCGCCGACCACGGCGAACTTCATGCGCCCAGGCCCAGCTTCTGCGCCAGGCCGATGCGTTGCAGCTTGCCGGTAGCGCCCTTGGGGATCTCGGCCATGAACAGAATCTTCTTCGGTACCTTGTAGTCGGCGGCGCGGCTGGCCACAAAGGCCTGCAGGTCGCGCTCGCTCGCCGCTTGGCCCTCGCGCAGCACCACTACCGCGGCCACTTCCTCGCCCAGCTTCGGGTGCGGCATGCCGAAGCACACCACCTGGGCCACCGCTGGGTGGTCCATCAATATTTCATCCACCTCGCGCGGGCTGATCTTCTCGCCGCCGCGGTTGATGATCTCCTTCAGTCGCCCGGTGATGCTGAGGTAGCCGTCGGCATCGATCACGCCCTGGTCGCCGGTGCAAAACCAGCCGTCGCGCCAGCCGTCGGCATTGGCCTGGGGGTTGTTCTCGTAGCCGGTGGTCACATTGCTGCCGCGGATGACGATCTCGCCGGTTTGTTCGGGCCCGGTGCCGCGCGGCAGCAGGCTGCCGTCCTTGGCCATGATCGCCACCTCAGGGCCAGCGGCCAGGCCCACCGTGCCGGGCTTGCGCGCTGCGGGCGGCAGCGGGTTGCTGGCCATCTGGTGGCTGGCCTCGGTCATGCCGTAAGACTCGATCAGCGGCGCGCCGAAGGCGGCCTCAAGCTCGATGATCACCTGCGGTGGCATCGACGACGACGACGAGCGCAGAAAGCGCAAGGGGTGACGCGCGATGACTTCGGCGTTCTTGGCCGCACGCGAGACGATCGCCTGGTGCATGGTTGGCACGGCGGTGTACCAGCTGGGCTTTGCCTCGTCCATCCAGGCAAAAAACTTCAGCGCATTGAAGCCCGGCGTGCAGAACACCTGCGAGCCGGCGGCCAGTGGCGCCAGCACGCCGGCGATGAGGCCGTGGATGTGGAACAGCGGCATGATGTTGAGGCCGCAGTCGCTGGGCCCGAACTTCAGCGTGCGGCGGATGTTGGCCGCCGAGGCCGCCAGGTTGGCCTGCGACAGCGGCACGATCTTGGGCCGCGAGGTGGTGCCCGAGGTATGCAACACCATCGACACGTCGCCCGGCTGGGCGTCACCGCCTTGATTGGCCGGGGTGTCGGCACGGGCCTCGCGCGGCTGCAGCACAAAGCTGCCGGCCCCTGCGTCGGGCTGCGGCAGCAGGTCAATCAGGCGCAGGCCCAGCTTCTGCGCCACCTCGATCGCTGGCGATGTGCTGCCTTGCTCGACGATCAAGGCCTTGGCGTTGAGGTCGGACAGGTAGAACTCGAACTCTTCGGCGCGGTAGGCCGGGTTCAGCGGCGCACTGACCACGCCGCGCGCGCAGGCCATGAAGCAACTGGCCATCTCCGGGCCGTTGGGCAGCACGATGGCGACGCGGTCGTTGCGGCCTATGCCCAGCGCGTTGAGCTGGGCGATGGTGTCGGTGATCAGCTGACGCAACGCGCCAAAACTCAGCGGCTGGCGCGATGGCGCGGAGATGGCGGGGGCGTTGTCGGCGCCGATGGCCAGCAGGTCTTTCAGGGTGGCTTGCATCGATTGTCTCGGTGAGGTGTCGATGGTTTATACCCGAGCCACTGCTGGCCGCAGCAGCAGCGCGACGCTCAGCCAGGTCGCATCCCGGCCAGCAGCTTGAGCACCGCATCCGCCGTCTGCTGCGGCTGCTCCATCGGGTAGAGGTGGCTGCCTTCGAGCCACAGCAAGCGCTCGCCGGCCAGCCGGCGCGCGGTTTCCAGGCCGCCTTGGCGGATCTCTACCGAGCGGGTGCCGGCAATGAAGCCCACTGGGCAACGCAGCGGATGGCGGCGCAGCACCGTGCCCAGGTGGTGCGGCAGGCTGTCGTAGATGCGGGTCTCAATCTCGCGCTCGAAGGCCAGCACCCATTGGCCGTCGCTGCGCACCGTGCCGGCGGCGATGTAGTCGGCCAGCATGCCGGGTGCCCAGCGCGC
>JBBQJN010000018.1:0-24288 GCA_038325945.1 Burkholderiales bacterium | reverse complement strand
AGCTATGGGGCAAAAAGACGGTGAGAAATGGACCGCTGCGGTCGATTCGCAGCCGACACTCCCCAAGCCCGACAGGCTCCTAGGAGCCTGTCGCACCTGGGCCGACGATAGCCAGAAACGGCCCCAGCGAGGACAGTTCTTGCCGGATTTGCCGCCCCATAGCCCAGCTATGGGGCAAAAAGACGGTGAGAAATGGACCGCTGCGGTCGATTCGCAGCCGACGCTCCCCAAGCCCGACAGGCTCCTAGCCTGCCACCGCAACTCTCCCCGGCGCGGGCCCGTCCCAAAGCCCGACAGCCTCCTGGCACACGAAAAAAGGCCCCTCAGGGCCCTTTGGTCAGCTTGGCTCTGGCGCTGTGATCAAGCGCGCGCCGCACGCAGGTTCATCGAGAACTCCTGCAGCGCATGGATGCCGCTGGCCTCGGCGTTCTTGCACCAAACCTGCAAATCCACCACCAGTTGCTCGGCCGACACATTTGTGCGAGTCCAGAGCTGGCGCAGTTCTTCGCGCATGCTCACCAGCTTGGCCAGCTGCGGGCTGTGCTGGATGGCCTTGGCCAGCTGCGGCAGCACCTCGCTGGGGATCTTCTCGGCATCGCGGTGCAGCCAGCGTTGGGCCAGCTGCAGGTCGGCCAGCTTGGACAACTTGGCATCGGCGCCCTGCTGCTTGACACGTTCCAACTCATGGGCACAGGCCGCACGCAGCTCCAGCGCGTACTTGGCCATCACCTCGTAGCGGTTGGCGATGATCGCCTCCAGCGTCTTGGCATCGGCCTGCGGCTTGATCGGGCCCAGCTTGAGCTGCGGTACGGTCTTGCGCGCCTTGGCCAGGCCGATCATCTCCATGCCGCGGATGTAAACCCAGCCGATGTCGAACTCATAAGGCTTGACCGAGAACTTGGCCGAGGTCGGGTAGGTGTGGTGGTTGTTGTGCAGCTCTTCGCCGCCGATCAGGATGCCCCAGGGTGAGACATTGGTCGAAGCGTCGGGGGCTTCAAAGTTGCGGTAACCCCACCAGTGGCCGATGCCGTTGATGATGCCGGTGGCCATCACCGGGATCCACAACATCTGCACCGCCCAGACGGTGAGGCCGATGGCACCGAAGACCAGCAGGTCGAGGATCAGCATCACGCCCACGCCCTGCCAGCTGAAGCGGGTGTAGAGATTGCGCTCGATCCAGTCGTCCGGCGTGCCCTTGCCGTACTTGCTGATCGTCTCGGCCACCTTGGACTCGGCGCGGTAGAGCTCAACGCCGGTCAGCAGCAGCGCCTTGATGCCACGCGTCTGCGGGCTGTGCGGGTCTTCTTCGGTCTCGCACTTGGCGTGGTGCTTGCGGTGCACCGCGACAAACTCCTTGGTCACCATGCCAGTGGACAACCACAGCCAGAAACGGAAGAAGTGCGACGGGATGGCATGCAGATCCACCGCCCGGTGCGCTTGCGCCCGGTGCAGGAAGATCGTGACCGCGCTGATGGTGACATGGGTCATCGCCAGCGTCACCAGCAGCACCTGCCACCAAGTGGCCGAGGCCCACAGACCATGGGCCAGCCAGTCGACCAGCGCCGCCCAGACAGAAGAAAAAACAGTCATTGAACACCCTTGCCCACCCATCACCGGGCGGATCTGCAATTGTAGGCGAGCACTTTCGCCGGTTTGGCGTGGTTATTGCGTAGGCCCACGCCGTCATTTCACCAAATGGGGACGATTTTGACGCCGTCAACTCGGTCAAACGGCGATCACGGTGGAATTTCCAGTCTCTGATGGGCTCAGCGCCGCTGCCACACCGCCGCAAAGAAGCCGTCGGTAGCGTGGCGGCTGGGCCACAACCTCAGATAGCCGTTCTCCACCAGTTCGTCGGCGCGCTCAACATGGGCAGCCGCCAGCGCCTCATTGGCCGGCAGTGGGATGAAATCAGGGAACTCGGCGCCGAAGGCCTCGGCCACCGCCTCGTTTTCTTCGCGCAGCAGGCTGCAGGTGGCGTAAACCAACCGGCCGCCCGACTTCACCAGACGCGAGGCGCTGGACAGGATGGCGATCTGCTTGGCCGCCAGTTCGGCTACCGCCTGCGGCGACTGGCGCCATTTCAGATCAGGGTTACGGCGCAGCGTGCCCAGCCCGGTGCAGGGTGCATCGACCAGCACGCGGTCGATCTTGCCGGCCAAGCGTTTGATGCGGTCGTCGCGCTCATGGGCGATCTGCGCCGGGTGCACATTGGACAAGCCGCTGCGCGCCATGCGCGGTTTCAGCGCGGCCAGCCGGTGGCCGGAGACGTCAAAGGCATAAAGCCGCCCGGTTGAGCGCATCGCCGCGCCAAGCGCCAGCGTCTTGCCGCCGGCGCCAGCGCAGAAATCAACCACCATCTCGCCGCGCTTGGCGTCGACCAGCAGCGCCAGCAGCTGGCTGCCTTCGTCTTGCACCTCCACCACGCCGCGCACAAAGGCCTCAAACTCTTGCAGCGCCGGCTTGCCCGGCACGCGTATGCCGATCGGCGAAAACGGCGTCGGCGCGCAGCGCAGGCCGGCCAGCGTGAGCGAGCGCAGCACGTCGTCGCGCTTGGCCTTGAGCACGTTGACGCGCAGGTCCAGCGGCGCTTGCTCGTCCATCGCGGCCACCAGCGGCCAGAACTTGTCTTCGCCCAGCTGGGCGCGCAGCGCCGAGGCCAGCCAGTCGGGCAGGTTGTGGCGCAGCTTTTCGGAGAAGTTGGCCGGGTCCAGCGACTTGACCTGCGTGCGCCACTGCGCCTCGTTCGGCCCCAACGCGCCCTTGAGCAGGTTGCTGTCACCCGACCAGGCCAGGATCGCCAGCCTTCGCTCCAGCGCGCCGGTGCCGCTTTGCGCCTGGTGCTGCAGCAACGGACGGCGGCGCAGCACGGTGTAAGCGGTCTCGGCCAGCGCATGGCGCTCGCGCGGGCCCAGCGCACGGTGCTTGCGGAAGAAGCCCGAAACAACGGTGTCGGCAGGCGCGTCGAGCTTGAGTATCTCGCGCACCAGTTCAGTGGCCAGGTCGAGCAGGGCGGTAGGATGCATCCCCGGATTATCCCTGCCCCAACCCGCCTGGCCACTGCAAGCCCATGAGCGACCTGCCGCCCCTGCCCGACGTGCCCCTCGGCCGCTACCGACATTACAAGGGCATGGAATACGAATTGCTCGGCGCCGTGCGCCACAGCGAGACGCTGGAGCCAATGGCCCTGTACCGGCCGCTTTACGGCGAGGGTGCGATGTGGGTGCGGCCCTATGCGATGTTCTTCGAGACGGTGCTGATCGACGGCGTGGCGCAGCGGCGCTTCGCGCCGGTCGAGCGTTAGCAGCGTCGGCCTGGCAACGTCAGCCCGACAACCTCAGCCCAGCAAGGTCAGCCCAGCAAGGTCAGCCCAGCAACAACTGCGACTCGCCGCTGGTCTGTCGCACCAGGTCGCCCTGCCATTGCAACTGGCCCAGCACAAACCAGCGCACCGCCAGCGGGTAGATCACATGCTCGACCGCCAGCACGCGCGCCGACAAAGCTTCGGCGGTGTCGTCGGCCAGCACCGGCACCGCCGCCTGCGCCACGATCGGGCCGTGGTCCAGCGTGGCGGTAACAAAGTGCACGCTCGCGCCGGCCAGCTTGCAGCCGGCCTTGATCGCCCGACGATGGGTGTGCAGGCCGGCAAAGGCCGGCAGCAGCGAGGGATGCACGTTCATCAATCGCCCGCCGTAGCGGCTGACGAAAGCATCGCCCAGGATGCGCATGAAGCCGGCCAGCACCACCAAGTCGGGCGTGAAGCCATCGATCAGCCGTGCCAGGGCCTCGTCAAAAGCCTCGCGACTGGCATACAGCTTGTGGTCAAGCACCGCAGTGCTGATCCCCTGCCCGGCAGCGAATTCCAGCGCCTGGGCGTCGGGCCGGTTGCTGATCACCGCCACCACCTGCGCCGGCCAGCCTTCAGCGGCGCAGCGGGCAACGATGGCCTCGGCATTGCTGCCGCGGCCGGAGACCAGGATGACGATGCGCTTCATATCGGGCCGGAAGTGTAAAGGCCCTGCTCTGAGAGAATCCGCCTTCCTTTGAAGGACTGACCCATGCGACCCCGCGTTCTCTCAGGCATGCGCCCTACCGGCGCACTGCACCTCGGCCATTACCACGGCGCCCTGAAAAACTGGGTGCGGCTGCAGCACGCGTACGACTGCTTCTACTTCGTGGCCGACTGGCATGCGCTGACCACCCATTACGAAGACCGCGAGGTGATCGAGAAGTCGGTCTACGACATGGTGATCGACTGGTTGGCCGCGGGCATCGATCCCGAGAAGGCCACTCTCTTCATTCAGAGCCGGCTGCCCGAGCATGCCGAACTGTTCACGCTGCTGGCGATGGGCACGCCGCTGGGCTGGCTTGAGCGCATGCCGACCTACAAGGATCAGATCGAAAAGCTCAAGGACAAGGACCTGGCGACCTACGGCTTTCTGGGTTACCCGCTGCTGCAGGCCGCCGATATCCTGATCTACAAGGCCAGCTATGTGCCGGTGGGCGAAGACCAGGCGCCGCATGTCGAGATCACCCGCGAAGTGGCGCGCCGCTTCAACCACCTCTATGGCCGCGCCGCCAACCATGCCGAGCAGGTGGCCGCAGCGCTGGCTGCTTTGGGCAAGGACGATGCGCGCTACGTGGAAAAACAGCGCAAGTCCTATGGCCAGGACGGCTCGACCGAAGCGCTGGCCAAGGGCGAGGGCCTGGTGAAGAAGGCACAGGCCGCCGGCACGCTGGATGCCAACCAGACCGAACTGCTGCTGGGGCATCTGAAGGGCAGCGGCAAGACCATACTCACCGAGCCCGCCGTGCTGCTCACCGAGACCGCCAAGCTGCCCGGCCTGGACGGCGACAAGATGAGCAAGAGCCGCAACAACATGGTGGCGATGCGCGACGAGCCTGCGGTGGTGACGCAGAAGATCCGCCACATGAAGACCGACCCGGCGCGCGCCCGCCGCACCGACCCCGGCAACCCCGAAAAGTGCCCGGTGTGGGAGTTCCACAAGCTGTATTCGGATGCCGAGACCAAAGACTGGGTGGTCAAGGGCTGCACCACCGCCGGCATCGGCTGCCTGGACTGCAAGCAACCGGTGATCGACGCCATCCTGCGCGAGCAGCAGCCTTGGCGCGAGCGTGCCGAGACCTACCTCAGCAACCCCAAGCAGGTGCAGTGGATCGTCGAGATGGGCACCGAGCGCGCGCGCACCGTGGCCCGGCAGACGATGAAGGACGTGCGCGAGGCCATGGGCTTGAACTATTGACCCCGCCCCAGCAGCGCCTGCGGCAGCGGTGCTACCGGGGCAGCGGCGCCGAAGCAACCAGCCCCAAGCCGTAGACCTCGACCCGGTTGCGGCCGGCGCGCTTGGCCTCGTACAGCGATTGGTCGGCCTGGCTGTAAAGCCGGTCGCCCGGCAGACTGCTGTCGGGCGGGGCCACGGCCACGCCGGCCGACACCGTGATCTTCACCCCCTGCGCCTGACCGGCGGACACCTCCAGCGCCGCCACCTCCAGGCGGATGGCCTCGACCAGCCCCCTTGCGCCGGCGGCGTCGGTGCCAGGCAGCACCAGGCCGAACTCCTCGCCGCCGAGGCGGCCGAAGACATCGGAGCCGCGCAGACGTCGACGTACCGTGTCGGCAAAGGCCTTCAGCACCGCATCGCCGGCGGCATGGCCATGCTGGTCATTGACCTGCTTGAAGTGGTCGAGATCCATCAGCACAAAGGCCAGCGGCAGCCGGCTGCGCCGGGCACGCGCCAGTTCATGTACCAGCAACGCGTCGGTGGTGCTGCGGTTGCTGCAGCCGGTCAGGCCGTCCTGGGTGGCCAGCACCTGCAGTTGCAGCGCCACCCGCTCGAACACCGCCAAGACGAAGCCGAAACCTGCGCCCAGCAATAAGACGAAGGACACCAGGAAACTCAGGCCCTGGCCCAGGCTGGGCTGCAACAGCTCGAGGTAATCGCCCGGCGTGATCCAGGCATGACCGGCGCGAACCAGCATGGCCAGCAGCGCGACACAAAACGCCAAGCCGACGATGCGCAGTGAGCGCTCGGCCTGCCAGCCATGGCGCAGGATCAGCCACGCGCTCGGTGCCAGCAGCGCCGCGTAGATCAGCGACGCCACGGCGGATCGCTGGTGCGGAGGCCATGCCAGCAGCAACAGCAGCACCAGCCAGATCAGCGGCTGCACCTGCAGCCACCAGCGGGCTGCGGCACGACCCAGCAGCATCGCTATCGCCTGCGCGTACAGCGCAAAAGCCAGGCAGATCAGCCCATTGCCCAGCAGCACCGACAGCGCCAGCGGCAAGTTCGGGCGCGCCGCCATCGCCATCAGGCCACCCAGCATGACCCAGCAGCCCAGCGTCCAGCGGCTGATCTCCGGGCGGCCCTGCAGGCTGCGCTGGGCGGCGCGCAAGCCCAGCGCCAGCAGCAGGAAGCCCAGCATCAAGGCCAGCATCAAGGTGGGGATGTGCAGCATGGCGGCAGGCCCGGAGCACGAGGGTGGCCGCAGTATGCCTGCGCGCCGCGCGGAGCCAGGGCCGCCGGCCTGGCCCCGGCGCGCAGCCTGTCAAAGCTGCTGCTTGAGCTGGGCGCGCGCACGCGCGGCACGCGACCGGGCCTTCCACACCGCCAGCTGCGCGCCGCGCTCCTGGGGCGACAGCTTGTCGTGCCTGGCCTCGCGCAGCAGCTTGCGGTAATTGCCCAGGCGGGCCGCATCAACGCCTTCGCGCACCGCACAGCCGGGCTCCAACTGGTGCTGGCAGTTGCGGAAGTGGCAGTGCAGCGCCAAGCGCCGCACATCGGCAAAGGCCTCGTCGAGTTGGCCAGCATCGTCCAGATCGAGCCGCAGCGAGCGCAGGCCCGGCGTGTCGATCAAGCAAGCCGCACCGGGCAGCGGCAGCAGCTGGCGCACGGTGGTGGTGTGGCGGCCGCGGCTGTCGTCGCTGCGCACTGGCCCGGTGTGCTGTGCTGCGGCGCCGCTGTAGGCCAGCAGCAAGCTGTTGGCCAGCGTGCTCTTGCCCGCACCGCTGCTGCCCAGCAGCACCAGGGTCTGGCCGGGCTGCAGCCAGGGTGCCAGCGCGCGCGCTGCCGTGGGCTGGCGCAGGTCCAGCGCCAGCACCGGCCAGTCGGGCGGCAGCAAGGCCGAGGCCTCAGCCAGGCGGCGGGCCAACTGCGATGCTGGCAGGGTATCGGCCTTGCTCAGCACCAGCACCGCAGCCACCCCCGCCAGTTGCACCAGCGCCAGGTAGCGTTCCAGGCGGCGTAGCTGAAAGTCCTGATCCAGCCCCATCACCAGCAAGGCGGTATCGACATTGCTCACCAGCACCTGGCGCTGGGTGCTGGCACGGTTGTCATGGGCGCGGCCGCCGCCGCTGACGCGCCGCAGGATGCGGCTGCTCGGCAACAGCCGGTAGTGGATGCTGCAGCAGCCGCCGGGCTGATGCGGGCGGGCCAGCACCCAGTCGCCCACCGCCAGGGTTTCGCCCTGGGCCTGCAACTCGTGCAGCAGCCTGCCGCTGGCCTGGGCGCGATGCTGCTGCTTGCCGTCATGCAGCAACAGATGATCACGCTGCACGGCCATCAGCCGCATCGGCCGGTCTTGCGCTTCGGCCACGCCGCAGCCCAGTTGCGCCTGCATGGCCGGGCTCAGGCCGATGGCGATGAGGGCGGGAAAGTTGATCGATTCGAGCATGGGTCTTGATTCCTCGACGCCCGCAGAGACAGCGCTGCAGCAGCAGGCCGCTCGTGCGGTGGTTCTCCAGGGCAGCCGCAGCCAGCAGGCGCGACCAGCCCGACAGCGGCGGCGCGCAGCGCTACCGCAACAGGGGGATGGCTGTCGGAATCGCGGCGCCGGAAGGCACCGTCAAGGCGGACCGTTTGAGCGGCCGCGGTGTCAGCCTCTGGTGCGGGCTGACGGGTGCCCTGAAGCACCCAGTAGGCGCAGGCTCAGTGCGCGCGAACCGACGAGGGGGCAATGGCGGTCTGGGTCATGGCACGCTCCTTGTGGTCGGTTGAGATCAAAAGAGTCTGCGACCGCGCTGCTCCGCCGTCAAGCGCAGCCTGCCCCCAGCTGTCGGCAAGCCGCCACGGTGCGTGATAAATGTCAAAACTTGGAAAGACCTGCGCATGATCAGGTCTAGGGAAAACCCTATACTGCGCTGCAACATGAACCCAATCCCGGGTTGTGCGATATCAAGGAGTAAGCACCATGACCGTTACCTCCATGAGCTTTGGCCGCCCGACCCGCCTTTCCATCCCGCGCGGCGCACTGTGGTTCGGCAGCTTGGCCGCCTGGCTGATCAATGCCCTGCGCCGCCTCGACCGCTGGCAGCTCGGCCTGCCGCAGCAACAACCGCGTACTGCGGAAGAAGTGCTGGACTGGTCCCGCCGCATCGAGCACAGCGACCCAGGCTTTGCCTCTGACCTGCGCGCCGCCGCGATGCGCTCGCTCGACCGCGACTACCGCTGAGTCGGCGGGGCCGGCGGGGCCGGCAGCCCGGCCCTCACTTCAGGCACAACTTGTCAGGGCAAGCCGGGAGTGTGACAAGCCAAGCCTTCGGTTAGCATTTTTGTCATTGACCCGCAATCCCTATTGGATGATGGCATGACAAGACACTCCGGGCCCTGGCCCCCAGCGCCCACCGGCTTGGCTAACCGCCAGCGCCGATCTTGGCTGGCCGGCCTGGGCCTGGCCGGCGTTGCTGGTCTGGGCGGCTGCGCCGGCCTGCGCCCTGCGGACGGGCCGCTGCCCGACGAGCCCGCCATCCCTCCGACGCTGCAGGTCATGCCGTTTTCCAGCGCGTTGCCTGGCGCCTCGCCGGCGGGCTGGCGGCCTTATGCGCTGCGTCGTGACGTACGGCAGACCCGTTATGCGGTGGCCCGCGATGGTCAACGCCAGGTGCTGCATGCGCTGGCCGCGTCATCGGCCACCGGCCTGCGCTGCGCGGTGCAGATCGACCCCGATGCCTTTGGCCAGCTGAGCTTCAGCTGGCGTGTGCGCGAGGCACCGGCGCGGGCCAACGTGGCCCAGGCCGCGCTCGACGACTGCCCGGCGCGCTTGATCGTGGCCTTTGACGGCGACAGCAGCCGCCTGCCACTGCGCGACCGCTTGTTCTACGAGCAGGTTGAGCTGTTCACCGGCCAGCGCCTGCCCTATGCCACGCTGATGTATGTCTGGGACGGCGGACACCATGCGCTGGAATCGGTGCACGCCAACCACCGCAGCAGCCGTATCCAGTACCTGACAGTGGAGTCCGGCGCCCAGCGCGCCGGCCACTGGCTGCACTACCAGCGTGATGTGGTGGCCGACTACCGGCGCGTCTTCGGCGAGGCGCCGGGATCGATCATCGGCGTGGGCGTGCTCACCGATGCCGACGCGCTGAAGACGCAGCTCGAGGCCTGGTACGGCGACATCACGCTGGCCGCACGGCCGCCGACGCCGGCAAGCACAGGCTGACCTCCAGCCCCGGCGCGGCAGCGCGCAGCACCAGCTTGCCGCCATGCGACACCGCCACCTGGCGGCACAGGTGCAGGCCCAGCCCGACGCCACCGGCGCTGCGTGTGCGTGCCGCGTCGGGCCGGTAGAAGGGCTCGCCCAGGCGCTGCAGGGCCTCGGCCTGCACCCCCAGGCCATGGTCGCGCACGCTCAACGTCCAACCGCCCGCTTCGGCCTCTGTGGCAGCGCCGGTACGCAACAACACCGGCGTGCCGCCACCGTGACGCAACGCGTTGTCCAGCAGGTTGCGCAGCAGCAACTGCACGCGTGCACGGTCCAGCCACAGCGGCGGCAGCGAGGCCTGCAGCGCCAGCGTGATGCCGCGGCCGGCAAACTGCGTGGCCACCATGTCCTGCGCCAGCGCATTGAGGTCTACCGCCTCGCGCTGCAGTGCGGCGGCGCCGCCGGCCAGCCGTTCGCCTTCAAGCAGATCGTTGATGAGGTCGCGCATCTGGCCCAGGTCGCGCAGCAGCGCCGCGCGCTCGGCGCCCTCGTCAAGCAGCTCGACATGCAGGCGGGCGCGCGTCAGCGGCGAGCGCAGCTCGTGGCTGATGGCCAGCAGCAGGCCGCGCTGACCGTCGAGCATGCGTTGCAGGCTGGCCGCCATGCCGTCGACCTGCGCCGCCAGTTCACCGAGTTCGTCGCGACTGCGCAGCGCGATGGGCTGGGAGAAGTTGCCAGCGCCGTAGCGCAGGGTGCCGGCGCGGATGGCCTCCAGCGGCCGCAGCAAGCGCCGCACGTAGGCAAACGCCAACGCCGTCAGCGCCAGCAGCGCGGCCAGCGTGGCACCGCCGAACCAGCGCGGCCGCTCGTCCCAGTGCAGATCGCCCACGCCGAAGCTGATGCGGTGGCCGTCGGCGCTGCGCCGCTCGAGCATCGACCGCCACTTGGGGTCGCGCGGGCCATGCGCTTCGCGCTGCGGGTGCGAATCCCAGTGCTGCAGCGGCCCGTCGATGCGGATCGCCAGCGGCAGGCGCTGCGCCAGCGCCTGGGCACGCGCCAGGTCGGGCGGGCTGCCGATCTCGGCGGCCAGGCGGTCGACGTAATCTGACAACAACGGCCGCGCCAGCTCGCGCCAGCCGGTGGCGAACAGCTCGCGTGTGCCGGCCACGAACACCAACGTGGTGCCCAGCGCCAGCAGCAAGAACATCACCACCAGCCTGGCCTTCAGCGTGTGGCCCAGCATACGGCGCAGCGACTGGCGCAGGCCGCGCCGCCAGGGCGTCGCCGCGGCGGGGGTGCCGGTGATATCGGACATGTCGGTCATGCCGGGCTGCGCCCCAGCGCCAGCGCATAACCGGCATTGCGCAGCGTCTTGATGGCGTCCAGCGGCGCCAGCTTGCGCCGCAGGCGGCTGACCAGCAGATCAACGGCGCGGGTGTAGAGCTCGGCATCGCGTCCGCGCAGGCGGTTGAGAATCTCGTCGCGGTTGAACACCCGCTGCGGCTCGCGTGCCAACAGCAGTAGCAGCTCGAACTCGGTGCCGGTCAGCACCACCGGCTCGCCCTGGCGCTGCACCTCGCGGCGCTCGGTGTCGATGCGCAGGCCGTCGAACAGCAGCAGCGTTGCGGCGGCGGGCGCCACAGGGATAACGGGCATCACGGGCATCGCGGGCATCCCGGGCATCCCGGGCATCGCGGGCAAAGGCGGGCCGGGCCGCACCCGGCGCAGGATGGTTTGCAGTCGCGCGGCCAGTTCCCTCGGCTCGAACGGCTTGGGCAGGTAGTCGTCGGCACCCAGTTCCAGCCCGACCACGCGGTCGCTGAGCTCGCCGCGCGCGGTGAGCATCAGCACCGGGATGCCGCTGCCTGGGGCTGGTGAGCGGCGGATGCGGCGGCAGACCTCGAAACCGTCCATCTCGGGCAGCATCACGTCCAGGATCACCGCATCGAAGCCGCCGCCGGCCAGCAGCGCCAGCCCGTCGCTGGGCCGCTGCGCCGCCAGCAACTCGAAATCGAAGCGCCGCAGGTAGGCCGCCAGCGGCCCCGCCAGGTGCTCGTCATCGTCGATCAGCAGGATGCGGTGCATGGCCGACATGCTCGCACGGCGGGCGGGTGGGCGGGCGGGTGGGTGGGTGCTGGGCGCAGCCCGCCCGTCACGGCGCAGACTCTCAGCCGTGGCCCCAACGCTGGCCACGGCCGCGTGACATCAGCTCGCGCAGCTTCTGCTGCTGCTCGGGCCGCAAGCCGTCGTAGAAATCAGCCAGCGTCGTCACCACCGTCGGTGCCTTGTCGCGCAGCGCGGCGGTCTTGCTTTCAACCAGCGCCTGGGCGCGGGCGCGGTCGAAGGTCGGCCCGGCCACCAGCGCCTGCAATTCGCTGCGTGGGTTGGCGTTGCCGGCCGTGCTGGCCGTGCTAGCCATCAGAGCGACGCGCTGGTCGTTCACGGCATCTGCCAGCACCCCCAGCCTGGCCTTCTGGGCGGCGTCCAGGTCCAGCTTGTCGGCAGCGCGGGCGATGAATTTGGCCCGCAATTCGGCGATGTCGGACTCGCCCATCCGGCCCTCGTGGCGGTGGTGCGTGTAGGCGGCTGCGCCGCCGATCAGGATGCCAACGGCGGCCAGGCCGATCACGGTGCGGCCTTGCCAGGTCTTGAGCCAGTTTTTCATGGGTTGCTCCTAAAAGCACATTGAACAGGCCTCGATGGTGGCGGTCGCCGGCCGCCGCGTCCTGTCGTTGCGGTATCGCCGTGTACCGTTTCGTGTCAGCGCCTGGCTATGCTGCCGGCGGTGAATGCCGCCACCCTGCCCCCACCGCACGCGCTGCAAGTGGTCTGCGAAGACCACCGCCTGCTGGTGCTGGACAAGCCCGACGGCCTGTTGTGCGTGCCTGGGCGCGGGCCTGAGCGCGCCGACTGCCTTGCCGCGCGCGTGCAGGCACGGTGGCCCGACGCCCTGGTGGTGCATCGGCTCGACATGGCGACCTCAGGCCTGGTGCTGTTTGGCCGTGGCGCGGTGATGCAGCGCCGCTTGTCGATGCTGTTTGAGCAGCGCCGCATTGATAAACGCTACCAGGCAGTGGTCGCCGGCCTGGTGCAGGGCGACAGCGGCGAGATCGATCTGCCGCTGCTGGCCGACTGGGCCCACCGGCCGCGCCAGCAAGTGCAGCGCCAGCTCGGCAAGCCTGCGCTGACCCGCTGGCAATTGATCTCGCGTGACGAGGCGGCCAATACCAGCCGCCTATGGCTGGAGCCGCTGACCGGCCGCACCCACCAGTTGCGTGTGCACCTGGCGGCGATCAGCCATGCCATTCTGGGCGATGCGCTTTACGCGCCGCCGCCCTGGGCTGCGGTGTCGCCGCGCCTGCTGCTGCATGCCTGCACGCTGGGCTGGGACGACGCCTTGACCGGGCCGCAGCAGTTCGAGAGCGCGCCGCCGTTTTGAGCGGTGGCGCCGCCGCGCCGCTCAGCCGATCAACCGCTCAACTGATCAGCCGGGCTCCGGCAGCGCCGCCGCGCGCAGCGGTGCGCCCAGCCGGGTTTCGAAATCACGCGGCGCCACATACTCCAGCACGCCGCGGCTGCCGCTGGCCACCGTGGCCGCCAGCCCCAGCGCCGGGTAGAGCAGCACGCGGGCGCCGCCGGCCTGGCTGAAGGCCTCGGCCGGCGCGCCAAAACGCTGCCGCAGGTCCTGCTCGCTCAGCCGCACTGCGGGCACAAAGCTCAGGCCCGCCAGCGGCGCACGCAGGGCCTCCTGCAGATCAGCGGCCAGCAGCTGGAAGCGCCGTGCGCCGCCGTCCATCGGCTCGGAGCGCGTAACCTGGCCGCGCCAGCGCTGCAGGCTGGCCGCCGGCACGTCGAAGGCCAGTACCAGCCGGCCCGAGACAAAGCCGGCCATGAAGGGATCGGCCAGCGCCTCCAGTGCGCCAACCTCGCCCAGCCGGGCCACCAGCGCCACACGCAAGCCGTCGCCCAGCCGCAAGCGGGCGTCGGCCAGGGTGTCGCGCCCCAGCGCCAGGCCAAAGACTTGCAGCGTGCCCTCGGGCCCGGCCTGCACCTGCCAGGGCAGGCCTTGCGTGGCCGTGGCCGCGGCCGGCTCGCCACGGCCCAGCATGTGCCACAGCGGCGCAGCAAAGGCCAGCAGCACGATCAACAGGCCGGCCGCCAGCGCCAGCAACAAGGGATGTTTCATCATGGCCATGATTGTCGTGCGGCCGCCGCGACGCTGACTTGCTCGAGCCCAGGTCAACACCGCCACGTCGGCCTGGGTATGCTTGGCGCCATGACATCACACCTCAGCATCATCACCGGATCCTCCCGTGGCCTGGGCGCCGCACTGGTTGCGCAGCGGCTGCAGGCCGGCCACCAGGTGCTGGGCATCGCCCGCCAGCGCAACGCCGAATTGCAGGCCCAGGCCGAGCAAACCGGCGCGCGCCTTGAGCAATGGACGCTGGACCTCAACGACGCCCCGGCCGCCGCGCAGCGCCTGCAGGGCTGGCTGACCGCCCAGGACGGCAGCGCCTTGAGCAGCGTCACGCTGATCAACAACGCCGGCGTGGTGGGCACGCCGGCGCCGCTGGGCCAGGTGCCGCTGGCCGAGCTGAGCATGGCGATGCGGGCCGGGCTGGAGGCTGCGCTGCTGTTAACCAGCGCCTTTCTCGCCGCCACCGCCGATGCAGCCCGCTGGCCGGGTGCGCGCCGGGTGATGAACATCAGCTCGGGCCTGGGCCGGCGCGCCATGGCCGGCAGTGCCGCTTATTGCGCTGCCAAGGCCGGCATGGACCACTTCAGCCGCGCGGTGGCGCTGGAAGAAGCGGCGCTGCCCAACGGCGCGCGCATCGTCTCGATCGCGCCCGGTGTGATCGATACCGACATGCAGGCCCAGCTGCGCGGCGCCGACCCGGCGCTGTTCCCGGAGCGCGAGCGCTTTGTGCAACTGCAGGCCGCTGGCCAGCTGATGAGCGCGGCAGACTGCGCCCGCCAGTTGCTGGCGCGACTGGACCGCGCTGACTTTGGCAACGAGCCGATCGCCGACATCCGCGACTGACCGCCTGCGCCTGCTTGCGCCGGCGGCCGCGCGGTACCGCCGACCTTCGTCAATGTGGCAGTTGCTTGGCACTGCGGCAGCCACACAACACGGCCGCCGCTGATCGAAGCGGCTGCCACTTCGAAGCGGCAGCCGCTGGCCGCAGCCGTACACTCCGGCCCCCCCGACCCCTGCCTTGGCGCCTGACGCCCAGCCCCCAAGCCATGACCCTGGCCCGCCTGATCGCCGGCTTTGTGCTTCAGCATTGGCGCGCTTATGCCGCGTCAGGTGCGATGCTGGCCGCGATTGCGCTGCTGGGCATCTGGCTGCCGCGGCAGATCGGCCAGATGGTCGACGGCCTGGTGGCGCGTCAGCTCAGCGGGGCGCAGCTGTGGCTGGAGATCAGCTGGCTGCTGGCGGCCGGCGCGGCGATCTACTTTCTGCGTGTGGCCTGGCGGCTGCAGCTGTTTGCCGCCGCTTTCCGGCTCGGCGTTGACCTGCGTGTGCAGCTCTACCGCCGGCTGGCGCAGCAAGGGCCGCGCTTCTACCAGACCCAGCGCACCGGCGACCTGATGGCACTGGCCACCAACGACGTCGACGCGGTGGAAATGGCCGCCGGCGAGGCCATGCTGGCCGGCTTTGACGGCACGTTGACGCTGCTGCTGGTGGTGGCGGCGATGACGCTGGGTGTTGATTGGCGGCTGGCGCTGGTGGTGCTGCTGCCTTTCCCGGCGATGGCGCTGGCTTTCTGGTGGATCTCGCGCCACCTGCACCTGGCCTCACGTCAGGCGCTGGACGCCTTTGGCGCGCTCAACGACCAGGTGCAGGAGTCGGTTACCGGCCTGCGCACGCTGCGCGCACTCGGCCTGACCGAACAGAGCGCGGCGCAGTTTGGCAGGCTGGCCGGCGTGGCCTCGGCGCGTGGTTTCGAGGCCCAGCGCTGGGAGGCCGGCTACGAGCCCGCCGTCGGCCTGACACTGAGCGCGGCAATGGTGCTGTCGCTGGGTTTTGGCGGCTGGCTGGTCTGGCGCGACGAGATGACGATTGGCCAGCTCACCAGCTTCGGCCTCTACCTGGGCCAGCTGATCTGGCCGATGTTCGCCGCCGGTTGGGTGCTGGCGCTGATTGAACGCGGCCGCGCTGCCTGGGCCCGGCTGGGGCCGGTGCTCGAACAACCGCTGACGGTCGACGACCACGGCACGCTGGACAACGTGCAGCCCGGCCTGCTGCAGGCTCAAGGCCTGTGCTTCACTTACCCCGGCAACCACCAGGCCGCGCTGACCGGCGTTGATCTGGCGCTGCCGGCCGGCCAGACGCTGGGCCTGGTGGGGCCGACCGGCGCCGGCAAGAGCACGCTGGTCAAGCTGCTGCTGCGCCAATGGGCCGCCGATCAGGGCCAGATCACATGGGCCGGCCATGCGCTGGCCGACTACCAGTTGCAGGCGCTGCGCAGCGCCATCGCCTGGGTGCCGCAAGAGCCCTTTTTGTTCTCGGCCACGGTGGCCGAGAACATCGCGCTGGCGCGGCCCGGCGCGACCCAGGCGCAGATTGAAGATGCCGCCCGGCTGGCGGTGGTGCACGAGGAGATCATCGCGCTGCCGCAAGGCTATGCCACCCAGGTGGGTGAGCGCGGCGTCACGCTGTCGGGCGGCCAGCGGCAAAGGCTAGCGATCGCCCGCGCGCTGCTGGTCGACGCGCCCTTGTTGCTGCTCGACGATGCGCTGTCGGCGGTGGATACCGGCACCGCCGCGCGCATCCTGGCCGGCCTGCGCCAGCAGCGCCGCGGCCGCTCGGTGCTGATCATCAGCCACCGCTTGGCCACGGTGATGGACGCCGACTTGGTGCTGGTGATGCGCCACGGCCACATCAGCGAGCGCGGCAGCCATGCCGATCTGCTGCAGGCCACGCAAAATGACGGCCATGCCGGCTGGTATGCCACGCAGTGGCGGGTGCAGCAATTGGAAGCGGCGCTGGAGGCGATGCCGTGAGCGTTCAAGTCGATCCAGCCGAAGCCACCCCAACCACTGCGGCCACGCGCGACGACCAAGCTCCAAGCGTCGACGCCGCGGGGACGGGGACGGGCTCCGGCGACCCCGGCGGCAGCGAGCGCCCGGCCGGCGAACGCCGCGCCGCGCTGGCCTTGCTGGTGCGCAGCGCCGCGCCCGACCTGGCCACGCTGCGTACCTCGGCGCTGTGGCTGCTGCTGGCCGCCGCGCTGGAAGCGCTGGGCCCGGTGCTGGGCAAGGTCTTCATTGATCGCTACCTGCTGCCGCGCGACGCCAACCTGGGCGCCATCGCCGGCCTGCTGGGCGGCGCCTTGATCGCCGGCTGGCTGGCCAACGCACTGCGCTTTGGCCAGTTGGTACGGCTGGCCGGTGTGGCCATGCGCTCGGTGCAGCGGCTGCGTGAGCAGGTCTACGGCCATGTGCTGCGGCTGCCGATGGCCTTTTTTGATCGCGCCATCACCGGCGCGCTGGTCAGCCGCATCACCAACGACACCGAGGCGGTGAAGTCGCTCTACGTGCAGCTGCTGTTTGTGATGCTCGACAGCATGATCATGCTGGTGGTGATGATGCTCAGCATGGCGCTGCTGAACTGGCGGCTGATGCTGATCGTTGCGCTGCTGGTGCCGGCGGTGGTGGCCATCGTCTGGCTCTACCAGCGCTGGTCGGCGCCGGCGGTGGCCCGCACCCGCGCACTGCGCAGCGATCTCAACGCCCAGGCCGCCGAGTCGATCACCGGCATGGCGGTAGTGCAGGCCAGCGGCGCGGCCGAGCGCTTTTCGCAGCGCTTTGCCGCCACCAATGCCCAACACTACGCCTCGCGCCGGCAAGAGCTGCGGGCCAACGCCTGGCTGCTGCGGCCGGCGCTGGATTTTCTCAATGTGGCGCTGCTGGCGGCGGTGATCGGCGTTTACGGCCTGCGTGCCGGTGATGGCAGCGGCAGCGGCAGCGGCAGCGGCCTGTCGGCGCTGGAGATTGGCGTGCTCTACGCCTTTGTCGGCTACATCGCCCGCGTGGTTGAGCCGCTGATCCAGATCACCATGCAGTTTTCGCAGCTGCAGCAGGCGCTGGTGGCGGCGGCGCGGGTCAATACCCTGCTTGACGAGCCGCTGGCGCCGCCACCCAGCGGCGATGCGCAGGTGGCTGCCGGCCGCATCTCGGTGCACGACCTGCACTTTGGCTACCGGCCGGGGCGGCCGGTGCTGCACGGGCTGGAGCTGGAGATCCCGGCCGGCCAGTTTGTCGGCATCGTCGGCCACACCGGCAGCGGCAAGACCACGCTGCTGTCACTGCTGCTGCGCTTTTACCCGGTGCCGCCGGGCACGCTGCTGATCGACGGCCAGCCGCTGCACAGCCTGGGCGACGAGGCCTTCCGGCGTGCCGTCGGTCTGGTGCCGCAAGAGCCCTTTCTGCTCGCCGCCAGTGCGCGCGAAAACATCGCCATGGGCCGCGCGCTGGACGATGCGGCGATCAAAACCGCCGCCCGCGCCGCCCATGCCCATGGCTTCATCAGCGCGCTGCCGCAGGGCTATGACACGCCGCTGGGCGAAGGCGGCGCCCGCTTGTCGGTGGGCGAGAAGCAGCTGATCGCAATGGCGCGCGCGCTGGCCGGCCAGCCGCGCATCCTGCTGCTGGACGAAGCCACCGCCCACATCGACAGCGAGACCGAAGGCCAGGTGCAGCAGGCGCTGGCCGCGCTGCGCGGCCAGGTCACGGTGCTGGCCATTGCGCACCGCCTGGCCACGGTGCGTGATGCCGACCAGATTCTGGTGATGAACCACGGGCGCATCGCCGAGCGCGGTAGCCATGCCGAGCTGATGGCCCTGCCCGACGGCATCTACCAGCGGCTGGTGCTGCTGCAGCAGTTGGCGCTGGACGACGACGACGAAGCCTGAGCGCTGCACTGCGGGCCGGTGAATCGGCAAATTTGAACAGCGTCGCGGGCCGACCAGCGCGGCCCTGTAGCATGCGCAGTTTGGCGCGGCCAAAGCAGCGACCCGCAGCAGCGGCCTTGGTCGTGGCCCGGGCAGGCAGCGAGCCGCGAAAGGGTAAGACTTGACCAAGGGTTTGAGCGAAGCCGATCTGCAGATGCTGGCCAGCGTGCTGGATGGCTTCGGCGTATCGCTTGGGCTGTCGGATGACGCCGGCCAGTTGCGCCCCTTGGCGCTCGAGGCCAGCCCGGCGCAGGCCGGTGAGCCCTGCGACGCACTGCCACCGTCCTCGCAGATGGCGTCGATGCGGCTGGCCGATGGCCGGCTGCTGGTATTCAAGCGCCGCGACCGCCGGGCCCCGCCTGAACTGGCCGCGCCGCCTGTGGCTGATATGCCGGAACGCCGCGCCGGCGCCGAACGGCGCAGCAGCGCAACCGTCACCGACATGCGCTTCCGGCTGCTGGCCGAGCACTCGATCGACCTCATCGTCGCCGTCGACGCCGACCTGGCGATCCGCTATGCCTCGCCGGCCACGTCGCCGATGCTGGGTTGCCAACCCGCCGGGCTGTATGGCCATACCCTGGCCGAGTTGTTTGTGCCCGAGGACCGCGCCGCCTTCATCGCCCGCCACTTCACCCGCACCGCGCAACGCGGCAGCAACGTGCCCGACCTCTTCCGCGTGCTGCGCCATGACGGCAGCACACTCTGGGTGGAGGCGCGCGTGGCCCCGCTGCCACCCGGCAATGGCCTCGGCGACTACCTGGTCACGCTGCGTGATGCCGACCAGCGCAAGCGCGCCGAGGATTCGCTGGGCAAGGTCAACGCCGAGTTGTCGGCGCTGGCCTCCACCGACGCGCTGACCAACCTGCCCAACCGCCGCCAGTTTGATGCCACGCTGCACAAAGAGTGGTACCGCGCGCTGCGCGACGGCACGCCGTTGTCGCTGCTGATGATCGACGTCGACCGCTTCAAGCCGCTGAACGACCGCTTTGGCCACCAGATCGGCGACGCCTTCCTGGCGCTGGTAGGCCAGGTCATCCGCGACAACGTGCGCCGCGCCGGCGACATGGCCGCGCGCTACGGTGGCGAAGAATTTGCGGTGGTGCTGCCCAGCACCACCGCCGCTGGCGCGCTGGAGATCGCTGAAATCATGCGCCGTGCCGTGGCCGAGGCCGATACGCGCGGCATCGTCGAAGGCGGTTACCCGCTGAGCGTGAGCATCGGCGTTGGCGCGGCGGTGGCGCTGGCCGGTGGCGGCTCGGCCTCGCTGGTACACAGCGCCGACGCCGCGCTCTACCAGGCCAAGCGCAACGGCCGCAACCGGGTCGAGATCTTGCGCTGACCGCCTCGGCGGGCTTGAGCCGGGTTCAACCGGATGCATCCGATTGCCTCTCAGCCTCTCAGGCCTGCCCCAGCGACACCCCCAGCCCACGCGCCGCCTGCAGCAGCTTGTGGTCCAGCGGCACGGGCCGGTTACGGTCGGCCACCTCGCCCAACGGCACGCTGCAGATCTCGCTGCCCTGCAAGGCCACCATGCAGCCCCATTCAGCGCGCTCGACACACTGCGCCGCATGCCAGCCAAAGCGCGTGGCGAGCACGCGGTCAAACGGCGTCGGCGAACCGCCACGCTGCACATGGCCCAGCAGTGTGGCGCGCACCTCGCTGCGCAGCATCGGCTGCAGTTGTTGCGCCAGCAGCGCGCCGACGCCGCCCAGGCGCAGCGGATCGGGGCTGTCGGCCAGGATCTGGGCCACGGTGAGGCCGCCGCCGATCACGCTTGCGCCCTCGGCCACGCAGATCAGCGTATAGCCCTCGCGCTGCTCGCGGGCGCGGCAACGCTCGGCCACAGCTTCCAGGCTGTAGGGCAGCTCGGGCAGCAGGATCACGTCAGCGGCGCCGGCGATGCCGCCTTCGAGCGCAATCCAGCCGGCATAGCGGCCCATGGTCTCGGCGATCATCACCCGGCCGTGGCTGCGCGCGGTGGTTTCCAGCCGGTCGAGCGCCTCGGCCACCACCGCCACCGCGCTGTCGAAACCAAAGCTGCGGTCGGTGTGGCAGAGGTCGTTGTCGATGGTCTTGGGCACGCCCACCACCGGCAGGCCTTTCTCGGACAGGCCATGGGCGATGGCCATGGTGCCGTCGCCGCCAATCACCACCAGGCCGTCCAGCCCCAACTCGCGCGCATAGGCCAACACCGGGTCAGAGACATCGGCACCACCGGCGTCAAAGTAGTGAAACGGGTTGCAGCGGTTGTGCGTGCCCAGGATGGTGCCGCCCTGGGCCAGGATGCCGGCCACTGCGGGCTCGTCGAGCGGCATCACCTCATGGGTGATCAGCCCCAAAAAGCCGCGCCGGATGCCGGTGACGCGGGCGCCGCATTCATTGATCAACGCCAGCGTGACGGCGCGGATCACTGCGTTCAGGCCGGGGCAGTCGCCGCCGCCGGTGAGGATGCCGATGTGCATGTTGCGCCTTTCAGGTATTCAAAAGCGCTTGCCCAGCCGCCTTGCCCAACCAATCGGCCAGGTCGGTTTTCAGTTGCGCCAGATCGGCGCTGCGCGTGTACATCATGTGGCCGGCGTCGTAATAGCGGTGCACGATGCGCTGCAGCACCTCGGCCGGTGCATCGAGTTGAGCCAGTGACCAGTCACTGGCTGAATACGGCGTGCCCAGGTCGTAGCGGCCGCTGGCCACCAGCACCTTCATGTGCGGGTTGCGGCGCATCGCGCGCGCCAGGTCGTCACTGGTGCTGGTGAAACCCGCAGGGCCATCGCCGCCCTCGGCGCTGCCGCGCTGCCAGCGCCAGGCCTTGTGCGCGGCCATCGACAGCACCTCGTAGCGCGTATCGGTGGGCAGCCCGAGCTCGGCGTGGTAGGCCATGGCCGCTGCGGTATAGGGGATGGCCACGCCCTCGATGCCGGGGTCGAAGACCATCTCGCGTTCGCGGCGCGCGGCCATCGGCGCGGTGGCCCGGGCGTCGAGCCGGCCCACCAGCAGGCCGCGCGGGCGCAGCGCCTCGACAAAAAAGCTGCTGTCGCTGACGCGCAGGTTGTGCTCGGCCAGCACGGCGGGCGACAGGCCGGTCAGTTCGGCCATCCGGCGCTCAACGCGCAGCCGCTGTCGCGGCGCCAGCCTGGCGCCAGCCTGCAAGGCGGCCAGGTAGTCCTCGTCGACAAAGGCCTCGGCGGCGGCGCGTGCGGCCTCGCCCGAAGCGCCTAGCGCACCCTTGAGCAGGCCGTGGTACTGGGCGGTGGCGGCAAAGGCCGGCAGGAACAGCGCATAGGGCAGATCGTTCTTGGGGCTGAACACCAGCGACTGCAGATCCATCGCGCAGGACACCAGGATCAGGCCGGCCAGGCCCAGGCCCTGGTCAAGCAGTTTGTCCGCCAACGCCGCGCCGCGTGTCGTGCCATAACTCTCGCCGCACAGGTACAGCGGCGCGCCAAAGCGGCGGTTGGCGGCCAGCCAGCCGCGCATCACCTCGGCCAGCGCCTCGACATCGCCATCCACCGACAAATGCTGTTTGCGCGCGGCCTCGCTGGCGCTGATCGACCAGCCGGTATGCGGCGGATCGATGAACACCAGGTCAAAGTGCGCCAGCCATGTCAGCGGGTTGTCGACCACCGCATAGGGCGCAGGCGCCAGCGTGCCGTCATCGTTGACAGGCACCCGCTTGGGGCCGAGTGCGCCCAGGTGCAGCCAGATCGACGACGAGCCCGGTCCGCCGTTGAAGGCGAAGCAGACGGGCCGCGGCGCCGTCGCCGAAGAGGCCAAGGGGGCCGACGGCTCGCTGGCCAGGTAGGCCGTAGTGAACACTGCGGCCTGCGGCTCGCTGGCCTCGGGGCCAAGCCCGCTGCCCAGCACCGGGATGAAACCGGCGCGCACCTGGTAGGCCAGGCGCCGGCCGTCGCCCAGCAGCACGCTGTCGTCATGCAGCACCGCCGGCCGCGCCAGCAAGCCATCGACTCGCGCCTTCAGGCGTTTGGCGGCTTCGGCATCGGGGGCGCTGTCGGCCTTGGCAACAGCCGTATCGGGTTCGCTCATCGGGGCTCCATGCAAGAGGATCGGGTCTGATTCAGGGTTGGCTGAGGAAAGCGGCGTACCGTGGCAGGTCAACGTTGCCGCCCGACAGGATCACGCCGACCCGTGCACCGCGCCAGTCTTCCACACCTTCGAGCAGCGCGGCGGCGCCCAGGCAACCGGTGGGCTCGACCACCTGCTTCATGCGGCTGGCAAAAAACTGCATCGTGCGCACCAGTTGCGCGTCGCTCACCGTGACGATGCGCGCCACCAGGGCCTGCATCACCGGGAAGGTGAGCGCACCGCAGGCCTGCGTCTGCGCGCCGTCGGCAATGGTCTGCGGCACGGCGATCTGCACGATCTCGCCGCGCGCCAGGCTCTGCCGGGCATCGTCGCCGGCCTCGGGCTCAACGCCGACCACCGTGATGCCCGGCAGCCGCGCCTTGGCCGCCACCGCGCAGCCGGCGATCAGCCCGCCGCCGCCAACGCAGACCAGCAGCGCATCCAGATGCCCCACCTCGGCTATCAGCTCCAGCGCCGCCGTGCCCTGGCCGGCCATCACATGGGGGTGGTCAAACGGCGGGATCAGCGTCATGCCGCGCTCGGCGGCGATGCGCGCGCCGATGGCCGCGCGGTCTTCGGTATAGCGGTCGAACAGCACCACCTCGCTGCCGGCCTGGCCTTGCTGGTAGCTGCGGGTGGCGGCCAGCTTGGCGGCCGGCGCGTCTTGCGGCATCACGATCACGGTGGGCATGCCCAGCAAACGGCCCGACAAGGCGATCGCCTGCGCATGGTTGCCCGAGCTGAAGGCCAGCGCCCCGGCGCTCTTCTGCTCGGGCGTGAATTGCGACAGCGCGTTGTAGGCACCGCGAAACTTGAAGGCGCCCATGCGCTGCAGGTTCTCGGCCTTGAAAAACACCTCAGCGCCGGTGCGCTGATCGGCGCTGCGCGAACGCAGCACCGGCGTGTGATGGGCCACGCCCTGCAGGCGGGTGGCGGCGGCCTCGATGTCGGCAAACTGGATGGCCAATGGTGCGGCATATGCGGTCATGACCGCAAGCATATCTGCCGGCTCGACCGCCCGACGATGATCAACCGCGACAGCGCCTCACATCACCGCGCCCAGCTGCCAGGGCACAAACTCGTTCTGGCCGTAGCCGTGCAGCTCGCTCTTGCTGGCGCGGCCCGAGGCGGTGGCCAGCATCAGCGCAAAGATGCGCTCGCCGGCTTGGTCCACCGTCTCACTGCCGTCCACGATGCCGCCGCAGTTGATGTCCATGTCCTCTTCCTGACGCTGCCACAGCGCGCTATTGGTGGCCAGCTTGAGCGAGGGTGACGGCGCGCAACCATAGGCCGAGCCGCGGCCGGTGGTGAAGCAGATCAGGTTGGCGCCGCTGGCCACCTGGCCGGTGGCCGACACCGGGTCGTAGCCGGGTGAATCCATGTAGACAAAACCCTGGGCGCTGATGCGCTCGGCAAACTCGACCACATCAACCAGCGTGGTGGTGCCGCTCTTGGCGATGGCGCCCAACGATTTTTCAAGGATCGTCGTCAGCCCGCCAGCCTTGTTGCCGGCCGAGGGGTTGTTGTCCATGCTCATGCCGTTGCGCGCGGTATAGGCCTCCCACCAGCGGATGCGCGCCATCAGCTTGGCAGCAATCTCAGGGCTGGCGGCACGCCGCGTCAGCAAGTGCTCGCCGCCATAAATCTCCGGCGTTTCACTCAGAATCGCCGTACCACCATGACGCACCAGCCGATCCACCGCCGCGCCCAGCGCCGGGTTGGCGCTGATGCCCGAATAACCATCGGAGCCGCCGCACTGCAGGCCCACCATCAGGTGACGCGCCGGCACCGGCTGGCGCTGCACGCGGTTGGC
>JBBQJN010000017.1:0-24571 GCA_038325945.1 Burkholderiales bacterium | reverse complement strand
GCTACGCACCCGATTGAGCCGCCGCAGCCACGTCTGGGGGCGTTGCTTCGCCTTGCAGGCAGTAGCCTGCTGCGTTGTCGCGCCTACCCAGACGCGCCCGCAACGGCCCACTCGGGCGCGTCCAACTGCGGTTTCTAGGTTCAATTCTTCTTGAAGTCCTTGAGCACCGCCGCGACAGCCTTGCTTGGCGGATCGGCCGACAGATCCATGCCAGGCCAGTCGCGGCCATGACAGGCCGGGTTGGAACAGAAGCCTCCGCCGCTTGTGCCCCGCTTCAGCGGCGCACCGTGGCAGGCCTCGCACTCGGGGGCCACGTCATCGGCATGGGTGCGCATGAAGTTGGCGCGCTGATGGCTCTCGGGCTGCTTCTCACCGGCCTTCTCGGGCACCAGGGACGCCACGCTGCCCTTTGCATTCTCGCGAACCACCTCGGGCAGGCCATGGCACAAGGTGCACTGCAGGCGGATGACCTCGCCCTTGTCGTTGAAGTGCTTGCCATCGTGGCAGCGGAAGCAGCCCGGTGTGTCGGCATGGCCGGTGTGGTTGGGGAAACTCTTCCACGAGAAGCCCTTGGCCTCGAACGACGAGCCGAGCAGGATCTCGCGCATCACGGTATTGAACTTCTGCTCTGCGGCCTTGAACTCAGTCGGCGCAGCCGCCTTGGCGGCCGAAGCCGCAAGCATCTTGTCCACCGTCGACGCGCGTGCCTGGCGGTCACCGTTAACTTCAGCCAGTTGGTCGATCAAGGCCACGGCGCGCGCCTTGGTCTGTGGCAGTTTGCGATCAATCCTGCCGGTTCGAATCGCTTCATCGACCAGATCGGCCGGATTGGCGAACGGGTGGCCGACCTCGTTGTGGCAGTCGTAGCAGGCCATGGGTCGTGCCGGCAGCGCCGAGATCTGCGCTGCGCTGAGTTTGGTCTGGGAGTCGGTATAGACCACCTTGCTGCCATCGGGCTTGACCACTTCGACCCAGGGAATTTCGCGGCGCTGCGGATCGGGCGAAACGAAGCGCACCTCGTTCTGGATGTGCCAGTGAATGCCCTTGGTGTAGCCGGTGCGCACCGCGTCCATGCCGGTATGCAGCACGATCTTGGTGCGCGATTCGCTGCTCGCCTCGTCGGTGTCGTACTTCACCTTCACCGCCACGCTGTCATGGTGCTCAACCGCCGGGTCGTGGCAGCTCTCGCAAGCCTCGCGTGATGGCCGCAAGGTGCTCGACGTGATCGGCCGCTCGTAGCCAACAATCATGCCCCACAGCTCCTTGAAGTGCGTCGGCTTGAGCGCCATCAGGTGCAGCGTCGAGTTACGGCCCATGTGGCACTCCACGCAGTTCACCCGCGCATGCGCACCCTGCTGGTGGGCGACCGACTCTTCCGGATGCACGTTGTGGCACATCGCAGCGCAGAAGGCATTGCTGTTGCTGTACTCCCAGCCGGCAATGCCCGCAGCACCCACCAGGCTGAGACCGACGGCCGCCAGGGCGAGCGACGCCGCCGTGCCCAACACCACACTCCAGCCACCGATGCGTATTTTCATGTTGACCTGCTCTTCCTGCGGTTGCTTGACGTCGTGCTGAGGCATCGGTGCGCTATGTCTTCGATGCAGCCTTTGCAGGCCCTGACCTGTCGCGCCGCCATCGGCCACGCTTGGCCACAGGCAGGTGCCTTGCCGAATCCGGCAAGCACCCGGCCCATGCGCACTGGCGCGCCCGCAAAGGCTAGATTCCCGCGCCGCAGCGACCCTTGACCAGGATCAAACGCGGGCGGAAGGCTTGCTAGAACAATCGCCCACAGGGTGTGCTGCGTCAGGACTTTCCTGCTACGGGTTCATCCGCCCGTCTGGAGATCGTGCTGCCGCGTCGTGCAGCAAAGTTCAGGCCAACCTGGAGAAGCCGAAATGAAGATGCCTTTTGCCATCGCCACCGCTGTCGCCATCCTGGCACTGGCCGGTCCTGTTGCGGCCGGTCCTGCCGAGGACATCATTGCCAAAGAAAAGTGCAGCAAGTGCCATACCGACAAGACCACCAAGAAGGGCCCCTCCTGGGCCTCGGTGGCTGAGAAGTACAAGGGCAAGGCCGACGCGACGGCAGCACTGGTCGAGATGCTCAAGACCGGCGGCAAGGAAGATCACAACAAGGTCGCCGCAAGTGACGCCGACCTGAAGGCCGTGATCGCGGTCGTGCTCGCGACCAAGTGATTCGCGCCCCGGCAGCTGCGCTTGCTGCTGCCACTTCACACTTCGCACTTCACACTTCACACCCCGCACTGCGCACGTGCGCCGGCCATGGCCGCCGGTGCTTTGTCACCTCTTTTAGGAGCCCATGATGAGACTGCTGCTTGTCACCACCTGTGCCTTCACCACGCTGACCTTCAGTACCGCCAGCCTGGCCGGGCCCGGCGAAGACCTGATCGAATCCAACAAGTGCGGCAAGTGCCACACCGCGACCACCACCAAGAAGGCGCCGTCCTTCGCTTCCATCGCCGCCAAGGTCAAGGGCGACGCAGGCAAGGCCGCCGCGCTGGCCGAGATGTTCAAGAAAGGCAGCGACGATCACAACGCCATCAAGGCCAGCGACGCTGACATCAAGGCCATGATCGCGGTCGTGCTGGCAGCCAAGTAAAACCGCCGGCAGCTCGCTCGGTTGCAGCGGCGCGGGCACGCCGCTGCGCAGCGGCACTGCTGCGCAACTGCGCTTGGCCGAACCCCTGCACTCGGGTCGCCAGCCGCACCCTGGTCGACCTCAACGCCAGCAAGTTCCAGCTGCATCGCAGTTATTTGGTCTGCCTGAGCCAGTTTCTGATCCAGGTCAAGTTCTGACCTGAATCCACTCCTAGAGTCGACCCGTTCCAGGTGTCACGGCGTTCCACCCTCAAGGAGACCGGCTATGAGCTACAGAAAGACACATTGGTGGCTGGGCCTGGCAACTGCAGGCTTGCTGGCAGTGGCTCTGGTCGGTTGCGGCGGCAGCGACGGCGCAGCCGGTCCGCAAGGCCCGGCCGGGCCAGCGGGCACGGCGGGCACCCCTGGCACCCCTGGCAGCTCGGGAACGCCCGGCACCTCGTCCGCCGGCTCGGTTAACTTGGCAGCGATCACGTCCGAAGCATGGGCCAGCGCCAACTTCAAGGCCGAGATCAGCAAGGTCACCGTATCCAGCCCGCCGGTGGTCGAGTTCTCGGTCACTGATGCAACGGGCGCACCTGTCGTCGGCTTCGAGAAGCTGGCCAGCAAGAGCGCGACGGCGACCATTGCCAGCTACCCCAACTTCGGCTTCACCATCGCCAAGCTGATGCCACGCACCGATAGCAAGCCCAGCAGCTGGGTCAACTACGTCGTCACCAGCGTCTCGACCACCACCGGCGCGGTGTCGGCCGCGCGCCCGAGCACCGACAACATCGGCAAGCTTGAGGCCGTTGCCGACAAGCCCGGCAGCTACAAGTACACCTTTTACCGCGACGTGCCGGCTGTCAAAGCACAGATCGACGGCATGACCTTCAGCGGCAACAACCGCAAGGACGATCTGGGCGATTTGACCTGGCAGCCCAATCTGCCGCACCGCTTGGTGATCCAGATTGCCGGCGCAGCGCCCGGCACGGGCAGCAATACCCCGACCGGAACACAGGTCACGCCGACGGTGAACCTGGAGAACGCGCTGAATGTCGTTTACGACTTCATACCCGCCACCGGCAAGGTGCTGACTTCGGCCGAACTGACGCGTGAAGACGTCAACATCGACAGCTGCAACGTCTGCCACGGCAAGCTGGCCCTCCACGGCGGCAGCGCACGTGTCGAGACCCGCTACTGCGTGGCCTGCCACACCGACCAGCGCGCCTATGGCCGTGCCATGGCGACGTCAACCTTGGGCATGTTCCCGGCGCTGACCGAGACCAAGTCGGTGAACGCCGCCACCGGCATCACCAGCTACAGCTATTCACCCGACACCTATGTCGCCGACGGCGAGGTTTCCGGCAACTTCACCACGCTGATCCACAAGATCCACAACGGCACTTCGCTGGTCAAGGAGAACTACCACTACGCTGGCCTGGCCTTCAACAACAAGGGCTTCTCCAAGCTCGGCGGCGGCCAGCGCATGTGCACCACCTGCCATGACAGCAGCATCGCCGCCACCGCCGACAACCACAAGAAGCTGCCCAGCCGCCAGGCCTGCGGCGCTTGCCATGACGGCATCAACTGGCAGACCGGCGGCGGCTCGACCCTGGCCGACAAGGCAGCGGTGGTCAAGCCGGGCGACATGTTGAAGACCAGCGGCCACATCGGCCGGGCGCAGGCCGACGACGCCCAGTGCGCGCTGTGCCACACGCCGGACTACATCAAGATCGACCACCGGATGGAGAACCTGACCAAGAACAACACCTATATCCTGCCCGGCTTGGCCAGCTTCACTTACGACATCAAGGATGTCAGCGTCAATGCCGGCAATGACTTGATCATCGAATTCGGTATCAAGCAGCGCGTCGCGCCGTCGACCACCGAGACCCTGGTCACGCTGGTGCCGCCGGCTGCGAGCGTGCCGGCGTCGCTCGCTGGTTTCAGCGGCGGGCCGAGCTTCCTGCTCGCCTTCGCGGTGAGCCAGGACGGCGTCGCCATGCCGGTGGACTACACCAACACCGGCGCCAAGCAGGCCCAGCCCCGCGGCGTGTCGATCGCCAACTTGCTCAACACCAACAATGCGGCCAACGGCAACATCGTGCCGTCGACCACCACCACGGGCTACTACAAGGCAACGATCCGCGGCACTGGCGCCTGGGCCTTCCCGCTGGGCGCGAAGCTGCGCACCGTGGCACTGCAGGGCTATTACACCCAGCTCAATGCACCGACCAATCTGCAAGGTGGTGTGGGCTCGGTGGGACGCCATGCGATCTCGGTGATCAAGACCGTCACCGGCGATACGGCGCGCCGGGTGGTGGTTGACAACGCCAAGTGCGCGGGCTGCCATGAATGGTTCGAGGGACACGGTGGCAACCGCGTCTACGAGACCCAGGTCTGCGCGATGTGCCACAACCCAGGCCTGCCCACCAGCGGCCGCGGCATCTCCGATGCAACCCTGCTGGCCTACAACTTCAGCATCAAGGACAACAAGCTGCTGACCGAGTGGGGATTCAACAAGACCTTGAGCAATGCGGCGCTGCAGTTCCCGGTGACCAGCAACAACCTGAAGGACATGATCCACGGCATCCACGCCGGCCGCGATCGGGTGATGCCGTTCCAGGATGCACGCGACCGCACGCCGGCAGCGATCACCCTGCTTGACCTGCGTCGCATGGACTTCCCGGGCAAGCTGGGCAACTGCGAAACCTGCCATGTGACGACAGCGTCGAACACCCAGAAGTCCTACAACTTCGTGCCGGCCAATACGCTGATGTCAACCTACGAATCGGTTGACGCCGCCTACGCGGCCGGCATGGCCGGTGGCACCGCAACCACCGCGATGGCCAAGACCGCGCTGAACACCTTGAACAGTGGTGACATGGTGGTCACGCCGTTCACCGCGTCCTGCGTCAGCTGCCACGACAACGCTGCGGCCAAGGCCCACGTCTCGCTCAACGGCGGTTATGTCAACGTCAGCCGAGCAACGGCCCTGGCCGCAGGTGGCGCAAGCGCCGAGTCCTGCGCGGTCTGCCACGGACCAACGCGCGAGTTCGACGCGGCCAAGGTTCACAAGTAAGTCCAGGCCTCCCGGAGGAATGCAGCATGCAGTGCCTTCCTCCGGCTCCCGCTCCGGTTCACTTTTGCAACCCGGTGGCCCTGCCCCGGGTTTTTTCCATCTTCGGACAGCCGACATGACGCGTCGATTGCCTTGGCCGGCCTGCTGCGCTGCAGCCCTGCTGCTGTGCAGCGCGGGGGCCCAGGCCTACGACAAGGCGAAGCCGCCAGTGCAGCCGCAGGGACAGGCCGGCAGTCAGCCGTTGCCGGCAAAGGCGGCAAAGGCAGTAGCGCCGGTCAAGCTGGTCGACATCAACAGCACTGGCCGCACTGAACTGAAGACCCTGCCCGGCATCGGCGATGCCGAGGCCGACAAGATCATCGCGGCGCGCCCCTATCCCAGCAAGGCCAAGTTGCTGGCCGACAAGGTGCTGCCCGACGACAAGTACCAGGCGCTGCTGGGCCGCATCGTGGCGACGCAGAAAGACCGAACCGCGGCCAAGGCCAGAGCGTCGACTGCACCCAAGCCGATTACCCAGCCTTGAGCTTTTGCAGCATGAACGCTACGCTGACCCACGCTGACCGGCGAGCACCCGCCCAGACCCTGGACCCGACCTCCGCCTAGGCAGAAACCGATGAAGATCCTTCAGCCCCTCCTCTGTGCCGTGCTGCTGCTTGCTGGCCTGGCTTGGCATCCTCTGGCTGCGGCTCAGGGCAGCACCGCGCGGCCGCTGCCGGCCGCCAACCAGTACAGCGAAAAAGGCGCCGACACCTGCCTGGCGTGCCACGACGAAGAGGGCAGCGCCTACTCGGCCTCGGCGGTCTTCAAGACCAAGCACGGCATGCGCGGCGACAAGCGCGCGCCCTTCGGGCCTGGCAACCTGCAGTGCGAGGCCTGCCACGGGCCCGGCGCCTTGCACGCCCGCAACAAGAAGGCCGATTCGATCAACGCCTTCCGCACTGACGGCAAGGCCACGCTCGAGCAGCGCAACCAGGCCTGCATGAGCTGCCATGCCGGCAGCAGCCGCACCGGCTGGCATGCCGGCGCCCATGAGCGCAGCAACGTCGCCTGCACCGACTGCCACAAGGTGCACAAGACGCACGGCGACCCGGCACTCAGCAAGGTCAGCGAGACCGAGGTCTGCCTGGCCTGCCACAAGGCGCAACGCGCCGATTTCCACAAGCCCTCGTCACACCCGGTGCGCCAGGGGCAGATGTCGTGCAGCGGCTGCCACAGCCCGCATGGCTCAACCACCGTGGCCATGCTGAAGAAGCCGACGCTGAACCAGACCTGCTATGACTGCCATGCCGACAAGCGCGGCCCGCTGCTCTGGGAGCATCAACCGGTCAGCGAAAACTGCGCCTCGTGCCACGCGCCGCATGGCTCGGTGCGGCCGGCGCTGCTGAGCAAGTCACCGCCCTTGCTGTGCCAGCAATGCCACAGCCAGGCCAGCCACCCCTCGCTGGCGCGCAGCGCCAACGCCTTGCCCGGCGGTAGCGCAGGCGGCGCCGCTTTCCTCGTCGCCGGCAGTTGCAGCAACTGCCACTCGCAGGTGCATGGCTCCAACCACCCCGCTGGCGCGAAGCTGATGCGCTGACGGCCGTTGCGCCCACGCCCTGCCCCACCCGTCTGCCTGCCTGCCCGCCCAACCTGGATGCGAACATGAGAATCCACAGCCCCTTGTTCCTGCTGGCCGCACTGGGCGTGATGACCGGTGCAGCCGCTGCGGCCAACGTCGACACCTCGGCCTGGAAATGCGAGAGCTGCCCCTATCCCAAAGGCATCACCGGCGCCGTGGACGTGGGCGTCGGCCACGTGTCCGACAGCAGCACCAGCTTCGGCAGCTACAACGGCCTGGACCGCAGGGGCAGCCACTTGGTGCTGGGCGCTGAGTTGAGCCTGCGCGGTGCGGACGGCTACTACGCCGAGCTGAACGCCGCCGAGCTCGGCACCGACATCCGCAGTCTGTCGGCCCAGTCCGGTCGCGAAGGCCTCTACAACCTGCGGCTGGGTTATGCCGAGTTGCCGCGCTACGAGGCCGAAGGCGCCCGCACGCCTTTCCTGGGCAATGGCAGCGGCATGCTCACGCTGCCGGCGCTGGCCGGCTACCCTGCCGCCACCACGTTGGCCATGCCGCTGGCGGGCTCGCTCAATGCGCTGCAGCTGGGCAGCCAGGCCAAACGTTTTGAGTTGGTCGGCAGCTGGGTTGGCCAACAACGCTGGACTTACCGCGTCAGCCTGCGCCGCGATGTGCACGATGGCAGCAAGGCCGGCGCAGGTTCGTTCTTCGCCACCAGCGCGCAGTTGGCGCTGCCGGTCGACCACAGCACCGATCTGGTCGAGCTCTCAGCCTCCTATGCCACATCGCGGCTGCAGGCCACGGTGGGCTACCAGCTGTCGCAGTTCCGCCAGGGCACCGAAGCGCTGAGTTGGGCCAATCCCTTCGCGTCGGTGGTGGCCGGTGACAACCGCGGCCAGCTGGCCATGGCACCCAGCAACCAGTTTCACCAGATCACCGGTTCGGCGGGCTACCAATTGACGCCGATGTTGCGCGCCAGCGCCGATGTGGCGGTCGGCCGCATGACGCAGAACGCCAGCTACCTGTCCGCCACGCTCAACAGCGGTCTGGCCGCTTCGGTTCCGGCGCTGCCGGCTGCGTCACTGGACGGCCGCGTCGACACCTTCAACGCCAATGTGAAGCTCAGCGCCACGCCAATGGCCGGCCTGCGCATCCATGCGCTGTATGCCCGCGATGTGCGCGATAACCGCACCGCCGTGCTGAGTTATCCGATGGTATCGACCGACATGTTTCTGCGCCCCGATCAACGCAGCAACACCCCCTTCGGCTTGACCCAAGACCGCTTCAAGCTCAACGCCGACTACCGCGCCAGCGGCCTGTGGAAGCTCAGCGGCGGCGTCGATTGGGAGCGGCGTGATCGCCCCTACACCGAAGCCGTCACCACCCGCGAAACCACGCTGTGGGGCCGCGGCACGCTGCAAGCACACGAGGATGTGTCGCTGTCGCTCAAGCTCGCCCATGCCGAGCGCGAGCATTCCACCTACGGCATCGCCTACTGGTTCGGCGGCGCACAAAACCCGCTGATGCGCAAATACAACCTGGCGGCGCGCACGCGCGACAGCGGCGCCGCGAGGGCCGACTGGACCGTCAACGCCATGGTCAGCGTGGGCCTGGGGCTCGACTATGCGCGGGACGATTACCACGACACGGCCATCGGCCTGAAGAACGCCGAGACCGTCAACCTGTCAGCCGACCTCAGCCTGGCGCTGTCGGAGCGCAGCAGCGTTCATGCCTTTGCCCAGGGTGAACGCATGCGCTCCAGCCAGGCCGGCAGCCAGGCCTTCGGCGCGCCCGACTGGACCGGCCGCTACAAGGACCGCTTCGAGGTCATCGGCCTGGGGCTCAAGCATGCCGCGATCCCTGACAAGCTCGACATCGGCGCCGACCTGTCGATCTCACGCGCGCGCAGCGACATCGCGGTGCAGACCGGGGTGCTCGAACCTGCCTTCCCCACTGCCAAGAGCTCGCTCGATGTGGCCAAGCTCTACGCCACCTACAAGCTGGGGCCGCAATGGTCGGTGACGGGCAGCTGGTGGCACCAGCGCGCCGATGCAAACGACTGGCAGCTCGACACGGTGCAGCCAGCCACGGTCAGCAACCTGCTGGCCTTCGGCAACCCGGCACCCAGTTACCGCGTCAACGTGCTGCGCCTGGTGCTGCGCCACGGCTTCTAGGAGCCTGTCGGGCTTGGGGAGCGTCGGCTGCGAATCGACCGCAGCGGTCCATTTCTCACCGTCTTATTGCCCCATAGCTGGGCTTAGCAGGCCAGCCGCACGGCTGCGCAGCTTCGCAGCTTCGCGGCGTGCAGCAAGGGCAAGCCGCTGCGCCGCCCAACTGAGCCAAGGGCCCTGCGTTCAACGCCGCTGCGTGCGTCGCCGCAATCACCCAGGGCATCGCAAAGGCACTGCGCAAACCCCGGCGAGTGCGACCGCGGTCTTGACTTGGCGCAAGGTCGACAGGCCGCCGCTGGCTATCGTTCAACAGGTCCCACACGCCTTGATGCCCCATCGGTCAAGCGCCTAGAACAAACCGGAACGGCACCTTGCACCTGCGCCTCGTACTCATCGCCTCGCCAGCCTTGCTGGCTGATGTCCTGTCGCAAGGGGCTGGCCCCGGCAGATTGATCCGGGGAAGGGCATGAACCCCTATGTGGTCTTCCTGCTGTACTTGAGCGCGATCCTCGGCTTTGTCGGTTTGACGCTGCTGCTCAACCGCATGTTGGGCCCCAAGCCGGTGGCCAATGACATCAAGCTCGAGCCCTTTGAGTGCGGCGCAACGCCAGTCAGCACGCTCAACGTCAAGGCGGTGCCAATCAAGTATTTCTCGGTCGCCATCATCTTTTTGTTGTTCGATCTGGAGACGGTGTTCTTGTTCATCTGGGCGCTGGGCGCGCAGCCGCTCACCGGCTTCATGCTGTTCACCTTCTTCTTCTTCATGTTCCTGCTGGTGCTGATCGTGCTCTACGTCTACAAGGCGAGGCTGATCGAGGCCGTCACCGAATAAGCCGCCATGAGCCAACGCAGCATCCCCATCGTGCCCGCCGGGCGCGCCGACGGCGGCGGCAGCGGCGGCAAGAGCGCCAGCTTCGAGTACCTGACCACGCGCAAGGACGACCTGATCGGCTGGGCGCGCAAGTTCTCTATCTTTCCCTACCCGTTCGTCACCGCCTGCTGCGCGATGGAGTTCATGGCCGTCAGCGCCTCGCCCTACGACACCGACCGCTTTGGCGCTGCGCTGCCGCGCTTCTCGCCGCGCCAGGCTGATTTGCTGATGGTGGTGGGCACGGTCACGCACAAGCAGGCGCCTGTCCTGCTGAAGGTCTGGGAGCAGATGTGCGAACCCAAGTGGGTGATGGCCTTTGGCGTCTGCGCCACCAGCGGCGGCTTCTACCAGAACTACGCCACGCTGCCGGGCATTGATCGCATCCTGCCTGTCGACATCTACGTGCCCGGCTGCCCGCCGCGCCCCGAGATGGTGATCGACGGCATCATGCAGTTGCAGGACAAGATCGCGCGCTCCAGCCACCCGATCCTGACCAAGGATTTCTGAGCATGGCCGCGGCGATCTTCGACACCCTGCAGCGGGCCTTGGTCTGCGCCGCCGGCCCTGCTCAAGCAGTGCACGGCCTGCTGGTCTGCCAGCTCAAGCCCGACGAGTTGCTGGCCACGGCGCAGCGGCTGAAAAACGAGTTTGGCTTCGACATCTTGCTCGACGTCACCGCGATCGACTGGCTTGGCCAAGCGCCGCGCTTCGAGGTGGTGCACCACTTCTATTCCACCCTGCACAAGCAACGGGTACGGCTAAAAACGCGGGTTGAAGCGGCCAGTCCGGTGGTGGCCAGCCTGTTGCCGCTGTATGGCTCGGCCGGCTTCATGGAGCGCGAGTGCCACGACATGTACGGCATCCGCTTTGACGGCCATCCTGACCTGCGGCCGATCCTGCTCTACGAAGGCTTTGTCGGCCATCCGCTGCGCAAGGACTATCCCAAGCAGCAAGAGCAGCCGCTGGTGCCCTACCGCAGTTGAATTGAACTGAACTGAATTGAACCGAACTGAACCGAGCCGCGCGTGAACGCCCCCTTTCGCCCCGCCAGCACGATCGCCAACCCGGTGCGGTCGGTCTTTGATCCGCCGCTGCGCGAAGACTCGGTCATCGTCAACATCGGCCCCAGCCACCCGGCCACCCATGGCACGGTGCAGATCATTGCCGAGCTCGATGGTGAACGTGTGCTGCGCACCGACGTGCACTGCGGCTACCTGCACCGCGGCTTCGAGAAAGAGTGCGAAGACCACACCTGGCACAACCTGATCCCCTATGTGGATCGGCTGAACTATGTCTCGGCGCTGATCAATGATTTTGCCTACTGCGAGGGTGTCGAAACCCTGATGGGCGTGCAGATCACGCCGCGCTGCAAGTACCTGCGCACGCTGCTGTCAGAGTATTCACGGCTGGTCGACCACCTCACCTGCCTGGCCGCCGGCCTGATGGAGATGGGCGCGATGACGGCCTTCCTCTACCTGGTGATGGTGCGTGATTTCATGTACGAGCACCTGGCAGCGCTCACCGGCGCCCGCGTCACCTACACCTACGGCCGCATCGGCGGCCTGGCGCGTGATCTGCCCGAGGGCTGGCTCAAGCGCATGGAAGAGATCCTCGTGCAGTACGAGGATTTCATCGCCCGCGTGCACGGCCTGGCCGACCGCAACCGCATTTTCATCGACCGCCTGCGTCGCGTAGGCGTGATCAGCACCGCCGACGCGCTGAGCTACGGCTACACCGGCGTACTGCTGCGCAGCACCGGTGTGCCGCGAGACCTGCGCAAGGACATGCCCTACCTGGCCTATGCCGAGCTTGATTTCGACGTGCCGGTGGGCATCCTGGGCGACAACTACGACCGCTACTTTGTGCGCATGCGCGAGATGGACGAGTCGGTTTACATGATGCGCCAGCTGGCCGAGATCCTGCAGTCGCCCGCGGCGGCGGGCCCGATCAATGTTGACGACCGGCGCTGCAGCTTCCCCGACAAGCAGTTGGTCTATACCGAGATCGAATCGCTGATCAACCACTTCAAGCTGGTGATGGACGGCCCTGCGGTTCCGGCCGGTGAGGCCTACAGCGCGCACGAGGCGCCCAACGGCGAGCTGGGTTTCTACCTCGTCAGCACCGGCGGCGGCACGCCCTACAAGGTGCATGTGCGCTCGCCCAGCTTTGTGCACATGGGCGGCGCCCACTTGATGATGAACGGCGGCCAGCTGGCCGACATCGTGCCCACCTTTGGCTCGATCAACATGATCGGTGGTGAATGTGACCGCTGAGACCACCGCCGCAGGCGACGCCGACAAGGCCGCCGCACAGACCATGCAGCAGCTGATCCCCGAGTTCGACCGCATGCGCCAGCGCTACCCGCAGGAAGCCCTGCCCTCGTTGGTCTTGCCCTGCCTGCGTCGCATCCAGGAAGCGCGCGGCCATGTCGCTGACAGCGACATCGCCGAGCTCAGCGCCTACCTCAGCGTGCCGCGCCTGCAGATCGAGGAGGTGCTGGGCCATTACACCCAGTTCCGCCGCGCACCCGTCGGCCGCTGGCACGTGCAGGTGTGCCACAACCTCAGCTGCTCGATGCGCGGCGCCGAGGGCGTGCTCGAGCATTTGTGTCGCAAGTTGGAACTGCAGCCCGGCCAGCACTCGGCCGACGGCCGCTTCAGCCTCAGCACGGTGGAGTGCCTGGGTTCTTGCGGCACCGCGCCGGTGCTGATGCTCAACGAGGCTTATCACGAGAACCTGAGCCCGGCCACGCTGGACGCACTGATCGAGGGCCTGCCCAAATGACCGGCCGCAAACTCATCATGAGCTTTCCGGTCACGGCCAGTTCACATCTGCTGCCTGAAGTGCAGGCCCGCGGCGGCTATGCCACGCTGGCCAAGGTGCTCAAGGAGATGCGGCCCGATCAGGTGACCAAAGAGGTGGCCGCCTCTGGCATCCTGGGCCATGGCGGCGCCGCCTTCCCAGCCGGCCGCAAATGGGGTGTGATCTCGCTCAACGACGGCCTGCCGCATTACCTGTGCGCCAACGCCGACGAGGGCGAGCCCGGCACTTTCAAGGACCGCTGGATCCTTGAGCACGCGCCGCACTTGCTGCTGGAGTCGATGCTGATCGCCGCCTACGCGCTGCAGGTGCGCCACAGCTTTGTCTACATCCGCGGCGAGTTTGATCTGCCCTACCGTCGCTTGGCCGCAGCAGTCGAAGAGGCCTATGCCGCAGGCTACTTTGGCGAGAACATCCTGGGCAGCGAATTTTCATGCGACATCGTGATCTACCGCGGCGCCGGCTCTTATGTCTGCGGCGAGGCCTCGGCGCTGATCACCTCGATCGAGGGCAAGAAGGGCTATCCGCGCAACCGGCCGCCGCGGCTGACGGTACGCGGCCTCTACCAGCGGCCCACGGTGATCAACAACGTCGAGACGCTGTCCAACGTGGCGCTGATCATCGCCATGGGCGCAGAGGCCTTCCGCAAGATCGGCACCGCCAAGAGCCCGGGCACGCAGCTGGTATCGATCTCCGGCCATGTGCAGCGGCCGGGTGTCTATGAAGTGGAATACGGCACCCCGCTGGCCCAATTCATCTACGAAGATTGTGGCGGCGGGCTCAACGGCCGCGCCATCAAATGCATCGTGCCCGGCGGCATCTCGACCAAGGTGCTTACGGCCGAGGAGATCCGCGATCTCAGCTACGACCACCTGTCGCTGTCCGGCGCCGGCTCGGGCGTCGGTTCTGGTGGCATGGTGGTGATTGCCGAGGGCACCTGCATGGTGCGGCTGCTGCAGGTGTTGCTGCGCTTCTACCACCACGAGAGCTGCGGCCAGTGCACGCCCTGCCGCGAGGGCATGGGCTGGATGCACCGCATCATCGACCGCATCGTCGCCGGCCAGGGCCGCATCGATGACATCGAGCAACTGATCCGCATCAGCAAAGCCAACGACGGCACCACCATCTGCGGCATGGGCGACGCGGCGGGTTATGCCACCACCGGCATCCTGGCCAAGTACCGCGACGAGTTTGAGTACTACATCGAGCACGGCAAGTCGCGGCTCGAAGGCCGGCTTGAAGTGGCATCCAGCGAGGCCGCCCATGCCTGAGTTCTTCATCAACGGCACGCCAGTGCAGGCCGAGGACAACCAGACGGTGATGCAGGCGGCCAAGGCCAGCGGCCACTTCATCCCCTACTTCTGCTGGCACCCGCACTTGTCGGTACCGGGCAACTGCCGCATCTGCACGGTAGAGGTCGAGGCCGACGGCGGCGGCTGGCTGGACATCGCCTGCAACATGCCGGTCCTGCCCGGCATGCGGGTACTGACCGATTCGCCTCGCGTGCGTGAGCGGCGCCAGCAGACGCTGCAGTTCATCACGCTCAATCACCCGGTCGACTGCGGCATCTGCGACAAGGCCGGCGAGTGCACGCTGCAGGACTTCCACTACGAATACAACGGCGCGCCCTCGATCTCGATCGAGCCCAAGGTCAAGGCCACCAAGCACTTCGCGCTGTCCGAGCGCATCGTGCTCGACAACGAGCGCTGCATCCTGTGCACCCGCTGTGTGCGCTTCACGCGTGAGATCTCCAAGAGCCACGCACTGGGGGTGCAGAACCGCGGCGACCACTCGCTGATCCGCCCGGTTGAAGACGGCGCCTTCGAGACCGATGCTTACTCCGACAACGTCATCGACCTTTGCCCGGTGGGCGCGCTGCTGTCAACGCAGTTTTTGCACAAGGCCAGGGTCTGGTACCTCAAAGCCACACCCTCGGTCTGCCCCGGTTGCGAGCGTGGCTGCAGCATCAATGTCTGGCACCGCAAGCCCGAGTGGCGGCTGAAGGCACTGGACCCGGTGCAGAACGCGCGCATCGATCGCGTCACGCCGCGTGACAACCCCGCCGTCAACGGCCCCTGGGTGTGCAACAAAGCGCGTGACCTGGCCCAGATCTTCGAGCGAGCGCGCGCCACCCAAGCGCTGCTCAAGGGCAGCGTCACCGATCTGCCGCACGCCATCAGCCGGGCGCGGGCGTTGATCCAGGCCGCCCGGCGTCCGGTGGCGCTGATTTCGAACTGGGCCTCCAACGAGGAACTGGCGACCTTCAAGACCACGCTGGGTGATCGTTTCAACTGCCTGGTCAAGACCGATCAGCAGCGCGCGCCCGGCGAGCCGCTGCGCGACGACTTGTTGATCCGCGCCGACAAGAACCCCAACACCGCTGGCGCGCTGGCCTTGTTTCCCACCCTAGCGCGCGACGGTGCCACCGCCTTCCCGCCAGATTGCGACCTGGTGCTGGTCTGGGGCGAGGGCTTCAGATTCGTGCAGCTGCCGGCGCAGGCCCGCGTCATCTACCTCAACGCCTGGCTGCAACCCGAAAACGGCCATGCCGATGTCTTCTTGCCGATCAGCGTGATGACCGAGCGCAGCGGCCACTACAGCAACTTCGAGGGCATTGTCAGTGCCTTCGAGGCCTGCTTCACTAAACCCGACGGTGTGCAGCACGCCGACGCCTTGTTCCGCCAGTTGGCGGCCGGAGGCCGCTCATGAAGCAAGACCTGCTGGTCTATGGGGTGTTCATCGCCTACGCGGTGATCATGCTGATGAGCTTCGGCACCGTGCTGACCTGGGTTGAACGCAAGCAGTCGGCGGTGATGTCCGACCGCATCGGCGCCAACCGCGCCTATGTGCGCATCCCCTTCACCCAGATCAGGCTGATCTGGCTGGGCCTGTTTCACGGCCTCGCCGACGGCCTGAAGATGCTGGTGAAAGAAGACTTCAAGCCCCGCACCTACGACGCCGTGGCCTACGCCGTCGCGCCCTGGGTGGTGTTCACGCCGGTGCTGCTGGTCTTCGCGGTGATCCCCTTTGGCGGCCAGCTCGATCCAGGGCGCTTGTTCCCGTCGCTGGCCGACTGGTTTGGCGGCCGCACCTACGAGATGCAGATCGCCCAGCTTGACGCCGGCCTGCTGATCGTCTTCGCTTTCAGCGGCTTGACGGTGATCGGCGCCATGCTGGCCGGCTGGTCGTCCAACAACAAGTTCTCGCTGCTCGGCGGCCTGCGCGCCGGCTCGCAGATGATCTCTTATGAGCTGGTGATGGGCCTCACCGTGCTCGGCCTGATCCTGATCTACGGCACGGTGGATCTGGGCGCGATGGTGCGCCAGCAGTCGGGCGTGGTGCTGGGCGTGCTGCCGGCCTGGGGCGTGGTGCTGCAGCCCTTTGCGGCGGTGCTGTTTCTCACCGCCGCCATCGCCGAGAACAAGCGCATCCCGTTTGACCTGCCCGAGGCCGAGTCCGAGTTGATCGCCGGCTACTTCACCGAATACAGCGCGATGAAGATGGGCCTGTTCATGTTCGCCGAGTTCATCGAGATCGCGATCATCGGCGCGTTGTTCACTACGCTGTTCCTGGGCGGCTACAACCTGCCCTATATGCACGACGGCGGCTTCAGCTTGCCCGGCGGTTACGAGCTGGCGATGAGCCACGGCGCGGTGGTGATCACGCAGTTGCTGGTGTTTCTGCTGAAGATGTTGCTGGTCTGCAGCTTCCAGATCCTGGTTCGCTGGAGCCTACCGCGCTTTCGCTATGACCAGATCCTGGCGCTGGCCTGGAAGGTGCTGCTGCCGCTGTCGCTGCTCAACCTGGCCGTCACCGCTGTGGTGGTGTGGTCGCAGCAGAACACGGTGACAGCGGCGCTGGCGCCAGCGCTCGCCGCAGGGGCGGCAACATGACCCCCTACAAGCGCAAGACCTACTGGAACCAGCCCACCATGACCTGGTGGGAGCGTGCCTACCTGCCCGAGATCCTGCGCGGCCTGGCCATCACCAGCGGCGTTTTTCTGCGCAACATGGGGCGCTGGATCAGCGGCAAGAAGGGCGCGCTGACGACCTACTACCCGGAAGAGACACGTGCCGACTACGCGCCGATCAACCGTGGCAAGCATGTGCTGACGCAGCGCCCCGACGGCAAGCCACAGTGCATCGCCTGCAATATGTGCGCCACGGTCTGCCCAGCCAAGGTGATCGAGATCGAAGCCGGCTTTGACCCCACCGATCTGGCGCATCCCAAGTTTCCGCTGCGCTTCGAGATCGACTACTCGCGCTGCATCTTCTGCGGCCTGTGCGTTGAGGCCTGCCCCGAAGACGCCATCCGCATGGCCAAGCAAGTGCCCAACCTGCCGTCCCAGGATCGCCACACCATGTGGCTGACGCTCGACGAGATGCTGACCTGGCAGCCGCAAAGCGACGTGGCCAAGCCCTACCCCGCCGCGCCAGGCACCGCGCAAGAACGGCCGCCTGGGGAGCCCTCATGATCGTCAACCTGTTGCTGGTGGCCTTTGGTCTGGCGGCGCTGGGCAGCGCGGCGCTGATGATCGTGCTGCAGCAGCCGATGCGCGTGGCGATGGCGCTGATCACCACCATGGTCTGCCTGGGCGCCATCTACGGCCTGCTGGGCGTGCACTTCATCGCCGCCTTCCAGGTGCTGATCTATGTCGGCGCGGTGATGGTGTTCATGGTCTACGCGATCATGTTGCTTGAGCTGCGTGACGCCGCCAGCGCGCGCTTCACCGGCCTGCTGCTGCCCGGCGTGGCCGGCTTCTTGCTGCTGGTCGGCGTGCTGGGCATCAGCCTGTGGCGCGCCGGGCCCATGCTCAAGGCCGCGCCCGAGACCAGCCAGTACGGCATCTCGGCCTTCTCGGTCAGCTTTCTTGACACGTACTGGCTGCACTTCGAGCTGACCTCGGTGCTGCTGCTGGCCGCAGTGGTGGCGGCGCTGGCGGTAATCCGCGTCAGCCGAAGCGCCAGCCAAAGCGCGAGCCCAAGCGCCAGCCGCCCCGCAGACAAGCAGGTGCCTCATGGATAAGACCCAGTTCCTGCTCGGCCTGTCGTTCGCCATCTTCGCGCTGGGCCTGCTCGGTGTGATCGTGCGCCGCAACGTGCTGGTGATGCTGATGTGCATGGAGTTGATGCTCAACGGCGTGATCCTCAGCCTGGTGGCTTTTGCCCACCAGAGCGCCACCACGGTGGGCGCGGTGCTGGTATTCCTGATTTTTGTAGTGGCCACGGCCGAGATCGCGCTGGCCATCCCCATCGTGCTGTTGCTGGTGCGCGCCAAGCGCACGCTGGACATCGGCCGCTACGACGACCTGAAGGGCTGATCCGTGCTCATCGCCATCGTCTTGCTGCCGCTGCTGGGCTTCTTGCTCAATGGCGTGCTGGCCACCCGGCTCGGCGGCAACCTGGTCGGCAAGCGCTTTGTCACCTTGGTCGGCTGCGGCCTGCCGCTGCTCTCCTTCGTGCTGGTGCTGCAATCGCTGCAAACGCTGCAAGCCGGCGGCTGGGCGCCATTGATTGAAGTGGCCTACCGCTGGGCACAGATTGGCGGCCATGACTTCGAGATCGCTTTTTACTTCGATCGCCTGAGCGCGGTGATGGCGCTGGTGGTCACCGGCGTTGGTTCGGTGATCCACCTCTATTCAGTCGGCTACATGGCCCACGACAAGAGCTACGGCCGCTTCTTCGCCTACCTCAACCTGTTTCTGTTCTTCATGCTGCTGCTGGTGCTGGGGCGCTCTCTGCTGGTGCTGTTTGTCGGCTGGGAGGGCGTGGGCCTGGCCAGCTATTTGCTGATCGGCTTCTGGTTCGATGATCTGGCCAACGCCCGCGCCGGCAAGAAGGCCTTCATCACCAACCGCATTGGCGATGCTGGATTTTTGCTCGGCATGTTCTTGCTGTTCTACGCGCTGGGTACGCTGGACATGGACCGCATCAACACCGCGTTTGCCTTCACCGGCGGCGCCGCGCCTGCCGTCAGCGCCAGCCTGGTGGGCCTCCTGCTGTTCATCGGTGCAACCGGCAAATCGGCGCAGATCCCGCTGCATGTCTGGCTGCCCGATGCGATGGCCGGCCCGACGCCGGTGTCGGCGCTGATCCACGCCGCCACCATGGTCACGGCAGGCGTGTATCTGGTGGCGCGCATGTCGGGCATATACCTGCAGGCGCCCGAGGCCTCGATGGTGATCGCCGTGGTTGGCACCGCCACCGCCTTCTTCGCCGCCACCGTGGCCCTGGTGCAGACCGACATCAAAAAGGTGCTGGCCTATTCCACCGTCTCGCAGCTGGGCTTCATGTTCCTGGCGCTGGGTGTAGGCGCCTACGGCGTGGCGATCTTCCACGTCGTCACCCATGCCTTCTTCAAGGCCTGCTTGTTCCTCGGCGCCGGCAGCGTGATCCACGCACTCGGCGGCGAGCAAGACCTGCGCAAGATGGGCGGCCTGGCGCGGCGCATTCCGGTCACCTTTGTCACCTTCGCAGTGGCCACGGCGGCCATCGCCGGCATCCCGCCCTTGGCCGGCTTCTTCTCCAAGGACGAGATCCTCTGGTACGCGCTGGCCAGCGGCCGTGGCGGCTCGGTGCTGCTGTTCTTTGTTGCCGCCATCACCGCACTGATGACCGCCTTCTACATGTTCAGGCTGCTCTGGCTGGCCTTCCTCGGCGCCTCGCGCATGGATCCACAGGTTGAGCACCATGTGCACGAGTCGCCGCTGTCGATGACCGGCGTGCTGATGCTGCTGGCGCTGTTGTCGGCGGTGGGCGGCGTGTTCGCGATACCCCACTTCCTGGCGCCGCAGTTGCCGCTGCCGGCCACACTGGAATCACTGCACTTCATGCACAAGCCGCTGCTGGTGATCTCGGTGTTGCTGGCCGTCGGCGGGTTGGCCGGCGCGGCTTTTGTCTACGGCGGCCCGCCAGCGCGCGCCCAGCGCCTGCAACAGCGCTTTGCCGGCGTCCACCGCTGGCTGTCGGGCAAGTATTTCATCGACGAGCTGTATCAGCGGCTGATCAACCGGCCGCTGCTCTGGGTCTCCGACCGCGTCTTCCTGCGGCTGGGCGATCGCCTGTTGATCGACGGCACACTCGACGGCCTGGCCGCACTGGGCCAGCGCAGCGCCGGCTGGCTGGCGCGCCTGCAGACCGGGCAGTTGCACTTCTATGCGCTGCTGGTGCTGGGCGGCATCATCGCGGCGCTGCTGTGGAGCTGGTCTCATGCTTGAGTCCAGCGCACTCAACGGGGTGCTCTTTCTGCCCCTGCTGGGCATCGCCTTGCTGCTGGTGTTGCCCGCCGGCCAGCATGCCCTCACCCGCGCCGCCACGCTGGGCGTGATGCTGCTGCAATTGGCGCTGACCAGTTGGCTCTACCTGCGCTTCGACAGCACGCTGGCCGGCCTGCAGTTCGAAACCCGCCTGCCCTGGATCAAAGACTGGGGCGTGCACTACCAGATCGGCCTGGACGGCACCAACGTGCTGCTGGTGATGCTCACCGCCTTCCTCGGCCCACTGGTCACCGCCAGCGCCTTCAGCGCGATCCAGAAGGACGTGAAGCTGTTCTACGCGATGGTGCTGTTGATCCAGTTCGCGATGATGGGCACCTTCCTGGCGCAGGATCTGTTCCTGTTCTACATCTTCTGGGAGACCATGCTGATCCCGATGTTCCTGTTGATCGGCATCTGGGGCGGCGAGCGGCGCATCTACGCCACCCTCAAGTTTGTGCTCTACACCGCCTTCGGCAGCATCCTGATGCTGGCCGCGCTGATCTATTTGGTCTGGACGCTTTACAACAGCACCGGCAGCCTCAGCTTCGCCATCGCCGACCTGGTGCAGGTCCGCCTGCCGCTGCAGGTGCAGGGCTGGCTGCTGGCGGCCTTTGCGCTGAGCTTCGCCATCAAGGTGCCGATGGTGCCGCTGCACACCTGGCTGCCCGACGCCCACGTCGAGGCACCCACGGCGGGCTCGGTGATCCTGGCCGGTGTGCTGTTGAAGATGGGCACCTACGGCTTCATGAAGCTGGGTTTCCCGCTGTTCCCCGATGCCACGCTGTCGTTCACGCCGGTGCTGATGAGCCTGTCGGTGCTCAGCATCATCTACGGCGCCTGTCTGGCGCTGGTGCAAACCGACATCAAGAAAATCATCGCCTACTCGTCGATCAGCCACCTGGGCTATGTGATGCTGGGCCTGCTGAGCCTGGAGCTCACCGGCATCCAGGGTGCGCTGATCCAGATGGTCAGCCACGGCCTGGTGGCCGCCGGCCTGTTCTTGATGGTCGGCATGATCTACGAGCGTTGCCACTCGCGCGAGCTTGCCGCCTATGGTGGCCTGGCCAAATTGCTGCCGGTGTACTCGGTGTTCTTCATGATCCTCACATTGGCGTCGGTGGGCCTGCCCACCACCAGCGGCTTCACCGGTGAGTTTCTGGTGCTGCTGGGCGCCTTCACGGGCGCCTGGCCGCAACACCTGGCTGGCCATTCGCTGCCGCTGCTGCTGGCGGTGCTGGCAGTCAGCGGCGTGGTGCTGGGCGCGCTGTACATGCTGCGCTTTGCGCTCAGCTTCCTGTTCGGCGCAGCCAAGGCGCCACAGCTCGGCAGCCACGGCCTGGCCGACCTGAACGGCCGCGAAAAGACCATCCTCGGCCTGATCGTGATCGCGGTGTTTGCGCTGGGCCTGTTCCCGGACGACGCGCTGCGCAAGACCGAGTTGGCGGCGCAGTCCTACCAGCAGATGCTGACCACCTCGCGCCTGCCCGAGGCCAAGCCATGAACGCCACCACCGTGCTCACCGCCATGCTGCCCGAGCACTTGCTGCTGCTGGGCATGGTGGTGTTGATCCTGCTTGAGATCATCGGCCGCGGCCAGCGGTTCTCTACGCTGCTGGCCATGGGCTTCGTGGCCGCCGCTGCTGCGGCCGCAGCGCACTATGCGTACCACGGCCTCGTGGCCGCGCCGTTTGCCGGCCACTTCTCGGTTGACCCGGCCACGCTGATGGCCAAGGCCGTGCTGCTGGGGCTGGCGTTGCCGGTGCTGATGATGTCGCGCGGCGACTTCAAGGGCGCTGAGTTTCCGCTGCTGCTGCTGTCGTCGCTGTATGGCGCTTGCCTGATGCAATCGGCCGACAGCTTTCTCACGCTCTTCCTCGGGCTGGAGATCCTGTCGCTGCCGGTCTATGTGCTGGTGCTGCTGGCCTACCAGCGCGTGCAAAGCGCCGAGGCCGCGCTGAAGTACCTGGTACTGGGCGGCACTGCCAGCGCGATGTTCCTGATGGGTGTCTCGCTGCTCTACGGCGGCAGCGGCGGCATGGAGATCAGCCGCTTTGCCGACGCGCTGGCTGCTAGCGATACGCTGGCCCGCGCCGGCGTGGTGCTGGTGCTGCTGGCCTTCTTCCTGAAGGCGGCGATCGTGCCCTTCCACGCCTGGGCGCCCGATGCCTACGAGGGCGCCAGCGTGCCGGTCACCGCCTACATGGCGGTGATCGTCAAGGCTGCGGTGCTGCTGGCCGCCGTGCGGCTGTTTGGTGGCGCCACGCTGGCCTCGCCGATGCTCGAACTGGTAGCCGTGTTGCCGTTGCTGTCGATCATCTGGGGCAACCTGGCCGCGATGCGCCAGGCCAGCCTGCGCCGGCTGGTGGCCTACAGCTCGATCGCCCATGCCGGCTACCTGTTCTACGCCCTGCTCGGCGCGCCCGAAGGCCGGCTGCAGGCGGTGGTTTTCTACCTGCTGGCCTACGGCCTGCTCAATCTGCTGGTGTTTGCCGCATTGCCACCGGCCGACGACGATGTGCAGCGCGACCGCCTCGACAACCTCAAGGGCTTGTTCCACCGCGCACCGTTTGCCGCGCTGATGATCGGCATCGCCATGCTGTCGCTGGCCGGCATCCCGCCCTTCCCCGGCTTCATCGCCAAGTTCTTGATCTTCAAGAACGTCATCGCCGCCGGCTACACCACTTACGCGGTGCTCGGCCTGCTGGGCAGCTACCTGGGCATCTACTTCTACCTGCGCGTGATCCAGCTGATGTTCATGAGCGCGCCTGAGCCGGGCCTGCGCAGCCTGCCACCCAGGCGCCTGGCGCTGGGCGCCAGCGTGGCTTGCCTGGTGGTGGCGCTGGGTGTGTCGGTATTCCCGGGCGCGGTGATCAGCCTGCTTTGACGCCGGGCGGCCCTTTCAGGCCGCAGGTTCAGATGATCCACCGCCCAGCCATCAAGCATGCGGCCAGGGACGAGAACAGTTCGGCGCATCAGCTCGGTAGGTTGGAGTGAACAGCGTGAACTCCAACGGCAGTTCCCTATCATCGGGGGCACGTTTGGCATGATCAGACCCCTGCACACACTTGTTGGAGTTGCCACTCCAACCTACCGAGATGTGGTCGCGCGAGACGCAGCACAAGCGAACGGGCGATTGATCTGGCGCGCAGCCCGCAGCAGGCTCAGGTTCCCGCCAGCTTGGCCTCCGGCGAGTACATGTCGACCAACTGCAACTCGGTGGCGCGCAGGCGCTCGGAGACCACGCTCATCAGCTGCAGCATGAAGGCCAGACCAAACTCGGGATCCTGCTTGAAGCTTTCGAGCAACTGCTCGCCTTCGAAGGCCAGCGCCTGGGTGGGCTCCAGCGCGCGCGCCTGGAAGTGCTTGCCGGCATGCGGCAGTACCGCTGACCAGTCGAGCTCATCGCCCGCATGCAGCGTCTGCACGCGCAGCACCTGGCTGGGCACCTCAAGCTCCAGCGCCACCATGCCCTCAGCGATCAGGTAGAAGACCGAGTAGTCGTCGCCCTGGCGAAAAATCACCTGGTCGGTGTCAAATTTCACCGGCTGCGCCAGCGCCGCCAGGCGTTGCCTGTGCTCGGGCTTGAACGCCGCCACAAAGGGGTGCTCGTTCAGGGTTTTCAGCCAACGATCATCCATGCCTGTGCTCCTCTAGGGCTGCCTGATTCTGCCGCCAAGGCTTCTGGTGTGCGCTTGATCCATCACAAGCCGAGCCGAATGCTGCGGGCTACGCTAGCTGCAACTCCTCCACTTCGGGTGATTGACCGGGCAACACGGCTGCTCGCCAAGCGGCAACCGGATCCCGCGCTTGACCGCCCCGCCGAGACCGCCCATGGCCAATTACGAGATTGTTGCGCGGGAAGACTTCTCCGACGCCACCTACCTGCTTGAGGTGCAGCACCCGCAACTGGCCAAGGCCGCGCGGCCAGGCCAGTTTGTCATCGTCATGGCCCGCCCCGAGGGCGAGCGCATACCGCTGACCATCGCCGATTTCAACCGCGAGCGCGGCACCATCACGCTGGTGATCCAGGCGGTGGGCAAAACCACGCGGGAGATGCAGCAAAGCTGCCAGGTCGGCAGCCACCTGCATGCGGTGGTGGGCCCGATGGGTATCCCCAGCCACATCGGCCAGGCGAAGAAGGTGGTGTGTGTTGGCGGCGGCCTCGGCGTGGCGCCGATCTACCCGCAGGCCCGCGCCTACAAGGACAGCGGC
>JBBQJN010000016.1:0-25174 GCA_038325945.1 Burkholderiales bacterium | reverse complement strand
ATCGGCCGGGCACTGGGCTGGGCCAGCGCGCCCAGTGGCAACGGGGCGGCCAGCGCGGCGGCGGTTTGCAGGAGACGGCGTCGGTGCAGGGTCATTGTTTTCTCTCGAGGTTCAGCCGCCATGCTTGTCGGCTTCGGAGGTAAAGGCATCGGCGAAGAACTCGTCCGCCGGCAAAAGGCACAGCGCACTGAAATCACGCTGCGCCGCGTCGACCATCAGCGGCGCGCCACAGGCATAGACCTGGTAGCCGGAGAGGTCGGGACAATCGGCCATCACGGCCTGGTGCACCAGGCCGACGCGGCCGATCCAACGGTCTTCATCGGTGGGTTCAGACAGCACCGGCACATAGCGCAGATGGGGCATCTCGGCAGCGGCCTGCAGCGCCCAATCGTGCAGGTAGAGATCTTGCCGACTGCGGCATCCCCAGTACAGCACCGCTGGGCGCTTGATCGCCTGGTCCTGCAGCTGCTCGATCAGTGCCTTGATCGGTGCAAAGCCGGTGCCGGTGGCCAGCAGGATCATCGGCTTGGCCGACTCACGCAGCAAAAAGCTGCCAAACGGGCCCTCCATGCGCAGGATGTCTTTCTCCTTGAGCGAGCCGAACACCTGGTCGGTGAAGAGGCCGCCGCTCATGTGGCGGATATGCAGTTCGATCGACGGCGGGCTGCCCGGTCGGCTGGGTGCATTGGCCATCGAGTAGCTGCGCCGTGCGCCGCCCGCCAGGATGAATTCGACATATTGGCCGGCGTGGTACTGGAAGCGCTGGTTGGCCGGCAGTTGCAACTGCAGCACCGCCACGTCGGCGCAGGGGTGCGTCATGCGCATGACGCGGGTGGGCATCTTCAGCACCGCAAACTCCCCGACGCCGGGCACGCTGCGCGCTTCCAGCACGCAATCGGTCTGCGGCGTGGCGCAGCAGGTCAGCACCAGGCCGGCGTCCTCTTCGGCCGGACTCAAGGCCTTGAGCTGATGCGCGCCGTGGATAACCCGGCCGCTGAGCAAGCGGCTCTTGCACGAGCCGCAGGCGCCGTCCTTGCAGCCATAGGGCAGACCCACACCTTGACGGATGGCGGCGGCAAGCAGGGTTTCATCGCGCTGCACTTCGAAGGTGCGACCGGAAGGCTGAAGGCTGATGGTCAGGAGCATGCGGCAAGGGGCGCGCGGTTGGCGCTGCGGGGTCGGGCACGTCGAGCGAGTCGGGCGCCAGGCACTTAAACTGGTCCGCCATTGTGCCCCGTTGATCACCCATGAGCCTGTGCCCGCTGACCCGGCGTCCCACCTTGCTGGTGGTCGGCTGCGGTGACATCGGCCTGCGTGTGCTGCGCCTGCTGCGCGGGCGCTGGCGCCTGCTGGCGCTGACCTCCTCGCCCGATCGCTGTGCCGAGTTGCGTGCCGCCGGCGCGCTGCCGCTACTGGGCAACCTGGACGATGCCGCCAGCCTGCGACGGCTGGCCGGGCTGGCCGACGCGGTGCTGCACCTGGCGCCACCGCCAGCGCAGGGCCGCAGCGACGATCGCACGGCGCACCTGCTGCTGGCGCTGGCGCGCAGCCGTCGGCTCAAGCGGCTGGTTTACGCCAGCACCACCGGCGTCTACGGCGATGCCGCCGGCGCGCGCTTCGACGAAACGCGGCCGCTGGCGCCGGCCACCGAGCGGGCCCGCCGACGGGTGGACGCCGAGCAGCGGCTGCGCCGCTTCGGCCGTGATAGCGGCGTGGCGGTGACGCTGCTGCGCATCCCCGGCATTTACGCCGGCGACCGGCCTGGCGGCCATCCGCGCGAGCGCCTGGCCCGTGGCGCGCCGGTGCTGCGCGCCGAGGACGATGTCTACACCAACCACATCCATGCCGACGATCTGGCCCGGGCCTGCGTCGCCGCGCTGTACTGCGGTGGCCGCCAGCGGGCCATCAACGTCTGTGACGACAGCGACCTGCGCATGGGTGACTACTTCGACCTCGCTGCCGATCTCAGCGGCCTGCCACGGCCGGCGCGCATCTCGCGGGCCGAGGCGGCGCAGCGCTTTTCGGCCATGCAACTGAGCTTCATGGGCGAGTCGCGCCGGCTGATCAACCGGCGGCTGAAGACCGAGTTGAAGCTGCGGCTGCGCTACCCGACGGTGCGCGAGGGTTTGCCAGCCTGACGCTCGGGACTTCTCAGATGCCCTCGGGCCGCCGCAGCGTTTTCATGCGGTCGACGCTGTAGACCTTCAGCGTGCGCGGCTGCTGATCGCGCTCGATCTCCAGCAGGATCTCGCGCTCGGCTGCGCCGCCCAGCCACAGCGCTTGCCACAGCCCCGCCAGGCTCTGCACCGCAACGCCGTCGATGCGCAGGATATGGTCGCCTGCTTCGAGCCCGGCAAGGTCGGCCGGGCTGTCGTCGCTGATACGCAGCACCCGAACACGCCCGGCCTGCTCAATGCAGTTCAGGCCCAGCCAGGCGCGCTGTGCCGGTGTGCCGAAGCCGCGTTGTCGCAGATCGGCCGGCGCCGCGGGCAGCAGGCTGACCGGCACAAACATGTTGCCGGGGCGTCGCGAAGGCGCGCTGCCGGTCTGCGCATCGACATCGGCCAGCACCAGTGAGCCGATGCCGACCAGTTCACCGGCGCCATTGAACAGGCCGGCGCCGCTGTGGTCGCCGCGCGGCGGTGAGGTGAACAGCGCGCCTTCGATGTGGTACTCCCAGTAGCCGGCAAAGGCTCGCCTGGCCACCAGTTCTGCCACGCTCACCGCCGCTGCAGGGCCACCACTGGCCACCATCAGCCGATCCAGGCTCGCCAGTTGATCCGGCCGGCCCAGCGGTGCGGGCTGCAAGCCCAGTGGCGCCAGCGCCTGCAGCAGGCCGAGCCCGCTGGCCAGGTCATGGCCGATGACACGGGCCGGCACGCTGCGGCCGTCGTCGCGCAGCAGCATCACCTGGTCGGCCTCCAGCAACAAGTAGGCGATCGTCAGCACCAGGCCGTCGCTGCTGATCAGCACGCCCGAACCCTGGCGCTCGCGGCCCAGGGTACGTGTTGATCGGGCCTGGTCGACCGCCTGCGTCTGCACACCCAGCACCGCCTGGCGCGCGCGCTGCAGCGCCTGCGAGCGGGCCGCCAGGTCGCTCTGCGGATCAACTTGCGCTGCGATGGGCGGCGCGATCTGCAGCCCGTCGGCCGGGCCGGCGGCCAGCACGGGCGGCGCCCAGACCAGCAACCAGGCGGCCAGCAAGGCCATCAAGCTGGTCCAGACCACGGCGGAATCAGGGGGCAGCTTCATCGCGGGTCTCCCGAAGACGGTGTGCATGCTGCAAGCATGATCCGTTCCGGCCACCCCTGCGGGGATGGGGTGATCGCGAAATTGGGGGGGCAGGCGCAGCGGCGGCCGCGGCCCAGGGTTCAGCGCCGGCGCCGCTGCCCGCTGAAGGGCAGCTTGCCGCGCCACCAGTTGATCATCAACCAGGCGCCGAGCATGCCGCCGAGGTGGGCAAAGTGGGCCACGCCGCCGCTGCCCAGCAGGCCGAAGAGCAGCTCGATGCCGCCGAACACCATGACGAAGGTGCGCGCCTTCATCGGGATTGGCGGGAACAGCGGCATGATGATGCGGTTGGGGAACAACATGCCAAAGGACAACAGCAGCCCGAACAAGGCGCCCGAGGCGCCGACGGTGGGCGCGCGCGAACCCATCACCAGGTTGAAGACCAGCTGCACCAGGGCAGCGGCGATCACGCTGGCCAGCAGCATGTGGATGTAGCGGCGCGTGCCCCACAGGCGCTCAAGCTCGCTGCCGAACATGTAGAGGCCGAACATGTTGAAGAACAGGTGCAGCATGTCGCCATGCAAGAAGCCATAGCTGACCAACTGCCAGGGCCAGAAGCGGCCGCTGTCGAGCGGCCACAGCGCCAGCAATTGGCTCAGCGGCAGCAGCATCTGCAGGAAAAATACCGCTGTGCAGATCAGCATCAGCGCCTTGGTGACGGGGGGCAGAGGCGGCATCGTTGACCGGTGAGGGCGGGCAGCTGTCAGTGTGGTCAGTGTGAATTGGTGCCCCCGGCCAGACTCGAACTGGCACACCTTGCGGCGGCGGATTTTGAATCCGCTACGTCTACCGATTCCGTCACGGGGGCAGTGCGCGGCCCCGTTGGGGCGCGGCGCGAAGGTTGATTATGTCATGCAGCCCCGGCGCGATTCGGCGCTGGCTGAGACAATCAACGCAGGAGGTGAACCTTGACCAGTCCCAGCTACCCCACCATCGAGGATGTGATCGGCCAAACGCCGCTGATACGGCTTCAGCGCTTGCCCGGCGCGGCCGCTGAGCCGCGCGGCAATGTGATCCTCGGCAAGCTCGAGGGCAACAACCCGGCGGGCTCGGTGAAGGACCGGCCGGCGATGAGCATGATCCGCCGCGCCGAAGAGCGGGGCGAGATTGCGCCGGGTGATACCTTGATCGAGGCCACCTCGGGCAACACCGGCATCGCACTGGCCATGGCCGCGGCGATCCGGGGTTATCACATGGTGTTGATCATGCCCGAAGACTTGTCGATCGAGCGCGCCCAGACCATGAAGGCCTATGGCGCCGAGCTGATCCTCACACCGCGCTCAGGCGGCATGGAATACGCCCGCGACCTGGCCGAGCAGATGCACAAGGACGGCAAGGGCAGGGTGCTCGACCAGTTTGCCAATGCCGACAACCCGCGGGTGCACTTCGAGACCACCGGGCCTGAGCTGTGGCAGCAGACGGATGGGCGCATCACCCACTTTGTCAGCGCGATGGGCACCACCGGTACCATCACCGGTGTCAGCCGCTACCTGAAGGCGCAGAACCCCGCTGTGCGCATCATCGGCGCACAGCCCGCCGAAGGCTCGCGCATCCCGGGCATCCGCAAGTGGCCCGAGGCTTATCTGCCCAAGATCTACGACGCCAGCCAGGTTGACGAACTGGTGCTGGTCAGCCAGGCCGATGCCGAAGACATGGCGCGCCGGCTGGCCCGCCAGGAAGGCCTGTTTGCCGGCATCTCGGCCGCCGGCGCGGCCTGGGTGGCGCTGCAGATCGCCCAGCAGGTTCAAGACGCCACCATCGTCTTCATCGTCTGCGACCGCGGTGAGCGTTACCTCTCCACTGGCGTCTTCCCGGCCTGATGACCTGTCTGACCCCCAGCCTGACGAAAGCACTGCCCATGGCCCAGGACTACCGTTTCTGCCCGCAATGCGCCACCGCACTGCAGCCGATCGAGCAACTTGAGGATGGCGGGCTCAAGACCCGGCTGCGCTGCGCCGCCTGCCAGTGGACCCACTGGAACAACCCGACGCCGGTGCTGGCGGCGATCATCGAATGCGCGGACCAGGGCGGCAAGGTCTTGCTGGCGCGCAACGCCGCCTGGAGCGGCCGCATGTTCGCGCTGATCACCGGCTTCATGGAGGCCGGCGAGACGCCCGAAGAGGGCATCAGCCGCGAAGTGGCCGAGGAGACTGCGCTTGAGGTCTTGTCGCTTGATCTGGTGGGTGTCTACGATTTCCAGCGCATGAATCAGATCATCATCGCCTTCCACGCCGTGGCACGCGGCGAGGTGCGTTTGTCACCTGAACTGGCCGAGTACAAGCTCTACGCGCCGCAGGATCTGGTGTGCTGGCCGGCCGGCACCGGCTTTGCGCTGGCCAAGTGGCTGCGCGGTCGCGGCATCGAACCGCGCTTCATGGAGCTGCCACGGCGCAACTGATCACCGCGCGCCTAGAATCTGCCTCCACTCGAACAGCCGGCCTCGACCCCATGGATGCGAACAAAGAGATCGACACCCGCGGACTGAATTGCCCGCTGCCCATCCTGAAGGCCAAGAAGGCGCTGGCCGAACTGCCCAGCGGCCAGGTGCTGAAGGTGGTGGCTACCGACCCCGGCTCGGTGCGTGATTTTCAGGCCTTTGCCCGCCAGACCGGCAACGAACTGCTCGAGCAGTCGACCGACGGCGACGACTTCCTGCATTTCCTGCGCCGCCGCTGAACTCATCCGCCGCGCCCGCAACGCCAGCACGCTCGAGCACCTGCCGCAGGGCGATTTTGGGCGGGCCGGCCGCAGCCCGGCCATGGCGGCGCTCAGAGCGCCAGCGTCTGCAGGTAGCTGCGAAAGGCAGGGCCCAGTTCAGGATGCTGGAGCGCAAGTTCGACATTCGCCTCCAGCCAGCCTTCCTTGCTGCCGCAGTCGTAACGCCGGCCCTCGTAGCGGTAGGCAAAGACCTTTTCGCGGCGCAGCAACGAGGCAATGCCATCGGTGAGCTGGATCTCGCCACCCACACCGCGCGGCTGGCTTTCGATCTCGTGGAAGACGCCGGGCGTCAGGATGTAGCGGCCGGCCACGCCCAAGCGAGAAGGCGCGACTTCGGGTGCGGGCTTTTCGACGATGCGGTTGATGTCGATGACACGCTCGTTGACCGGTGTGCCGTCGACGATGCCGTAGCGCCGGGTGTGCTCGGCCGGCACTTCCTGCACCGCGATGATCGAGGCCCGCCATTCGTCGAACTGCTCGACCATCTGCTTGAGCACGGGCTTGTCGCCGACCATCAGGTCATCGGCCAGCAGCACGGCAAAGGGCTCGTTGCCGACCAGCCGCCGTGCGCAGAGCACGGCATGGCCGAGCCCGAGCGCCTGGGCTTGGCGCACATAGATGCACTCCATGTCGTGCGGCTTGACACTGCGTACCACAGCCAGCAACTCGGCCTTACCCGCTTGTTCGAGGGCTACCTCCAACTCGAAAGTCATGTCAAAGTGATCTTCTATCGGCCTCTTGTGCCGGCCCGTCACGAAGATCATCTCTCGCACGCCCGCGGCATAGGCTTCTTCCACCGCATACTGGATGAGCGGTTTGTCCACTACCGGCAGCATCTCCTTGGGCTGAGCCTTGGTGGCCGGCAGGAACCGGGTGCCAAGCCCGGCCACCGGAAAGATCGCTTTTTTAATCAACATTGAAATGACCTGTTGTCGTGTGGGATGGCTTTGATTCTGGCATGCAGAAAATGACAGCAAACTGCGCGGCAGCGCGGCAGATGGCATGGTTGTCCTGATCGTCGAGCCGCTTGACCCCGAGGTCATGCAGTGGCTGGTGGCGCGTCATGCCGTGCGCTATGCGCCCGATCTGGCACGTGATCCGCGGGCGCTGCGGCTGTCGCTGCGCAATGTGCAGGCCTTGATCATCCCGCCCACCGTGGCGCTGGATGCCGACGCACTGGCGCGTGCACCGCTGCTCAAGGCGGTGGGCCGTTTGTCGGCCGGCGCCGAGAACATCGATTTCGAGGCCTGCGCGCGCGCCGGCGTCGAGGTGGTGCGCCCCAGCGACGCCACCGCCCAGGCCGAAGCCGAGTTCATGATCGGTGCCTTGCTGCAGATGCTGCGGCGGGTGCCGGTGGTCAACGCCGAGGGCCTGCTGGTCGGCCGCGAGCTGGGCAGCGCTACCGTCGGGCTGGTCGGCATGGGGCCGGCAGCACAGCCGCTGGCCCAGTTGCTGCAGGCCTTTGGCAGCCGCGTCATTGGTTACGACCCAGGCTTGCATGCCAACGACCCGATGTGGGCGCGCTGGCTGGTCGAGCCCGTTGGCCTGCGCGAGCTGATGGAGCAGAGTGACGGTGTCTGCGTCATGCTGAACTACACCACCCGCTACCAGGGTCTGCTGGGCGAGCGCTACCTGGCCTTCTGCAAGGCCAATCAGGTGCTGGTCAGCCTGCCGTCGACCAGCTTGTTCGACGAGAACACGCTGGCCGAGGTGCTGGGCTCGGGCCGCATGGCGGCGGCCTGGTTTGACAGCCTGGAGCCCGGCCTGCTGGCACCAGGCCGGCTGCTGCACCAGATCGACACCTTGCAGGTGACGCCGCGGGTGGCCAGCACCACGCTGGAGTCGCGTGTGCGTGCGGCCTGGGATGTGGCGCGCCGCATCGACACCTTGCTGACACCGGTTGAGGTGCCGACGCCGCACTGACGCTGGCGCAGTGGCGGCATTCTCGCGGTAGGCGTGCGCCGCCGGGTGGCGGCCGCCGCGCAGCCGGTCAGTGCGACTTCAGGCGCTGCCCAGCTGCGCCAGTTGCTCGCGCAGGCGCAGCACGGTCTGCGCAAAGTCGGCCATGCGGGCACGCTCCTGCGCCACCACCGCGGCCGGCGCGCGGGCCACAAAGCTCTCGTTGGCCAGCTTGGCCTCGGCCTTGACGATCTCGCCGGCCAGTCGCGCCACCTCCTTGCCCAGCCTGGCTCGCTCGGCCTCAACGTCGATCGTCACCTGCAACGCCAGCCTCACGCCGGCCGCCATCAGCACCGGTGAGGCGGCGCTGGCGCTGGTGAATTCGGCCTCGTCAGCGATCAGCCGCAGCTCCGACAGCCGGGCCAGTGCCTTGAGCAGCGGCGCCGCCTGCTCAACAAAGGCTTCGTTGCCAGCACCGACGCTGGCCAGCATCGGCAAGCGCTCGCCGGGTGACAGCCCCATCTCGCTGCGCAGGCTGCGGCTGGCCGCCACCAGCGCACGCAGGCGCTCCATCCAGGCATCCGCTGCCGCATCCACCTTGCTCAGGTCAGCCTGCGGGTAGGGCGCGCTCGCCACGGTGTCGGCACTGTCGGCCACCTTGCGGCCGGCCACCACCGCCACCGTGTGCCACAGCTCGGCGGTGACAAAAGGCGCCACCGGATGCAGCAGGCGAAGCACGGTTTCCAGCGTGCGGATCAGCGTGCGCCGGGTGGCGCGCTGCTCGGCCGCGCTGCCGAGCTGGAGCTGCACCTTGGCGATTTCCAGGTACCAGTCGCAATAGGCATCCCAGACAAACTGGTAGATCGCATTGGCAACGTTGTCGAGCCGGTAGGCGGCAAAACCTTCGGCCACCGCAGCCTCGACGCGCTGCAACTCACTGCTGATCCACTTGTCGGCCGGGCTGAACGCCAGGTAGCCGTGGGCCCTGCCACCAGGTTCGCAATCGGCCTTGGTATGCGCCTCCAGGCCGTTGTCCTGGTCTTGGCAGTTCATCAGCACAAAGCGGCTGGCGTTCCACAGCTTGTTGCAGAAGTTGCGGTAACCCTCGCAGCGCTTGCTGTCAAAGTTAACGCTGCGGCCCAGCGTGGCCATCGCCGCAAAGGTAAAGCGCAGCGCGTCGGCGCCATAGGCCGGGATGCCCTCGGGGAACTCCTTCTCGGTGGCCTTGCGCACCTTGGGCGCGGTCTCGGGCTTGCGCAGGCCGCTGCTGCGCTTGTCGAGCAGCGGCGCCAACGCAATGCCGTCGATCAGGTCAACCGGATCGAGCACGTTGCCTTCGCTCTTGCTCATCTTCTTGCCCTGTGCGTCGAGCACCAGGCCGTGAATGTACACCTGCCTGAAGGGCACTTTTCCGGTGAAGTGCTTGCTCATCATGATCATCCGGGCGACCCAGAAAAAGATGATGTCGTAGCCGGTGACCAGCACGCTGCTGGGCAGAAACAGGTCTTGCTCGATGGTCTTGGCCGGCCAGCCCAGCGTGGAGAAAGGCACCAGGGCCGACGAGTACCAGGTGTCGAGCACATCGGGGTCACGCGTCAGCGCACCGGCATAACCTGCGGCAACGGCCTTGGCGCGGGCCTCGGCCTCGTTGCGGGCCACAAACAACTCGCCGTTGTCGCCGTACCAGGCCGGAATCTGATGGCCCCACCAGAGCTGGCGGCTGATGCACCAGTCCTGGATGTTGTTCATCCACTGGTTGTAGGTGTTGACCCATTGCTCGGGCACAAACTTCACCTCGCCGGAGGCCACCACCTCGATCGCCTGTTCGGCGATGCTCTTGCCGCTGGCGCCGGGTTGGGTCATGGCCACAAACCACTGGTTGGTGAGCATGGGCTCGATCACCTGGCCGGTGCGGGCGCAGCGTGGCACCTGCAGCTTGTGCTTCTTGGTCTCGACCAGCAGGCCCTCGGCGTCGAGCTGGGCGACGATCTGCTTGCGCGCAACAAAGCGGTCGAGCCCGCGGTAGGCCTCAGGGATCTCGGCCAGCTCGGCCGTCACCTTGGCCTCGAGCGTGAAGATGGTGATCATCGGCAGCCCATGGCGCTGGCCGACCTGGTAGTCGTTCTGGTCATGCGCCGGCGTCACCTTGACCACGCCGGTGCCGAAGGCGCGATCCACATGGCTGTCGGCTATCACCGGCACCAGCCGGCCGGTGATCGGCAGGCGCACCTGCTTGCCTATGAGTGCGGCGTAACGCTCGTCCTCGGGGTGCACCATCACCGCGGTATCGCCCAACATCGTTTCGGGCCGTGTGGTGGCCACCACCAGGCTGGTTGGCAAGCCGGCGGCGGCCAGGCTGCCGTCGTCATCGACCAGCGGGTAACGGATGTGCCAGAGGAAGCCGTCTTCCTCCGCGCTCTCCACCTCAAGGTCGGAGACCGCGCTCTTGAGCACCGGGTCCCAGCTCACCAGGCGTTTGCCGCGGTAGATCAGCCCCTCTTCGTGCAGCCGCACAAAGGTCTCGGTGACGGTGGCCGACAGCTTGTCGTCCATCGTGAAGTACTCATGGTCCCAGCTCACGCTGTCGCCCATGCGGCGCATCTGGCGGGTGATGGTGGCGCCCGAGCTGCGCTTCCAGTCCCAGACCTTGTTCAAGAAAGCCTCGCGGCCGAGTTCAAGGCGCGACTGGCCGGCTTCTTGCAACTGGCGCTCAACCACGATCTGGGTGGCGATGCCGGCATGGTCGGTGCCCGGCAGCCACAGCGTGTTGAAGCCGCGCATGCGGTGGTAACGGGTCAGCGCGTCCATGATGGTCTGGTTGAACGCGTGGCCCATGTGCAGCGTGCCGGTGACATTGGGCGGCGGCAGCTGGATGCAGAACGATGGCCGCGCCGCGTCCAGCGTGGGTGCATAGATGCCGCTGCTCTCCCACAACGGCGCCCAATGGGCCTCGATGGCGGCGGGTTCAAAGGTCTTGGCGAGTTCGGTCATGGCGTCGGCTGGTAGCGGCGAGCAAGGCGGGCAGGGCGGGCAGGGCGCGCAACAGTGCGCGCTGGCGATTCGGCCTGAGGGCAGCCGGCGATTGTAGAAGCCGGCCTCGCGCTCCGCGTGCGGCGACAGCGCGCCGGGTCAGCATGCGTCGCAGCTAGCGGCAGGTATTGGCCACCGTGTAGTCGATCACCTGCAACCGCCCGGCGATGATCTGCTCGCGCGCCGCATCCACACGCTGGCGCATGGCGGGCGTCACCAGCTTGTCGTTGTGCGCGTCCAGCGCATAGCCGACGCCGCCTTCCTTGAGGCCCAGCGAGCTGACGCCGGGCTGGATGCCGCCAAAGGCCTGCAGTACCGCCAGATCAACCCGCTTGACCAGGCTGGTGAGCACGCTGCCGGGGTGCAGGTAGTTCTGGTTGCTGTCCACGCCGATCGCCAGGATGCCGCCGTCGCGCGCCGCCTGCAGGATGCCCAGGCCGGTGCTGCCGGCGGCGGCGAACACCACGTCAACGCCTTGCGCGATTTGGCTGCGGGCGAGCTCGGCGCCGCGCTCGGGGTCGGTCCAGGCCGCCGGCGTGCTGCCCGTCATCGCCGACAGCAGCACCACCTGGGGCCGAACGTGGCGCGCGCCCTGCTCGAAGCCGCAGAGAAAGCGCCGCACCAGCGGAATGTCCATGCCGCCGACAAAGCCGATCTTGCCGCTCTTGCTGGCCAGCGCCGCCAGCATGCCGACCAGAAACGCGCCCTCATGCTCGCGGTAGACAAAGCTCTGCACATTGGGCAGCGCCACCACCGCGTCGATGATGGCAAAGCGGGTCTGCGGAAATTCGCGCGCCACAACGCTGATCGCTGCCGCTTGCGGAAAGCCCACCGCCACCACCGGTGATGCGCCACGCTCGGCAAAGCGCCGCGCCGCCTGCTCGCGCTGGGCCGAGTAGCTGATCTCGAACTCCAGGTAGCGGCCGCCGCCGGCCAAGCGCCAACGTTCAGCACCCTCGAACGCCGCTTGGTTGAACGAACGGTCGGCCTTGCCGCCGAGTTCGTAGATCAGCGCCGGCTGGGCAAGCGCAGGCGCGGCAACCAGCAGCGCACCCAGCCAGGCTGCCAGCAGCAAGCCGGTGGCGGCGCGTGCGCTCATCACAGGCTCAGAACTGGCCCTTGAACTGCACGCCAAAGGTGCGCGGCTCGTTGATGAAACCGGTGAGGTTGTTGAAGTCGATGCCGCCGACGATGCGCGTCTGGTTGGTGATGTTGCGCGAGAAAACAGCCAGGTCGTACTTGCCGTTGTTCCACAGGTAGCCCAGGCGCAGGCCGCCTTCGGTCAGCGCCTTGCCGGTGAACTCGGGCGACTCGTAGAGGAAGAAGTTGACCTTGCTGCGGAAGGCCCAGTCGGTGTAGGCATAGACCTCGGCGCCATTGGCCAGCGGTTGGCTGTAGCGCAGCGAGAAGTTGACCGTGGTGCGCGGCGCCTGCGGCAGCGAGTTGCCGCTGATCAGTGCCTTGCCGGCGGCGGTTTTCGGGTCGGTCACGGTGCAGGCGGCGCAGACCGACACCGCCAGCGCGTCGTCCTTGAGGCGGGTGTCGTTGTAGCCCACGCCCAATGAGGCCAGCAGCCGGTCGGTGAGGAAGGCCTGGAAATCCATCTCAAAGCCAGTGCCCAGCGCCTTCTTGGCGTTGAGCAGCACGTTGGCATTGCCGGTGCCGCCGACGGCGGTGAGCTGCAAGTCCTTGACCTCGTAGCCAAAGACGCCGAAGTTCAGCCGTGCGCGGCGGTTGAACAAATCAGCCTTGAAGCCGGCCTCCACCGAGGTGCTGTTCTCGGCGCGCGCCACCGACTGGTCATTGAAGGCGCTGGCACCCTGCACGCTGGAGCCGCGGAAGCCGGTGGCGGCGCGGGCGTAGAGCTTGGTGTTGGTATCCAGCGCATAGCTGGCGCTCAAGTCCCAGTTGGCCTTGGTGTCCTTGGGCGCGGCCGTCAGCGGGCCCAGCGCGGCCAGATCGGCCAGCGAGCAACGCGGCGCGCCAGGGATGAAGCCCAGTGTCGGGCCAACGCAGGGCGCAAAGCCGCGCGCCCAGTAATCGTCGACCGCAAAATTTTTCTTGTCCTGCGTCACACGCAGGCCGCCACGCAGCATCAGCTTGGGTGTCACGGCGTAATTGACCGCGCCAAACAGCGCCAGCGCGTCGTTCTTCTGGCGCACCAGCTGGTAGCCGTCGAGCGCACTGCCGGCGGTCGAGTCGTAGCTGAAGCTCTCGATGCGGTAATCCTCGTGGAAGTAGAACAGCCCGGCCTGCCAATTCAGCGGGCCCTTGTGGTCCGACTCCAGGCGCAACTCCTGGGTGAACTGCTCGTGCTTGGGGATGCCGTCGGCGGTCTCGGACGCAAACGGCAGTTTCGCGTTGAAATAAGGGCCGGCGCTGCCGTCGATGTCACCGCGGCTGAAGGTGCGCACGGTCTCGAAACCGGTGATCGAGTTCAGCGACAAGCCGCCGCCAAGGTTCCACTTCAGGCGCAGGTTGGCGCCGTAGTTCTGTACTTCAGACGCGTTTTTGCCGTCGAAGGCAACCTTGGTCTTGTCGAAGCCAGGCACCAGCTCGTTCGTACCCGGCGTGATGATGTTGGCGCGGAACAGCCGTGCCGAGCCCTGGTAGTCGCGCGCATGCACATTGGCCAGCACGCTGAGATCGCGGCTGGGCTCAAGCAGCAGTTGCACACGCAGCGCGTTGTCGCGGTAGCCCTCAAAATCCTGCGTCAGGCCGGCGGCATAGGTGTTTTTCACCCAGTCATCTCGGGTCTGGCTCAAGGCCGACACGCGCAGCGCCGCATTGGGCGCCAGCGGCAGGTTGATCGCGCCCTCGGCGTTGATGGTCTGGTAGGTGCCGAACGACAGGCTGCCATAGCCCTCCTGGCGTTTGAGCGAGGGCTTGGTTGAATCAAACTTGACCACGCCGGCCGGCGTATTGCGGCCGAACAGCGAACCTTGCGGGCCGCGCAGCACCTCGATGCGGTCGAGGTCGAAGGCCGGGAAACCCTTCAAGATGGGGTTTTCCTGCACCACGTCGTCATAGACCAACGACACCGGCTGCGAGGCATTGAGCCGGAAATCGGTATTGCCGTAGCCGCGCAGGTAGAAGCGCGGGAAGGCGCGGCCAAACGAAGACTCGATGTTCAGGCTGGGCACCCGGCCCGACAGCATGCGCAAGTCTTGGCCGCCAGTGTTCAGCGCGTCGAGCAGGTCGTGGCTGAGCACGGTGATCGAGCTGGGCACGTCCTGCGCGTTCTCGGCGCGGCGCTCGGCGGTGACGGTGACGGTCTGCAACTGGCCGCCGGTCTGCTGCGCAAAGGCCTGCGACGACAAGGCCAGCGCCAGCGCTGCGGCCAGCGGATGCGCACGGTGACGGGCAAAAACGGCGGTACGGTGCATGGTGGTGGTCCTGGTGGCGACGGTGTTGGGGGGTGAGGCCTGCAAGCCGATCGCACGCAGTCCCGGTGTTCAACGGAGCGGCGGGCCAGGGTAGGCCCGCTGCCTCTGCTGCTGCCTGAGCCAGCGCGGCAGACGCCGGCGATTCTGCCTGTCTGGCCGGCGGCCTTGTGTGGCGAACAGGGCTTAGTCTCGGAGGTGTTGCGCAGAACGAACGCCGACGCTGGCCGGGTTCAACACCAGTGCCGAGCGCGCTCAGGGTTTGGCCGGGCCCGGCGTGACCAGCTCGATCGACTTGCCGATCACCTTGCCGGTGACCGTGACCCCGGTGGCGACCACCGCGCCGGTGACGCTGATCGCCGCGCCAGCCGCCGCACCGGCCACGCTGACCACCGCGCAACCACTGCCGAGCACAGCGCCAACTGGCACCAGGCAGACCCACAGCAGCCTGGATGTGGTCTGGCTCCTAGGCGGCGGCTTCATGTCTCGAGCTTATCCTGGCTGGCACCAAAGGTATCGTCAAAACTGAACCACAAAGAGACGTAAAAGGCCGCCGAGAACACCAGGCCCAGCGGCATCGTCATGACACCCAGCAACTGGCGCGCGCCGGTCAACGAGGCCAGCAAGGCGATCAGCAACGCCATGGCGCCCATCAGCACCAGCCAGCCCAGCAGGTAGACGGCAAAAGCGCCGCGCGTTCGCCACAGCGCGACGGTGCTGGTAAACAAGGCCTGCAGCGCACCCTGGCCGCCCCAGTGCACCAGCGCCGGCGCATGCCAGAACGGCACCGACAGCAATCCGGCCAGCCCCAGGCGCACCAGCATGCCTTGGGTCAGGCGCGGGTCGGCCAGGATGGCCTGCAGCGCTGGAGAAGTCTTGTCGTCGGCGCTGGCCTGGGCCATCTCGCGCTGCAAGGCCTCGAACATGCCGCCGTCTACCCAGTCGGACAGCGTGATCACCAGCAGCGTGCCAACCGCGTAAATCGCGCAGAGCAGCCACTGCGCGTGGCGCTGGCGACGATCGGGGTGGCGCAAGCCTGCGACCAACTGACCGACATGCACCGGACCGCCCTCGAGCGCACTGCGGCTGCCGATCATGAAGCCCAGGCTGAGCATGGGCAGCAAGGCCATGCCGAGCGGGCCGCCCAGCACCGGCACCACCATCATCAGCAACAGCACGGTGAAGAGAAAAAAGACGAACAGGCCGACAAAGGCCAACGGCCGCCGGCTCCACAGCAGCAGCCCCTGGCGCAGCCAGAACCAGCCCTGCAGCGATTTGACCGGGTGTAGACGAAGTGCCATGGATGCGATGTGATCGATAAAAGAAGAGGAAGGTGGTGGCAGGGCGTTTCAGCTCAGCTCAGTCTCTCAGATCAAGGGATGCCAGGGTACGGCGATGCGTGAACGCAGCACGCGCTCAAAGTGGGCCGGATCCTTGGGCTGAAGCAATGAGGCCTCGCGTGGCAAATGCCAGTCGCCCAGCCGCGACAGCCAGAAACGCAGCGCTGCGGCGCGCAACATCGCCGGCATCAAACGGGCCTCGGCCGGCGACAGCGTGCGTTGCTGCACATAGGCCTGCACCAGGGCCTGGGCGCGGGCCTCGTCGAGCGAGGCCTCATCGGCGTTGAGACACCAGTCGTTCAGGCAGACGGCCAGGTCGTAGGCAAAGCTGTCGGTACCGGCAAAGTAGAAATCGAAAGCGCCGGTGAGTTTTTCATGGCCGGGCAGACCGTCGAACAGCACGTTGTCGCAGAACAGGTCGGCATGCACCGCGCCGCGTGGCAAGGCCGCCGCTGTTGGTGACGCCGCTACTTGCCGCTGGAAGGCCAGCTCCTGGTCCAGCAACGCCTGCTGCTCGGGCGCGAGCATCGGCCGCACTTGCGGCGCCATGCTCAGCCACCAGGCCAGGCCACGCAGATTGGGCTGTTCAAGAGGGAAGTCGGCCACCGCCAGGTGCAGCCTGGCCAACAGGCCGCCCAATTGCGCGCAGTGGTGCAGGTCGGGCGCCAACTGATGGTGGCCGGCCAGCCGGGTAACCAGCGCTGCTGGCTTGCCCGCCACCCTGTGCAACAAATCGCCCTGGGCGTCGGCCAGCGGCTCGGGCACCGGCAGGCCGCGCCGCGCCAGATGCTGCATCAGCCGCAGGTAAAACGGCAATTGCTTGGCGCTGAGGCGCTCAAACAAGGTCAACACCCATTCGCCGCGGGTGGTGGTGACAAAGTAATTGGTGTTCTCAATGCCAGCGCTGATGCCTTGCAGCGCCAGCAAATCGCCCGCGCCCAGGCCTCGGGTCAAGATGCCGGCTTCGTCGGCTGAAACTTCAGTGAAAACCGCCATCGCCTGGCGGCTTAAAAACTGAACAGCCGCCAGACCCGTTGGCCGCTGCCATCGCGGGCCTTGGACGGGTCGCTGCCGGCTGCGGGTGGGTTGATTTCGTAGGCCGGCGCCGCGCTGTTCTTGGGTTGCACCGTGATGCGCTGGGTCTGGCCACGCACGCGCAACTCAGTGATGCGCACCTGATCGTCCTCGCTGACCAGGGTTTGCACCAGCGGCGCGCCGGGCTCGGCCAGCCCGCGCAAGGGCTGAGCGGCACAGCCGGCCAGCAGGGCCAGCGCCAGGCCAGCGGCAACAAAGGGTACAGAGGTCGGCATGGCGGGATTCTAGGCGGCAGCCCCGCTTTGTCCGCGGCGCCCAAACCGCGACCACAATCACGCCCATGAGCGAATCCCCACAAGCCACCCGTCCGACGCTGTTGCTGGTTGACGGCTCCAGCTACCTGTACCGCGCCTACCACGCCATGCCCGATCTGCGCGGCCCGGACGGCTTCCCCACTGGCGCCATCCACGGCATGGTGGCGATGATGAAGCGGCTGCGTGACCAGGTCATCGGCAGCGGCCCGGGCGGCCATGCCGCCTGTGTTTTCGACGCCTCGGGGCCGACCTTCCGCGACGCCTGGTACGACCAGTACAAGGCCCAGCGCGCGCCGATGCCCGACGACCTGCGCAGCCAGATCCCGGCCATCCACGAGGTGGTGCGGCTGCTCGGCTGGCCGGTGCTGCAGGTGCCCGGCATCGAGGCCGACGACGCCATCGGCACGCTGGCCCGGGTGGGTGCGGCGGCCGGCCACCAGGTGATCATCTCCACCGGCGACAAGGACCTGGCGCAACTGGTGACCGACCAGGTTACGCTGATCAACACCATGAGCAACGAGCGGCTGGATGTGGCGGGCGTGCTGGCCAAGTTTGGCGTGCCGCCTGAGCGTATCGTCGACTACCTGAGCCTGGTCGGCGATACCGTGGACAACGTGCCGGGGGTCGAGAAGGTGGGCCCAAAAACTGCCGTCAAGTGGATCGCCGAACATGGCTCGCTCGACGGTGTGATCGCCGCAGCCGACGGTATCAAGGGCGTGGTTGGCGAGAACCTGCGCAAGGCGCTGGACTGGCTGCCGCAAGGCCGGCGGCTGGTGACGGTGGTGACGGATTGCAACTTGGCCGAGCATCTGCCGGGCTGGCCCGCCGTTGAAGGCTTGGCGCTGCAGCCGGTGGACCGGGCAGGGCTGCTGACCTTTTACCAGCGCTTCGGCTTCAAGTCCTGGGGCAATGAGCTGGCAACCGACCTTGGCCTGGCCACTGCCACTCTCTCTGCCGCACCCGCATCCGCACCCGCACCCGCAGCCATCGCCGCTGCTGCGCACAGCGGCGGCGCGGCCACGCCTGCGGCCACACCCGGCGCTGCGGCACTGCCCGACAACAGTGGCCTGGCTGGCCACTACGAGACGGTTTTTGACCGTGATCACCTGGCCCGCTGGATCACGCGCCTGCGCGCCGCGCCGCTGGCCGCGCTGGACACCGAGACCGACAGCCTGAACCCAATGCAGGCGCGCATCGTCGGCATCAGCTTTGCGGTGCAGCCAGGTGAGGCCGCCTATGTGCCGCTGCGGCATGACTTCCCGGGCGCACCGGACCAATTGCCGCTGGACGAAGTGCTGACTGAGCTCAAGCCCTGGCTGGAGGATGCCGGCGCCGCCAAGGTCGGCCAGAACATCAAGTACGACAGCCATGTGCTGGCCAACCACGGCATCACGGTGCGCGGCTGGGCGCACGACACCTTGCTCGAAAGCTATGTCTTCGAGGCCCACCTCGGCCACAGCCTGGAAAAGCTGGCTGATCGCCACCTCGGCCGCAAGGGCCTGAGCTACGAGGCGCTGTGCGGCAAGGGCGTCAACCAGATCAGCTTCTCGCAGGTCGACATCGAGCGCGCCACGCGCTATAGCGGCGAAGACAGCGAGATGACGCTGCAGGTGCACCAGGTGCTCTACCCCCGACTTGAAGCGGTGCCGGGCTTGCTGCATGTCTATCGCGACATCGAGATGCCGGTCTCGCTGCTGCTGCAGCGCATCGAGCGCCATGGCGTGCTGATCGATACCGCCGTGCTGGCGCAGCAGAGCCAGCAACTGGCCGAGCGCATGCTGCAACTCGAGCAGCAAGCCTACGAGATCGCCGGCCAGCCCTTCAACCTGGGCAGCCCCAAGCAGATTGGCGAAATCCTGTTCGGCCAGCTGGGCCTGCCGGTGAAGAAAAAAACCGCCAGCGGCGCTCCCAGCACCGACGAGGAGGTACTGGCCGAGCTGGCCGCCGATTACCCGCTGCCGGCGCGCATCCTTGAGCACCGCAGCCTGGCCAAGCTCAAGGGCACCTACACCGACAAGCTGCCGCTGATGGTCAACCCCGACACCGGCCGTGTGCACACCAACTATGCGCAGGCGGTGGCGGTGACCGGGCGGCTGTCGAGCAACGACCCCAACCTGCAGAACATCCCCATCCGCACGGCCGAGGGCCGGCGCGTGCGCGAGGCCTTCATCGCGCCGCCGGGCCATGTCATTGTCTCGGCCGACTACAGCCAGATCGAGCTGCGCATCATGGCCCACATCAGCGGCGACCCCGGCTTGACAAGGGCCTTTGCCGAAGGCCAGGACGTGCACAAGGCTACCGCGGCCGAGGTCTTCAATACCACGGTGGAGGCGGTCACCACCGAGCAGCGGCGCTATGCCAAGACCATCAACTTCGGCCTGATCTACGGCATGGGGGCTTTTGGTCTGGCGCAGTCGCTGGGCATCGAACTGAAGACTGCCAAGGACTTCATTGAGCGCTATTTCGCGCGTTTTGCCGGCGTCAAGCGCTACATGGACGAAACCCGGGCCAGCGCCGCCGACAAGGGCTATGTCGAGACCCTGTTCGGCCGTCGCATCGAGCTGCCCGAGATTCGCGGCGGCAGCGGCCCGCGCCGCGCCGGCGCCGAGCGCCAAGCCATCAATGCGCCGATGCAGGGCACGGCGGCCGACCTGATCAAGCTGGCGATGATCGCGGTGCAGGCTGCGCTGGACGCGCAGGGCAAGAACACGGCGATCGTCATGCAGGTGCACGATGAACTGGTGTTCGAGGTGCCCGACAACGAACTGCCCTGGGTGCGCGAGCAGGTGCCCGCGCTGATGGCCGGCGTGGCCAAGTTCAGCGTGCCGCTGTTGGCCGAATTGGGTGTCGGTCCTAACTGGGAGCAGGCGCATTGAGCCTGCTGTGGGCGTCGAACGTCGTTGCGGCCAGAAAAAGGGCCTCACCAAGGTGAGGCCTGTGCAGTCAGTGGCGCCACGCGGGCGCCCAGATCAAACCGCTCAGCGGTTGATCTCTTCGCTCAGCTTGCCGATGATGGTGCGTGCCACGTCACTGTTGTCGGGTGCGCCGCCGCTGCCCTGCACCGTTACCACCGAGGCATTGCCGCTTGACTTGACCAGCAGCCGCACGCGCTGCGGCAGGGCGCCGTCGGTCGCGCCAAACAGCTTGGAGAAGAAGTTGGCTTCCTTGCCGGCCAGCTTGGGGTCGACATAGCGTACAAAGTAAAGGCCGGCGCTGCGGTCGCGGTCTTCCACCGTGAAGCCGCTTCGGTCCAGTGCCAGGCCGACCAGGCGCCAGGCACGGTCAAAGCCTTCGGCCAGTTGCAGCGTTGCGGTAGCCGGCAGGGCGCCGCTGCGCGCCACAGCAGGAGCGGCCGCGGCAGCGGCGGCGGCCGGGGCGGCGGCAACCGCGCTGCGTGCGGCGTCTTCCTTGGCGCCGAGCTTGACCATCAGGCGCGAAAGGAACTCGGCTTCCAGCTCAGGGTCGCTGGGCCGCGGCTGCCAGACGGTGCGGTCCTTGAACTCGTTGGTGTAGATCTCCATCATGCCGCGGTGGCTGATGTGGATCTCGGTGCCGGCGGCGCTGCGCTCGATGCGGGTGCGGTACTTGTCGCGCTCGGGCGTTGAGTACAGGCTGTCGAACACCCGGCCCAGCGTGCGTCGCAGCACGTCCTGGCCGATTTTCGCGCGGTTCTCGGCCCAGTCGGTCTCCATCAGGCCGATCTCGGGGTTGTCCACCGCCAGCACAAAACCGCGCTCGGTCCAGAAGCTGCGCAGCAACGGGTAGAGCTGTTCGGGCGGCAACTTGCTCACCAGCCAGCGGCTATTGCCCAGGCGCTCGATGCGCATGTCGGCCACGGCATTGGGCGCGACCGTGTTGGCCGTTGCGCCGGCGGCCGGCGTGGCGGCAGCCGGCTGGCGCAGGGTGGAGGCGCTGACCACGCGGGACTGCGGCTGGTAGCGGCCTTCGCGGGCCAGCTGGCTCAAGTCGGGCGGCACCTCCAGCGCCTGCGACTTGGTGGTCTGGCTGCGGTAGTCAACCTTGTCGCCCGAGACCAGGTTGTTCAGCGATGAGCAGCCCGTCAGCGACAGCGCCAGCAGCAGCGCGGCGCCGCGCGAGGGGGTGATGGCAAACAGGGAAATCACGTTGCAAGTCTCCAGACAGGCTGCTCAGGCAGCGCTCAAACGGTGGGCCGAAGGCTGTCGCGAAGCGGCAACCCAGGGCAGGTCAGATCAAAAGATCGGAAAGGAACAGAGCAACCCGGCGGCTTTACAGCAGCCCGGCTTCTTGCATGGCAGCGTCGACCAGCGCACGACCGGCTGGCGTCAGCGGCGTGATCGGCAGCCGCAGATCGGTGCCGCAACGGCCCAGCAGCGACATCGCATATTTTGTGGGTGCCGGACTCGGCTCGCAAAACAGTTGCTTGTGCAGCGACAACAGCCGCATGTGAATCGCGGTGGCGGCTTTCACGTCGCCGGCCATTGCCGCCACGCACATCTGGTGCATCAGCCGCGGCGCCACGTTGGCGGTGACGCTGACGTTGCCATGGCCGCCCAGCAGCATCAGCGCGATCGCGGTGCCGTCATCGCCGGAATAGATCGAGAAGCCCTTGGGCGCGTGCTTGATCAGCTGCGCCGCGCGCTCGATGTTGGCGCTGGCCTCTTTGACGCCGATCACGCCGGGCACGCTGGCCAGCCGCAGCGCGGTCTCGGGCAGCATGTCGGCCACGGTGCGGCCGGGCACGTTGTACAGCACCACCGGCAGGTCTACCGCTTCGGCAATGGCCTTGAAGTGCTGGTAGATGCCCTCTTGCGAGGGCTTGTTGTAGTAGGGCACCACCTGCAGCGAACAATCGGCGCCGACTTCTTTGGAGAAGCGCGTCAGCTCGATCGCCTCGCGCGTTGAGTTGGCGCCAGCACCGGCCATGACCGGCACCCGGCCGGCAGCATGCTGTACCGAGACACGGATGATCTCGCAGTGCTCATCCACCGACACGGTGGGCGACTCTCCGGTGGTGCCGACCACGCCGATGCAATCGGTGCCTTCGGCGATATGCCAGTCGATCAGGTCACGCAGGCCGGGGTAATCGACGCTGCCGTCTGCTTGCATCGGAGTGACCAGCGCCACGATGCTGCCAACAATGGGGTTCATGATGCGGATTCCTTGCGAGTCCCTAAGTTTAGCCGGCAGTGGCGGCCCGGCATGTTGCCGCCGCGTTGCGGGCCATCAGGAGGCACCGGATGCGACCAGCGCATGGCGCGGCGGCGCATGGCCAGCCGCGCCCGGGTGCAGCGCAACCACCCGCTGCACAAATCGCGGCGGGTTGGCCAGGAAACCGTCTTCGTAGGCCACGACGCGCAGGCCGGCGCAGCGGTCGATCAACTCGCCGGGCTGCAGCAGGAAGTCGGGCCGTGAAGGCTTGCCCACCGTCTGGTTGCCGTCGGCAAAGGTCTCGTAAACCAACACACCGCCAGGCGCCAGCGCCGCCAGAAGCTGCGGCCAGAGCGGACGCCAGAGGTAATTGAAGACCAGCACGGCGTCGAACTGGCGGCCAGGGCAGGGCCAGGGGCCTTGCTCAAGATCGGCCTCGATCAGCTCGACCCGGCCGGCGGCTGCCAGATCAGCGCATGCGGCCAGCGCGGCGGCGTCGCGGTCGATGCCGGTCAGCAAGCCGGCGGCCGGGCCGCCAGCAGGGCCGCCACAAGCGGCCAGCCAGCGCAGGTGGCGGCCGCGGCCACAGGCCAAATCCAGCACCCGGCCGCCCACCGGCAGCAAATGAGCCCAGCGTTGCAGCCAGGCCGAGGGCGCGCCAGCGCCGTGACATGGCACGCGCATCAGAGCAGCACCTGGGTCATCAACAGCGTTCGGCGCTGCCGGCCAGGCGGCGGCTGGGTGGATGCGGATGAGGTAGCAGTCGCCATAGGCAGGATGCTAGCCGCCGAGCCTGGCGCGGTCGCGCCGAGGGTCATTGCAGCGATGCGCCAGTAGCCGCCGCAACGAGCTGGCGTAGTCGGCTTGGGCGAGAGGGCGGTGCTTTGGCCGGTGCAAGTGGCCGGTGCCAGGGGGGCCGCTGCCTACAATCCCGCGCCATATGGCGACTTCCACTTCCAAGCAGGCCGGCAGCTACGGCGAAGCCTCGATCCGTGTGCTCAAGGGCCTTGAGCCGGTCAAACAGCGGCCGGGCATGTACACCCGCACCGAGACACCGCTGCACATCATCCAGGAGGTGATTGACAACGCCGCCGACGAGGCGCTGGCGGGCTTTGGCAAGCGCATCACGATCACGCTGCACCTCGACGGCTCGGTCAGCGTCGATGACGACGGCCGCGGCATCCCGTTCGGCCTGCACCCCGAGGAGCAGGTGCCGGTGATCGAGATCGTCTATACCCGGCTGCATGCCGGCGGCAAGTTCGACAAGGGTTCGGGCGGCGCCTACAGCTTCTCGGGCGGCCTGCATGGCGTGGGCGTCAGCGTGACCAATGCGCTGTCGAAACGGCTGCAGGTGTCGGTGTGGCGCGAGGGCCAGTGCGCCAGCCTGGCCTTCTCTGGCGGCGATGTGGTTGAGCCCTTGGTGATCCGCAAGGCCGTCGCCGGCGAGCGCAAACAGGGCACCAGCGTGCGCGCATGGCCCGATGCCAAGTACTTTGAGGCCACCGAGCTGCCCAAGGCCGAGCTCACCCACCTGCTGCGCAGCAAGGCCGTGCTGATGCCCGGCGTGACGGTGACGCTGACGATCGAGAAAGGCGGCCCAGCTGGTCAGGATCGGCCGGCCGAGAGCCAGAGCTGGCTCTACCAGGGCGGCCTGCGCGACTACCTCAGCCAGGGCCTGCAGGCCGAGCCGTTGATCCCCTTGTTCGAGGGCGCGGCCTATGCCTCGAGCCACGAGACCGAGAATTTTGCCGAGGGTGAGGGCGTGGCCTGGGTGCTGGCCTTCACCGAAGAGGGCGGCCTGCTGCGCGAAAGCTATGTCAACCTGATCCCCACGGTGGCCGGCGGCACCCATGAAAGCGGGCTCAAGGACGGGCTGTTCGGCGCGGTGAAGAGCTTCATCGAGCTGCACGCGCTGTCGCCCAAGGGTGTCAAGCTGATGCCCGAGGACGTGTTCTCGCGCGCCAGTTTTGTGCTCTCGGCCAAGGTGCTGGACCCGCAGTTCCAGGGCCAGACCAAAGAGCGCTTGAACAGCCGCGACGCGCTGCGTCTGGTCAGCCAGTTCACCCGGCCGCCGTTGGAACTGTGGCTGAACCAGCATGTCGAGCTGGGCAAGAAGCTGGCCGAACTGGTGATCAAACAGGCGCAGACGCGCCAGCGCGCCAGCCAGAAAGTGGAGAAGCGCAAGGGCTCGGGCGTGGCCGTGCTGCCCGGCAAGCTGACCGATTGCGAGAGCCGCGACCTCAACCTCAACGAAGTCTTTCTGGTCGAGGGCGATTCGGCCGGAGGCAGCGCCAAGATGGGCCGCGACAAGGAGACGCAGGCGATCCTGCCGCTGCGCGGCAAGGTGCTCAACAGCTGGGAGGTCGAGCGCGACCGACTGTTTGCCAACAACGAGATCCACGATATCTCGGTGGCCATCGGCATCGATCCGCATGGACCGAGCGACAACCCCGACTTCTCCGGCCTGCGCTACGGCAAGGTCTGCATCCTCAGCGACGCTGACGTCGATGGCTCGCACATCCAGGTGCTGTTGCTGACACTGTTTTTCCGCCACTTTCCCAAGTTGATCGAGCGCGGCCATGTCTACATCGCCAAGCCGCCGCTGTTCCGGGTGGATGCGCCGGCGCGTGGCAAAAAGCCGGCGGCCAAGATCTATGCGCTGGACAACGGTGAACTCGACGCCACGCTGGACAAGTTGCGCAAGGAAGGCGCGCGTGAAGGCAGCTGGAGCATCAGCCGCTTCAAGGGCCTGGGCGAGATGAACGCCGAGCAGCTGTGGGAGACCACACTGAACCCGGAGACGCGGCGCCTGTTGCAGGTGGCCTGGGGCCTAAAGAGCTTCGACGAAACGGTAGATTCCTTCACCAAGCTGATGGGCAAGGGCGAGGCGGCGTCACGGCGCGAGCTGATGGAGTTGCACGGCGACGCGGTGGAGATCGATGTCTGAGGCGGTGGCCCGCCGCCCTTGCGCGGGCCGAGAAGTTGTGCTCGATGCTGATCCGTCGCGCGCGTCCTTCAAGGTGCGGGTGCGCAA
>JBBQJN010000015.1:0-25406 GCA_038325945.1 Burkholderiales bacterium | reverse complement strand
CCGCTGCCATGCACGATCTCCAGGTGGTGCAGCGCCGTCGAGCAGGGCTGGGTCTCCTTGTACAGCTCGTCCACCTCGGGCTGGGTCAGCGCGCCCAGGTAAACGCGCAACTGGTCGAAACTGCCCTGAAATCGGTAGGTGGTGTCCTGGGTCCAGCCGCCGACCTGCAGGGTGGATTGCACCACGGCAGTGGACAGGTTGGGCGTGCTGTTGCGCTGAACCATGGCCTGCGGCACGCCGTCGATCCAGAGTTTGTTGGTTTTGACACTGCCGTTGGTGAACTCGGCCACGACATGGCGCCAGCGGTTGGCCAGGCCCGCCGAAGAAATGCCAAAGACATCGCTGTTGCCGGTGTTGAAGCCCAGTCCGCCGCCACTGAGCCAGAGGTCGTAGAGCCGCCAGCCGACGGGCATCGGCCCATTGGCACCGTTCCAGTTCATCCAGAACGCCACAGTCGTCTTGGCGCCGGCGGCCAGTGAGACCGGCAGGCCGGTCAGCACAAAGTTGCCACCATTGGACACCGGCCCGGGCAGGTTGGCATAGCTGCAAGAGCCGGGGTCGCCGGCCCATGCCGGCGTGGTCTGGCGCGGCGTGGGCAGTGGCGCCCCGCCAGCTTTGCCGTCGAACGGCCCGCTGCGGTAGCCGGCGCTGTCTTTGAGCTCGCCGGCCGCCCCGGACCATTTGCTTTCCTCGAAGTCGTAGCGCGCGATCAGCGTTGCCGCCTGGGCGCTAAGCGGCAAGCCGGCCAACAGGGCAGCCAGCACGGCCCAGAGCAGCACAACGACGACGGCCGACCCCAAAGGGCCGGCCGCGCGAGCAAAACTGCCAGCCATCACGGCCGCGCCCAAAGCTTCAGTGGCCTCAGACGCCGTTGCCGGCCGAGATACCGGTGAAGGTGGCGGTGGCCGCGCCGTTGGTCTGCGTCACGGTGCAAGTGGCCTCAACGCCGTTGGAGCCGACGCTGCCCGCACCCAGTGCCGCGGCGGCCACGGTGTAACCCGCCGGCAAACCGCCTTGCATGATGCTGGCCAGGTCGCTGCAATTGGCGACCTTGACGCACTTCATCGCGGCGGGCGCATGCTGCACCACGGCGCAGCCGCCGTAGTTGACGGTCATCGCGCTGGCAGCGGCGCCGACCACGCCCTTGAGCGCAGCGGCCTTGGCGTCGCTGTTCAAGTCGATGAACTTGGGCAGCGCGGTGGCGGCCAGGATGCCGAGGATGACGATGACGACGATCAGCTCGATCATCGTGAAGCCGGATTGGCGATTGCGCATTTCAATACTCCAGGAAATTTGGCGGTGGTGAGGGAAGCAGGGGCGGACACCTGGCTTCAGGGGCCGAGGGGTTGAAGCGGATATCGGACGGTCTTGGTCACTTCTTGAGCGCCACGCGACCAAGATCCCACAAAGGCAGAAATACGCCCAGTGCCAAGACCAGCACCATTGCGCCGATGAAGACAATCAGCACCGGCTCGATCTGCTGCGACAGCGTCTTGAGCTCGTACTGCACCTCGTTGGTGTAGAGCTCGGCGATCTCTTCCATCAGTTCGTCAACGGCGCCGGTTTCCTCGCCCACGCCGATCATCTGCAGCACCACCGGCGTGAACACGCCCGAGGCCACGGCAGCGCGCAGGATGTTGTCGCCGCGCTCCACGGCCTCGCGCATGCCCTCTACCTTTTGCGCGATGAAGGCGTTGTCCACCGTTTGCGCCACCACGCTCAAGGCCTGCTCGACCGGCACGCCGCTTTTGAGCGCCATCGCAAAACTGCGGGCAAACCGCGATAACGTGGCTTTCTGCACGATCGGCCCGGCCAGCGGCAGACGCAGCTTGAAGCGGTCCCAGCTGCAACGCCCGGCCGCGGTGGCGATCCAGCGCCGCAGCGCCACAAAACCAGCCACGCCGCCGACGCCCAACAGCCAGCCGTAGTTGAGGGTGAAATTGCTGCTGGCCACCAGCAGGCGTGTGGCCAGCGGCAGCTCGGCGTTGAAGCTCTGGAAGACACCGGCAAAGGCCGGGATCACCATCACGTTGATGACGCCGATGGCCACCACCATGGCGGCGATCACAAAGCTGGGGTAGCGCAGCGCCGACTTCACCTGCTGGCTCATGAACTGCTCAAACTCGATGTGCTTGAACAAGCGCATGAAGACCTCGTCGAGCCGGCCGGTCATCTCGCCCACGCGCACCATGGCGACATAGAAATTGTCGAACACGCCGCCCTGCTGGGCAAAACACATCGACAGCTCGATGCCCGACTCCAGACTGCGCCGCACGTTGGCCAGCGTCTGCCTGAACTTTAGGTTGACCGCCGATTCCTGCAGCCCGGCCAGCGCGCGCAGGATCGGCACACCGGCGCGCAGCAAGGTGTGCAGCTGGCGCGAGAACAGCATCACGTCGGCCGGCTGCACTGCGGGCTCAAACCAGCGCTTGAAGTTGATCGAGCCGCTGGCAGTGGCGTCGGTGGCCGCGGCCGCACGCAGCTGCGCGGCGCCGCCGCTGGCCTGGATGCGCAGCGGCGTAACGCCGCGCGACTGCAGCAACGTGGCCACGGCGCTGGCGTCGCTGCCATCAAGCTCGCCACTGACGGCGCCGCCGGCGGCCTGTCCGGTATAGGCAAAACGGGGCATTTGGATCAGTCGTCGAGTTGCTGGCCGATGCGCATGGCTTCGTCCAGGCTGGTGCGGCCGCTGGCGGCCAGCCGCAGTGCGTCGCGGCGCAGCGTATAGCCGGCCATCTGGCGCCTACCCACCTGCTCGAAGCGGGCCGGGTCGTTGTGGTTCATGGCATCGACCAGTTCCTTGGTCATCTCGATGAACTCGTAGACCGCCGCGCGGCCGCTGTAGCCGGTGTGGAGGCAATCCACACAACCCCTGGCATGGCGCCAGCGCCCGCTGTGCAGCAACCGATCGGCCTCGGCGTCATCGCCAGCGGCCAGCCGCAGCCAGGTGTGGTGATGGGCTTCGGGCACATGGTCCTCGGCGCAAGCCGGGCACAGCGTGCGCACCAGGCGCTGCGCCAGCACCAGGTTGAGCGACAGCGCCACCATGTAGCGCGGCACGCCCATGTCGAGCAGCCGCAACGGCGTGGACAGCGCGTCGTTGGTGTGCAGCGTGCTCAGCACCAGGTGGCCGGTGAGCGCGGCGCGCAGGCCGATCTCGGCGGTGGTCTGGTCGCGCATCTCGCCGATCAGGATCACATCGGGGTCCTGGCGCAGTGCGGCGCGCAGCACGCGCGCAAAGCTGAGGTCGATCTTGTCCATCACCTGCACCTGGTTCAAGCCGGGCAGGCGGTACTCGATCGGGTCTTCGACGGTGATGATCTTGCGCTCGCTGTCGTTGAGCGCGTTCAGCGCGGCGTACAGCGTGGTGGTCTTGCCGCTGCCGGTAGGGCCAGTCACCAGCACCATGCCGTTGGGCCGCTTGAGCGTGCGCTTGAGCGCCAAGGCCAGGCCTTCGGGCATGCCCAGGTTGTCCATTGACAGCAGGCCGGCGCTCTGGTTGAGCAAGCGCATCACCACCGATTCGCCGTGCTGGGTGGGCAGGGTCGAGATGCGCACGTCGATGCTGCTCGCCTTCAACCGCACATGGAAGCGGCCGTCCTGCGGCAGCCGCTTCTCGCTGATGTCCAGGCCACTCATCAGCTTCAGGCGCAGCGCCACCGCGCCCGAGATCTTGGCGTCGGCCTCGGTCTGCACCTGCAGCAAGCCGTCGATGCGGAAGCGGATGCGCAGGTTCTTCTCTTGCGGCTCGATGTGGATATCAGAGGCGCGGGCCCGCAGCGCCTGCTCGAACATCGAGCTCAGCAGCCGCACCACCGGCGCGTCTTCGGTGGTCACCGTGCCCAGGCCCAGCAGATCGCCAATCTCGTCCTGCACGCTGCCGATGTCGGCGGTAAGCTCGCGGGCCAGCCCGGCAATCTCGTCGCCACCCCGGTAAACGCGGTCCAGCGCCGCCAGCAGCTGGCTCTCGGCCACCACCACCAGATCAACTTCGCGGCGCGTCAGCCGCGACACCTCGTCATAGGCGTTGAGGTCGGTGGGGTCGGCCATCGCCACGCGCAGCGCGGCACCACCCTGGTCCTCGATCGGCAGCGCACGCAAGCGGCGCGCATGGGTTTCGGGTAACAGCGCCGCCACCTCGCGGCGCAGCATGCGGTTGTCCAGATCAAGGAAGGGTGCGCGCAGCTGGCGCGCCACGGCCTTGGCGATGGCCACCTCGCTGACCCATTGGCGGTCAATGAAGATGCGGCCCAGCTTGCGCCCGCTCTTCTTCTGCTCGACCAGCGCCTCGTCGAGTTGCGCTGCGGTGAGCAGCGCTTCCTGGATCAGCAGGTCGCCGAGACGGATGCGTTCGGGGCGGGCCATCGGGCTGGGTTCAGGTCGGATCGCGCAAGGACACGGCGCCGGCTCAGCGCTTGGCCGGCACGGCCTGGGCCGCGCTCATCGGGCCGCCAAAAGTGGGTGCATCGGGCCACACGCCATCCTCGCGGATGATGGTTGGCTTGAGCATGATCACCAGCTCGCGCTTGCTGTGGAGGGTGGTGGACTGGCGGAACAAGCCGCCCACCACCGGCGCGTCGGACAACACCGGCAGGCCGGTGCGCTCATCGATCATGGTGTGCTTCATGAGCCCGCCGATGGCCACGATCTGGCCGTCCTTGACGCGCACGATCGAGTCGGTCTCATTGACCGTGCTGGCGGCCAGCGGCAGGCGGAACGAGCCCAGCGAGCCGAGGTCGATGTTCTTGTTCTTCTCGGTCACCACGCTGATGGTCGGATGCACATGCAGCATGACATTGCCGACATCGTCGATCTGCGGCGTCACATCGAGCGAGATGCCTGAGAAAAACGGTTGCAACGTCAGCGAGGGCGAGGTCACCGAGCCGGTGCCCGAGGCGGTGGTGGTGGTGGTGACGCCGGTGACATAGAGCTCGTCGCTGCCAACCTTGAGCACCGCCTTCTGGTTGTTGAGCGTGGCGATGCGCGGGCTCGACAACACCTGCACGTCGCCCTGGGTTTGCAGAAAGTTCAGTAGCGCAGCAAAGTTGGCGGCCTGGAAGGCCAGGCCGTAAAAGCCCTTGCCCAACGCGCCGGCAGCCAGGTTGACGCCGGGGGCGACATGGGTGCCGTCATTGCCAACCAGGTTGCCGGTCTGGCCCAGCACGGTGCCCGGCGCGGCGCTGCCGATCGTCAGCTTGCCGCTGCCCAGCTTGCCGAAGCCGGCCCAGTTGATGCCGGTCTGCGCGTCGCGGTTGAGCTGCACTTCGACGATCTTGGCCTCGAGCATGACCTGACGCTCGATCGACAGCTGCACCGCCTTGAGGTAGTTCTCGACCTGGCGCAATTCAGCCGGCGTGGCTTTGACCACCACCACACCGGCGGCCGGGTTCAGCACCACGTTGCGGCCGCCGTGGTTGCCGACCATGGCGATCAGCGAGTTCTGCACCTCGCGCCAGAAGTCGGCGTCGGAGGTGGTGCGCACATGGGCGCTGTCATCGCTGCGGCTGCCGCTGTTGTTGTTGCTGTTATTGCTGTTGTTGTTGTTGACGTTGTTGCCACCGCCGCCGTTGCTGGCGCCGCCCTGGCCGCTCGACAAGGTGATGGCGCTGGAGGTAACCCGGGTGTCGCTGGCGCCCTGGCGGCGGCCAGGCAGGTAGTTGACCTTGTAGAGCCGCGTCTGCACCGTGTTGGGATAAACAAAGATGCGGTTGCCGGTGATGCGGTACTCGTAGCCAAACAGCTCACGCAGCGTGTCCATCGCCTCGGCCACCGTGGTGTCCTTGAGCGTGATCGACAGCTGCCCGCTGACCTCGGGCGAGACCAGCATGTTGTAGCCGGTGCCATTGGCCAGTTGCAGAAAGACTTGCGCCGCCGGCGCGTTGTTCACCGACAAGTCGAAACGCGGCTCGGCCACCGCCACCGGCGCCGGGTTGCGCACCGGCGCGGCGGCCATCAGCAGCGGCGGCGCGGCCGGCGCGGCCGGCACGCTGGCGGCCAGCAGTTGCGGCACCGTCAGCGCGGCCACCGGCTCGGCAGGTGTTGCGGTCGGCGTTGCGATAGGTGCCGCGGCAGACAAGGTCACGACCGGCGGCGCAGCGGCGGCCAGCAGAGGTGCAGGCGGTGCAGGCGCGGCTGGCAGGGCAGGCAGGCTCACAGCGACTGGCGGCTGGCGATCAGCTTGCTGGCGCGACTGCGGGCGCAGCATCGCGCTCAGATCCTGCATCTGGGCCACCGCCAGGCGCACGGCCGGGTCTTGAACTGACAGTGCGGCATGGGCCGCCAGCGGCGCCAGCAGAAGTGCCAGCAGCGGCGCGGTACCGGCCAGCAGCAAGGGGCGGCGCAAAGCCTTGGGCGCGAAGGTCATGGTGAGGTCTTTCCGGCCAGCGACAGCGGCCCGGTGTTGGCTGGCCTGGACTGCAAGACAGGGGCTTGATCGGCCTTGGCGATGCGCCCATGGCGCGCAACGGCTTCGGTTTCGGCTTCGGCTTCGCCGGCGCCACCGGCGGCCCCCGGCGTGGCCGAAAAACCGGCCGAGCGCTGGGTCTGGATGCTGCCCGCAGCCTGCTTGGTCGCGCCGGCCAGCAGCAGCAGGCGCTCTTGGCCGTCGCGGCCTTGCAGCGTCAGACCCTGGTTGTCGATGGCCAGCACGCGCCGGCCGGCCAGGGTGTCGCCGGTACGCACCTGCTGGCCGTCAACCAGCGCCAGCGCCGAGCCTTGTGCCGGCAGATGCACCGATTGCAGCGCGGGCAGCGCCGGCAAGGGCGGCGGCGGCGGTGGCGGCACTGGCGCCAGCGGGCGCAGCGTGCCGCGGCCGGCCGACGGCGTTGCCGCGCCACTGGTTTGCACCGACGGCGGCCGGGTTGGATCGGCCAGCGGCGCAGCGCCAGCGCCCAGCGCCTGGGCCAGCCAGGTGCCGGCGGCCAGGCAGCGCAGCCAGCGGCCCAAAGTTGGGGTGCGGGACGAGGCCACGGTCAGATCTCCAGCCAATGCTTGTCGCGGCTCAGCGTGTAGACGCGCAGCGTCAGCACCGAGCGCGGATGTTGTTGCACCTTGAAGCCCACGCTGCCCCACAGCACACGCTGCGGCAGCGCCTCCATCGCCTGCAGGTAGGCCAGCAGCGCGTTGAAGCCGCCTTCAAGTTCAAGCTCAACGCCGTGGCGGTAGAGCGTCGGCGTTGTCACGCCGGCAGCCGTTGCGGTGTTGCCAGCGGCGGTTGTGGCGGCCGGGCTGGCTGGCGCCAAGGCTGTGGCCTGGCCCGGCGCGGCGCCGGCCAGCAGGTCACTGCGACCGAGCGAGCGCATGGCCCTGACCCGCACATCGCCATGGCGCGCCAGCATTTGCTCCAGCAGTTCAACCATGCGCTCGGAGCCGACCAGGGCCGATTCGTGCTCGCGCAGCTGGCTGTCGCCGTCACGCACGCGCTGGCGCCAAAGGGTCAACTCGGACGCGCGGGCCTGGGCCAGCGCGGTCTCGCGGGCCTGCACCTGGGGCAGGCTGTCCTGCAGGCTGTTGAGTGCCAGTTGCGCGGCGCCGCGCTGCTGACGGGCGGCCTTGAAGTCAGCCAGCGCCGGTGCCAGCCACAGCGCATCGGCCAGCATCAGCACCAGGCCGACGCTGGCGGCGATCAGCAGCAGGCGCTCACGCAGGCTGCGCTGGTCAAACTGCCGCTTCAGCGTGCGCCAGCGCAGGGCTGCAACGACCGGGGGCAAACGACCGGCCGGACGCTGGCCGGGTGCTTTGGCAGCGGCTTTGGCGGCGGCCGTGGTGGCGGCATTGGCGGCATTGGCGGCAGTGGCGGCACTGGCGGCAGTGGCGGCGGAGGTTTTCATGGCGTCGAGGTGGCCGCGGCCAGTGAGCGCAGCGCAAATTCGGTGTAGGGCGGCGAGCCGCCCTGGGGATCGACCGACTTCAAGCTCAGCTGGGCGAACGGCCGGCCCTTGAAGCGCTCTTCGGCATTCAAGCGGCGCAGGTAGTGGGTGAGCGCGCTGGCATCGGTCATGCGCCCTTCAAGTGCGATGGCGCCGCCGTCCTCGGCGACGCTGAAGCCGGTGATCCAGAGCTGGTCAGAGGCCTGTCGCGACAGCGCCACCAAGTAGTCGGCATAGCCTTCACGGTGGCCGGCGACGCCGGCATCGAGCGCGCTGCGGATGCGGCGCTGGCCGTTGTCCTGGGCCTGCAGTTGGGCCAGTTCGCCCGGTCCGGCCATCGGTGCCGACGCGGCTTGCGCCACCAGCTGGGCGCGCAGCCCGGCCAGTTCGGCCTGGGCGGACTGGGCTCCCGCCTCGGTGCGGCCGGCTGCCCAGTGCAAACCCTGCCCGGCCAGCCAGCCCAGCAGCAGCACCGCGCACATCGCCCACAGGCCTTGACGGGCCGTTCCGCGCAGCGCCTTGGGCGCAAACCGCGCATCGAGCAGATTGAGTTGCTGGGCCATGGTGATCAGGCCGGGTCGCGCAGCGCGGCGCCGATGGCGCACAGCTGCTGGTTGAGCAGCGCGGTATCGGCCAGCAATTCGGGCACGGCGCTGAAATCGATCACCGGTTCTAGCTGCAGCAACACCACCGGCACATAGAGCAGCGGCGCCAGGTGATCGCACAACGCCTGTGCGCCCGGCATCGGGCTGATCAGCAGCCGCGCCAACGTGACCTGGCCAAAGGCGCGCTCGATGCCGTCCAGCGTGCGCTGCAGTTCCAGCCCGGCCAGGTCGTAGGCCTGCTGGCGCTGATCGGCGTCGGCGTCATCGGGCAGGTTCAGCGCCAGGTCCAACTGGCGGGCCGACAACAACTCGCCGTCACAGGTGACCACCAGGGTGGCATGCTCGGCTTCGCAGTGCAGCAGGGCCTGGGCCCGGCCGGCGGTCTCGACCAATTGGCTGAGGTTGCGCAGCGCGGTCTCGGTGACATCGATGGCCCGCCAGGGCACGCCAGCATCAACGCCCTGCTCGACCAGCGGCCGCACTTGCTCGTCGGCCGCCGCCACCGCGATCAGCTGCAGTTGCGAGCGGTAACTGTGGCCGGGCGGCACCGCCAACACGTCCACCGCAGCGCTGTCGACGGCAAAGTCCACCGTGTCCTTGAGCTGCCAGCGCACGGCGGCTGCCCAGTCGTCGCGCGCCACCTCGGCCGGCGCATCCATCGTCACACATTGGTACTGGCCACGCTGCAGCAGCGCCACGCAGCGGTGGCGGTGCATCGCGCGGCGGCTGCGCAGCTGTTGCAGCGCGGCCACCGGCTCGTGCCAGTCGAGTCGGGCGGTCCATCGCACGACAGGCTTGCCGCCGGCACCAGGCTGCACCAGCGCAAAGGCCGAATGCCCGCCTTGCGGCGCACAAGCGATCCAGCCCGGCAAGACAGAAGTGCGAGAAAGTCCGAACACCCAGAATCTCCAGTGATGTGTGTCCTCATGGTTTCACGCGCACCGCTGCACCGAAGCGCCGAGAAGCGAGGCCAAATCCGGCCAATTGCCGACCGACCAATGGCCGCAGTTGCAGCCTGCGGCACTGGCCTGATCTGCCGCAGGCCAGGCGGCGGTGCGGCGCAGCACAATCAAGGGCATTTACCGCCCGTTGCCTGTTGCCCGCCGCCCCTGCTGACCCAGTCCAGACCCCGCCCCCCCAAAACCGACCTGCCCCATGCTTGGCTTCCTGCCCCCCTTGTTGCGCGGCCTGATCGCCTCGCTGGCGCTGCTGATCAACAGCTTGTTCTGGTGCTCGCTGCTGTTTCTGGTGTCGGCGCTGAAGTGGCTGCTGCCCTTGCCGCCGGTGCGCCGGCGCATCGATCCCGTGCTCAATGCCATCGCCGGCTGCTGGATCAGCGGCAACAGCGGCTGGATGGCGCTGACCCAGCGCACGCGCTGGGATGTGCAGGGCCTGGATGAACTGCGGCGCGACGGCTGGGCGCTGGTCAACTGCAACCACCAGAGCTGGGTCGACATCTTTGTGCTGCAGCATCTATTGAACCGGCGCATTCCGATGCTGAAGTTCTTTCTCAAGCAGCAGCTGATCTATGTGCCGGTGATGGGCCTGGCCTGGTGGGCGCTGGACTTTCCGTTCATGCGCCGCCACTCGGCCGCCGCCCTGCGGGCCAGGCCCGAACTGCGCCAGCAGGACCGCGATGCCACCCGCCGCGCCTGCGAGAAATTCGCCCTGGTGCCCACCAGCGTGATGAACTTTGCCGAGGGCACGCGCTTCAGCCGCGCCAAGCACCAGGCCCAGGGCTCACCCTACCGGCACTTGCTCAAGCCCAAGGCCGGTGCGCTGGCGCTGGCACTGCATGCCATGGGCAGCCGCTTCGAGGCGCTGATCGACGTCACCATCGTTTACCCCGCCGGTGCGCCGCGCTTCTGGGATTTCCTCTGCGGCCGCTGCCCGCAGATCACGGTGCGCATGCAGCGGTTGCCGATTCCGGCCGATTTCTGCAGCGGCGACTACGAGCAGGATCCGGTCTTCCGCGCCCGCGTGCAGGCCTGGCTGGCCCAGCTCTGGAGCGCCAAGGACGCGCAGATCAGCGCCTTGTTGGCGGCGGCGCATCCGAGCCGCAACGCCGCATCGCCGCCGCCGGGCTGAGGGCTGTCGGCCGGTAGCCAAGCACACACCCCGGCCGCAGCCCCTGGCCGCACCCCCCCGACCGCCGGCAGCGGCATCGCGATAATGCGCTTATGCGGGTTTTTCATGGACTATCTGGGCTGGCGCGCGCCAACAAGGGGCTGCCCGGGCCGGGCGGCTGCGCGCTGACCATCGGCAACTTCGACGGCGTGCACCGGGGCCACCAGGCCATGCTGGCGCTGCTCAACAGCGAGGCCAGGCACCGCGGCGTGCCGTCTTGCGTGATGACTTTCGAGCCGCATCCGCGTGACTACTTTGCGCAGCGCAGCGGCCGCCCTGAGCTGGCGCCGGCACGCATCGCCACGCTGCGCGATAAGCTCGGTGAGCTCGAGCGCTGCGGCGTCAACCAGGCGGTGGTGCTGCGCTTTGACGAGCGTTTTGCCTCGCAAAGCCCGCAGGCCTTCATCGACGATGTGCTGCTGCGCAGCCTGGCCGCGCGCTATGTGCTGGTGGGCGACGATTTCCGCTTTGGTGCCCGGCGCGTCGGCGACTACGCCATGCTTGACGCCGCCGGCCAGGCCCATGGCTTTGATGTCGCCCGCATGATGAGCTACGAGGTGCATGGTCTGCGCGTGTCGAGCTCGGCGGTGCGCGGGGCGCTGGCCAGCGGCGACCTGGGCCAGGCCGCCGCGCTGCTGGGCCGGCCCTATGCCATCAGCGGGCGCGTGCGGCATGGCCGCAAGCTGGGCCGCACACTGGGTTTTCGCACCCTGAACCTGGGTTTTCCGCATGCCCGGCCGGCGGCCAGCGGCGTCTTTGTGGTCGAGGTGCTGGGGCTGGGGCTGGACGACACGCCCGCTGCGCCGCCGCTGGCCGGCGTGGCCAGCCTGGGTGTGCGGCCGACGGTGGAAGACGCCGGCCGCGTGCTGCTGGAGGTGCATGTGCTGGATTGGCCCGCCGCGCTGGGCAGCGAGGGCGGCTACGGCCGGCGCATCTGCGTGCGGCTGCTGCACAAGCTGCACGACGAGCGCAAGTACGACTCACTCGACGCGCTGCAGGCGGGGATTGCGCAGGACAGCGCCGCCGCGCGGGCCTGGCTGCAACGGCGCTGAAGGCCCCGCAATGTCGCCGCAAAGTCGCCGCAAAGTCGCCTCAAAGTCACCGCAACGCCATCGGCAGCCGCCTGATCAGCCATGCGCACCATGAGCACCGCACAAGACCTCACCGACCTTGACGCCAGCGCCCTGTCACGCGCCATCCATGACCGCATGCTGTCCTGCCGCGAAGTGATGGTGGCCTACCTGGCACGCATCCACCGGCTCAACCCGCGCTTCAACGCGCTGGTCAACCTGGCCGACGACGCACGCCTGCTGGCGCAGTCCGACACCTGCGATGCCGAGTTGGCGCGCGGCCAGTCGCGCGGCTGGTTGCACGGCCAGCCGCAGGCGATCAAGGACACCGGCCAGGCACAGGGCTTTGCCACCACCTACGGCAGCGTGCTGCTCAAGGATGCGGTGGCGACGCAGGACGGCCTGATGGCGTCGCGCTTGAAAGCCGCCGGCTGCATCGTCATCGCCAAGACCAACATGCCCGAGCTGGGCCTGGGCTCGCACAGCTTCAACGATTTGTTCGGCAGCACTTGCAATGCCTGGGACAGCGCCGTCAGCGCCGGTGGCAGCAGCGGCGGCGCGGCGGTGGCGCTGGCGCAGCGCCTGCTGCCGGTGGCCGACGGCTCGGATTTCATGGGCTCGCTGCGCAACCCGGCGGCCTGGAACCATGTCTTCGGCATGCGGCCCAGCCAGGGCCGCGTGCCGTTCTGGCCGGTGGCCGACACCTGGGTGGCCCAACTCGCTACCGAGGGGCCGATGGCCCGAACGGTGGGCGACCTGGCGCGGCTGCTGTCAACCCAGGCCGGCTACGACCCGCGTGTGCCGCTGTCGATCGCCGACGGCCCGCAAGACTTTGCCGTGCCCTCGGGCGAGGCGGCGTTGGCCGGGCTTAAAGACCTGCGTGTGGGCTGGCTGAGCGACCTGCAAGGCCACCTGGCGATGGAGGCCGGGCTGCTGGATGTCTGCGAGCGGGCTTTGCAGCGAATGACCGGCGCCGGCGCGCAGGTCGAGCCGCTGGCGCTGGGCTTCAGCGCCGAGGCGCTGTGGGAGGCCTGGCTGGTTTGGCGCCGTGCCCTGGTCGGCCCCAGGGTGGCGGCGCTGCTCAAGCAGCCAGGCGCCCGCGCACGCATCAAGCCCGAGGCGCTGTGGGAGCACCGCCAGGCGATGGGCCTGCACTTCATGGATTTCATGGCCGCCAGCGAGCTGCGCACCGCCTTCCACCAGCACCTGCTCGGCCTGTTTGAGCGTTTTGACGTGCTCGCGCTGCCCGGCGCCCAGGTCTGGCCATTTCCGATCGCGCAGCGCTGGCCGCGTGAGATTGCCGGCCGCGCCATGGACAGCTACCACCGCTGGATGGAGGTGACGCTGTATGCCACCTTCGCCGGCCTGCCGGCGATCAGCGTGCCGGCCGGCTTCCACGCCAATGGCCGCTGGCCAGCCGGGCTGCAGTTGATCGGCAAGCCACGGGGCGACGCCGCGCTGCTGCGCGTGGCCGCCGGCTATGAGGCGGCATCGGCCGAGCTGATGGCGCGCCGGCCCGCTGACCTCGGCGGCCCCCGCAGCCCCGCCGAGCAGGCCATGGCCACCCGGCCCGCAGCACCATGACTCACCGCAAGCTGCGGCCATCCACCCTGCCATGAGCCCGCGCACACCTTTCAGCGGCCACGCTGACAACACCGGACGCGAGCCTTGGCTGGTGCCGCTGCTGCTGACCATGCTGGCCTACTTTCTGGCCGGCGAGGCGGCGCTGCTGCTGGCGATTCCACCGGGCTATGCCTCGCCGATCTATCTGTCGGCCGGCATCGCGCTGGCCGCCGTGCTGGTGTACGGCCGGCGTGTGCTGCCGGGCGTGATGCTGGGCGCCTACCTGGTCAACCTGCACACCGCCGGCGCGCGTGACCCCACGGCGCTGAACCTGCTGCTGCCCTTGGTCTCTGCCGTCGGCGCGGCCGCGCAGGCGGCGCTGGGCGCGGTGCTGATGCAGCGCCGGCTGCAGGGGCCGCTGCTGCTGGCCGAACCGCGTCAGGTGGCGCGCTTTTTCCTTTGGGGCGCCTTGATCGCCTGCCTGGTCAATGCCAGCTTGTCGACGCTTGCGCTGACCTGGGTCGGCGCCGTGCCAGCCTCAGCCGCCGCCACCACCTGGAGGACTTGGTGGGCCGGCGATACGCTGGGCGTGCTGATCGGCGCGCCGATCGCACTGACGCTGATCGGCCGGCCGCACGCCGACTGGGCGCCGCGCCGCGTGCCGCTGGGCCTGCCGCTGCTGGCAGCCACCGGCCTGCTGGCGCTGGCCACCGTGCTGGTGGCGCGCTGGGATGATGACCGCGGACGCAGCGTGTTCGAGCGCGACGCTGCGGCCAGCGGCGCGGCGCTGGCCACACAGCTGCAGCAGGCCGAGTTTGCGCTCGAGGCGGTGCACGGCTTGATGATTGGCTCGGAACAGGTCTCCACCCAGGAGCTGCACCGCGTTGTGCAACCCTGGCTGGCGCTGCCGCTGCAGTTGCAGGCCATCGGTGTCAGCCAGCGCGTGGCGCGCACCGATCTGGCCGGCTTCGAAGCCGAGCAAAGCCGGCTCAGTGGCCGCCCGTTCCGCGTTTTCAACCGACCAGCCCAGGCCTTGTCGGCCAGCGCGGCCGATGATGAAGAGGTGGTAGCCATCCGCATGATCGAGCCGGTGGCCGGTAATGCCAATGCCCTGGGGATCAATGCGCTGTCTATCCCGGCCGCACGCGAAGCCATCCTGCGCGCCGCCAGCAGCGGCGCGGCCACCGCCAGTGCCGGCTTCTCGCTCACCCAGGAGCCCGGGCAGCAAATCGGTGTGGTGGTTTACCAGGCGCTCTACCCCGGCGAGCCCGCAGCCGATCAACGGCGGCAGGCCTTCGTGGGGGTGGCCTTTGTGACGCTGCGCATGCAGCAGTCGGCCGACGCCGGCCTGCGTGGTGCACCGCCCTACCTGCGCTGGTGCCTGATCGACAGCCAGCCCGATGCCGCCATGCGTCGCCTGGCCGGCGCGCCGGACTGCGAAAAGGCGGCTGCACTGCCCTTGCAGCACGAAACGCCGATCCAGCTGGGTGGCCAGCGCTGGTTGCTGCGCATCGATGCCGAACCCGGCGCGGTGCCTGATGTTGGCCGCGGCAATGCCTGGCTGTTCTCGACCGTGGGCCTGATGTCGGCCGCGATGCTGGCGGCGCTGCTGCTGACGATGACCGGCCGCGCCCGCCGCATCGAGGCTGCGGTGGACGAGCGCACCGCCGACCTGCAGCGCGAGGCCATCGAGCGCCGCCGCACCGAGGCCGCGCTGCGCGAGAGCGAGCAGCGGGTGCGCAACATCTTTGAGCATGCACCGATCGGCATCGCCTATGCCGACCTGAAGGGCCGGCTGCTCGAGACCAATCCGCGGCTCCACGAGCTGACCGGCCACGACGCCATCAGCCTGGCGCAGCGCAGCATCACCGAGCTGGTACACGCCGACGACCGGGCCGAGCTTGAGCGCAGCCTGCAGCGCCTGCTGGCCGGCGGCGGGCCCGAGGTGCAGCGGGCCGTGCGGCTGCAAAGCGCCGATGGCCGCTGGGTCTGGGTGCGCATCAGCTGGCGCGTGCTGCAGGACGGCGAAGGGCAGCCCCGGCGTCTGGTGGCGGTGATCGAGGACATCACCGAGCAGCTGCGCCGGCAAGAGGCCGAGCTGGGCCGCCAGCGGGCGGAATCGGCCAACCTGGCCAAGAGTGAGTTTCTCTCGCGCATGAGCCATGAGCTGCGCACGCCGCTCAACGCGATTTTGGGATTTGCCCAGCTGCTCGATCTTGACGAGCAACCACGGCTCGCTGCGCCGCAGCAGGCCTGGGTGACGCAGATCCTGCAAGCCGGCTGGCATTTGCTGGAGATGATCAACGACACGCTGGACCTGTCGCGCATCGAGTCGGGCATGCTGCGGCTGCAGCCTGTGCCGGTGGCGCTGGCGCCCTTGGTGCAGCAATGCGTGGCCATGCTGGCCCCGGCGGCGGCACGGCGCGGCATCAGCCTGCGGCTTGATCTGGCCGACGATGCCGGCCTGGCGCTGGGCGACGAGACCCGCGTCAAGCAGGTGCTGACCAACTTGTTGTCTAACGCCATCAAGTACAACCTGCAGGACGGTGATGTGTTGTTGCGCTCACGCCGGCTGGACGCAAAGTGGCTGGAGTTGCGCGTCACCGACACCGGCCCGGGCTTGGACGCGGCGCAGTTGGCGGCGTTGTTCCAGCCCTTCAACCGGCTGGGCCGCGAGAGCGGCAACATCGAAGGCACCGGCATCGGCTTGGTCATCAGCCGCCGACTCGCCGAACTGATGGACGGCACGCTCGAAGCACAAAGCCCGCCCGGCCAGGGCGCCACCTTCGTGCTGCGGCTGCCACTGGCCACCGGCCTTGAGGCGGCAGCGCTCGCAGCGCCATCGACCGACACCGTGCCGGGCGGCCTGCGGCGCCGGGTGCATTACGTCGAAGACAACGAGATGAATGTCGAGCTGATGCGCGGCATCCTGGCACAGCGGCCGCAGCTAACGCTGGCCGTATCCACGCTGGGGCTGGACGGCTTGGCTGCCATTCGCGCGAACCGGCCCGATCTGATCCTGCTCGACATGCACCTGCCCGACATCGACGGTCTGGAGCTGCTGCAGCGCCTGCAGCGTGACCCGGCCTGCGCCGACATCCCGGTGTTGGTGGTTTCGGCCGACGCCACCGTGTTGCGCATCGAGCAGGCCCTGGCCGCCGGCGCCCGCCGCTACCTGACCAAGCCGCTGAACCTGGCGGAGTTTCTGGCGGCCATCGACCTGCTGCTCGACGGCCCGGATCACCGCTTCAACTGATCTGGCGGTTGCGGCGGTCAGGTGGCCAGGTGGCCAGGTGGCCGGCAGCACGGTCAGGACGGCGAGGCGGAGCGCACCGCCTTGTCGCGGGCCGGCGGCTGCGCCGAGGCGGGCGCCTTGGCAGCTGCTGCGCCCTGCTCGGCGCGGTCGCGCTGCTCGCCCTTGTTCGCGCCCTTCTCACTCTTCTTCTCGCGCGCTGGCGCGGCCACGCCGGCCTTGGCCCCGGCCGTTGCCACGGCGCCTGCCGGCGGCACATAGGCTTTGCCGGCCACCGTCAAACCGGCTTCTGAAAAGCGCCTGGCATGGCTGGCGCCCAGGCCCGAGACACGGTCGACCAGATCGGCCCAATCCTTGAACGGGGCTTGTTGGCGGGCGCCGCTGATCTTGGCCGACAACGCCGGGCCGATGCCCTTGACGGCCTCAAGCTCGGCCACGCTGGCCTGGTTGACATCGGTCGCTGCGGCAGCGACCCAAGAAGTGGACAGGGCCAATGCGGCCAGCATCGCGGTGAAAAATTGACGGATCATGATGGACTCCTTGCTTGGATGGGTGGGGGGTTACTTCGCTACGGCCCGCTGGTAGGGCAGCGGGTTGAGGCAGATTGTGGGCAGCCTGGGCGGCGCTGACACTCCCTCCGCGGAGGGTCGCGAAGAGTGCCCTCGAAAGGGTGAGACCGGCTCTTCGAAGTCGATTCAAGGGTCTTGATGTGAGTGGGTACTAGCGCAATTAGCTTTATCTATGCAAGGTGTGTCAGCCAAGGCGCGGCTGCCCGGCGGGTGTTTAGCACTCCAAGCCGTTGAGTGCTAAGATCGCTGGAACCTATCCACTGCAGGCCACTCAGACCCAGCCATGAACCAAGCAACCTCTTCCACCGCTCTGTCCGTCCGCGATCCGTGGGCGCTGGTGCCTTCGCTCGGCAACCTGGACGCCTACATCTCGGCGGTCAACCGCCTGCCGATGCTGACGCAGGAAGAGGAGTCGCGCTTTGCGCGCAAGCTGCGCGACCAGGCCGATGTCGATTCGGCCGGTCGCTTGGTGTTGTCGCATCTGCGGCTGGTGGTGTCGGTGTCGCGCCAGTACCTGGGTTATGGCTTGCCGCACGGCGACCTGATCCAGGAAGGCAATGTCGGCCTGATGAAGGCTGTCAAGCGCTTCGACCCCGACCAGGGCGTGCGCCTGGTGAGCTATGCGCTGCACTGGATCAAGGCCGAGATCCATGAGTACATCCTGCGCAACTGGCGCATGGTCAAGCTGGCGACCACCAAGTCGCAGCGCAAATTGTTCTTCAATCTGCGCTCGATGAAGCAACGGCTCAAGCGCGACGCCTCAGATGCCGACGCCTTCCGCGGCAGCCTGTCGCCGTCCGAGGTGGCCGCCATGGCGCTGGCGCTCAACGTCAAGCCGTCCGAGGTGCTGGAGATGGAAACCCGCTTGTCGGGCGGCGATGTGGCGCTGGAGCCGCAGACCGACGACGGCGAAGAGAGCTTTGCGCCCATCGCCTACCTGGCCGACGATGCCAGCGAGCCGACGCGTGTGATTGAAGCCCGCCGCCGCGATGCGCTGGCTGGCGAGGGTCTGCTGCAGGCGCTGGAGGTGCTGGACCAGCGCAGCCGGCGCATCGTCGAAGAGCGCTGGCTCAACGTCAACGACGACAGCTCAGGCGGCATGACCTTGCACGACCTGGCCGCCGAATACGGCGTCAGCGCCGAGCGCATCCGCCAAATTGAAGTGGCGGCGATGAAGAAGATGCGCAAGGCGCTGGAAACTGCTTAGTTCGCTTGCCGCTTGCCGCTTGCCGCTTGCTGCTTGAGTCGGAGACAGCCTCCGATGCAGCCTGCGCCAGGCTTCAGCGCTTGGCTTCTTTCAGCAGCAACTTGAGGTCATCGGCCAGCGCCTGGGCGCCGGTACCGTAGCGTGTGAACAGCCGCACCTTGCCCTGGGTATCGAAGACATACGATCCGGCGGTGTGGTCGACGGTATAGCTGGTGGCGGTTTTGCCCTCGTTCTTCGCGAAGAACACCTTGAACTCCTTGGCCGCCGCCAGCGTCTGCTCGGGCGTGCCTCGAAGACCCAACAGGTCGGGGCCAAAATTGGCGACATAGGCCTTGAGCAGTTCGGGGGTGTCGCGCTCGGGGTCGACGGTGACGAAGATGCCCTGCACCCTGGCGCCGTCTTCGCCCAGTGAGCGCTTGACCTCGGCCAGCTCGGCCATCGTCGTCGGGCAGACATCCGGGCATTGGGTGTAGCCGAAGAACACCACCACCAGCTTGCCCTGGTAGTCAGCCAGCGTGCGCAGTTGGCCATCGACATCGGGCAGCGACAGCGTGCGCGCGTACTCGGCGCCGGTGATGTCGATGCCCTTGAAGGCGGGCTTGCTGGCGCCGCCGGGCAGCAGTCGGTCGCAGCCGGCCAGCATCGCCGCAGCGGCAAGTGCGGCAAGTGCGGCAAGTACGGCAAGGGCGCGGCGTGTGATCAAGGTCTTCAAAGCCATGGCGTGAGGTAATGGTCGATCAGCAGTGCCGCAAACAACAACGACAAATGCCAGAGTGAGAATCGGAAGGTCTTGCGCGCCAGCGCGTCGCTGTAATCGCGCCACAGCATCCAGCCATAGGCGATGAAACCCGCGCCCAGCACGACAGCGGCCACCAGGTACAGCCAGCCGCTCATGCCGATGATGAAGGGCAGCAGCGTGGCCGCAAACAGCACCAGGGTATAGAGCAACACGTTGAGGCGGGTGAAATCAGAGCCATGGGTGACCGGCAGCATGGGCAGACCGGCACGGCGGTAGTCTTCGACCCGGTACAGCGCCAGCGCCCAAAAGTGCGGCGGTGTCCACAGAAAGATGATCAAACACATCACCAGCGCCTCGGGGCCGACGTCGTTACGCATCGCCGCCCAGCCCAGCACCGGCGGCATCGCGCCCGAGGCGCCGCCGATGACGATGTTCTGGGGCGTCAGCGGCTTGAGCACCACGGTGTAGACCACCGCATAGCCGACGAAGGTAGCGAAGGTCAGCCACATCGTCAGCGGATTGACCCACCAGTACAGCAGCGCGCTGCCCAGCACGCACAGCACCGCCGAGAACAGCAGCGCCTGGCTGCTGCTGAGATCCCCCTTGGCGGTGGGCCGCCAGGCGGTGCGCGCCATCTTGCTGTCGATGACTTGCTCAACCAGACAATTGAAGGCCGCCGCCGCGCTGGCCACCAACCAGATGCCGAGGGTGGCCGGCAAGGCCAGCCGCCAGTCGGGCCAGCCGGGCTCGGCCAGCAGCATGCCGATGACCGCACAGAAGACGATCAGCTGCACCACGCGCGGCTTGGTCAGCGCCAGGTACTGGCGCCAGCGGCCGGCCGCGGCGGTGGGGGAAGCGATCGAGGCAGTCATGGTCAGCCCACGATTCTAGGCAGTGCGGGCTTCGACCGTTGCGGGCGACAACCCAGCAGCCGGCGCGGCGGGCCGCGTCCGCTGTGCTGAGCGGGCTCGCGCCCACAGCGAGGTCAGCACGCCGACCAGCGCCGCCGCGCCAGCGCTGTGCGCCAGCGCGGCAACGATCGGCCAGCCCAGCACCACGTTGGACAGGCCGCTGGCCAGCTGCCAGGTCAGCAGACCGACCAGGGCCAGCGCGTAACGCCGGGCTGTGGCAGCGGGCTCGCGCCACAGCCGCCAGGCCAGCGCCAGCGTCGCCGCCACCACGGCCAGCGCCAGCAAGCGGTGCGCCATGTGGATGGCGACCAGCGCCTCGAAAGGCAGATAGCCGCCATGGCCGGCGCGGCCCAGCTCTCGCAGCAAGGTGAAGCCATGGCCAAAATCCATCGCCGGCCACCACTGGCCATTGCAGGTGGGGAAGCCGCTGCAGGCCAGCACCGCGTAGTTGGTGCTGACCCAGCCGCCCAGCGCAATCTGCAGACTGATCAGCGCCAGCAGCGCCAGCACCCAGGCCGGCGCGCGCTGCCAGCGCAGGCGCGGCAGCGGCCGGTTGGCAAAGGATTCATGCTGCAGCACCAGCAGCGCCAGCAGCAGCATGGCGCCCAACAGGTGCAGCGTGACCACCGCCGGGTAGAGCTTGAGCGTGACGGTGTACTTGCCAAACAGCCCTTGCACGATGACCCAGACCAGCGTCAACGTGGCCCACCAGGGTGAGTGCGGCAGCTGCCTGCGGGCGCGCCAGCTGATCACGGCTGAGACCAGGATCAGCGCGCCGACGGTCATCGCCAGGTAGCGGTGCAGCATCTCGATCCAGGCCTTGGTGTGGGTCACCGGCCCACTGGGCAGCGCCGACTGTGCGGCCGCGATGTCGGCCTTGGCGCCGAAGGGGCTGGCCTCGCCATAGCAGCCGGGCCAGTCAGGGCAGCCCAGTCCCGAGTCGGTGAGCCGGGTGAAGGAGCCGAACACGATCAGGTCAAAGGTCAGAAACAGCGTGATCGCTGTCAGCGCCGCCAGCCGACGCGCCAGCGTGGCGCCACGCTGGCGCAACCACCACCAGGACAAGGGCAGCAGTGCCACGCCGGCGGCCAGCAGCAGCAGGCGCAGCGTGGGGCTGAGGTCGACCAGGGGCTGCATCAATGCCCTCAGGGCTTAGCCGGCACGACGTCGGGCAGGGCTTGGAAGCCCGGCTTGTCCCAGAACGCCGAGCCACGCAGCAAGCGGTTGATGTCGTTCTTGAGCTTGGCCGGGTCGGCATCCACCGGTGCCCGCATCATCCACTCGCCCAGCGGATCGACGATGTAGAGGTGGTCCTCCAGCCGTTGCCCCGACGCGGGCTTGAGCCAGGCCGCTGCCTCGGCGCGTGGCAGGCGCACGATGTTCATGCCGGGCGTGGCCTGCAGCGCCTGCTGCAGCGCGGGCGACAAGGGCGCGTCGTCGATCACCAGCCACAGTTTGTCGATGCGATCGCGCTCTCGGCCGGTCATGTCGCGCAGCTGGCGTTGCAAGTACAAGCGCTGCTCACAGGCCGCCCCACAGGCGCCGCCGTCCACCACCACCAGCAGCCATTGGCCGACGAAGCTGCGCAGCGGTTGCTCTTGTCCGTCCAGCGCGCGCGCCATCACCTGGGGAATGGTCACGCTGGGCTGGATCAGCGTGCTGTAGGCCGTGTTGCCACCACTGGGCCGCGCAACGTAGTACAGGTAGTAGCTGGCCAATACCGGCGAGGCGCAGATCAACAGCACCGCCAGCATCTTCCAGCGGCCACTGGCGCGCTGGTGCACCAACGCCTGCTGAGGCTGGGGCAGCGGGTGCACGGTCAGGCCCAGGGGCTCGGAAGGATCACTCATGCGATGGGCGTAGAAGAAGGGTTGGAAGGCGGGCGCCGGGGGCGCAGGAACTGGAACCACACGGTGAGTCCCAGCACCAGCGCAGACAACGCAAACCACTGAAAGGCATAGCCCTGGTGCTTGGCCACATCCAGCGCCACCTGCGGCCATTGACGCAGCAGACCATCATCGGCCGCTGCGGGCGGCGGCGGAGCACCCGCCTCGGCCAGCGCCTGTGCTGGCGCCGTTTGCTGCAACGACCAGGGCCGCAGCGTGACGCCAATTTCGCGTGCATAAGCTGTTAGGTCGATATTTTGCCGGATGGGCCCCTGCTCGGCATCGGACAGCGCCAGCAGCCTGGACGGCGGCGGGGACAAGCGGCCACTGATCAGCAGATCGCCCGGCTGCGGCGGCAGCGGCTTGAGGCGGCTGCGGTCGATGAAGTCGCGCGGCATCCAGCCGCGCTGCACCAGCACCGCGTCGCCATTGCCCAACAGCAGCGGCGTCAGCACAAAAAAGCCCTGGCGCGCGTTCATCTGCCGGTTATCCAGGTACAGCGTGTGCTCGGTCAGCCAGCGACCGCGCAACTGCAGTGGCCGATCATATTGCCTTTGCGCTGCCGCCAGATCGGCCGGCAACTCGGCCGCGCTCAGCGCTGGCTGCGCGGCGCGCAACTGCAGCCGGGACTGCAATTCCAGCTTCTGCTGGGCTCGATCAAGTTGCCAGAAACCCAGGCGGGCGGTGCCCAGGCAGGCCAGCAGCGCGGCGGCCAGCACCAGTGTGCGTCGCCGTGATGCCCTGTTGCTCAACATGCCGCGCGCTCCGCTGGATAATCAACGCCCATGAAAACCCTGATCGTCATCAGTCTGATCCTGGTCTTGGCCTCGCTGGCCGGTGCCGGGCTGTTCATGCTGCGCAAGGGCAGCGACAAGCGCACGGGCGACACCCGCATGGCGCATGCCCTGGCGCTGCGGGTGGGGCTGTCGATTGCGTTGTTTCTGTTTGTGCTGCTGAGCTGGTACATGGGCTGGATCCAGCCGGGTGGTTTGCCGACCGGCCGCTGATCAACGCAAAGAAAAACGCCGCACGAGGCGGCGTCTGGGGTTGGCCCGGCTGGCCCGGCCCGCGGGCCTTAAACCAGCCGACCGGCAACTTGGGGCATCAGAGCCAGTAGACCAAGAAGTACAGGCCCAGCCAGACCACGTCGACAAAGTGCCAATACCAGGCTGCGCCTTCGAAGCCAAAGTGACGCTCGGGCGTGAAATGCCCTTTTTGCAGCCGCAGCGTGATGAACAGCAGCATCAGCATGCCGATGAACACGTGGAAGCCGTGGAAACCGGTGAGCATGAAGAAGGTGGAGCCGAAAATGCCCGAATCAAGCCGCAGGTTCAAGTCGCGGTAGGCGTGCATGTATTCATAGGACTGGACGCCGATGAAGGTTATGCCCAGCGCGACGGTGATCCACATCCAGCTGATGGTCTTGGCGCGCTTGCCGGCGATCAGCGCATGGTGGGCGATGGTCAGCGTCAGGCCCGAGGTCAGCAGGATCGCGGTGTTGATGGTCGGCAGCGGCCAGGGGCCCATGGTGGCAAAGGGCTCCACCATGCCCGCTGGCGCGGCGGTGATGCCGGGGCCGGCGCTCGGCCACAGCGGCTTGAAGTCAGGCCACAGCAGTTGCCCATCCAGCGAGCCCAGGCCCGGCACGCTGTACACCCGCGCCCAGTACAGCGCGCCAAAGAAGGCGGCGAAGAACATCACCTCGGAGAAGATGAACCAGCTCATGCTCCAGCGGAACGAGACGTCGACACGCTCCGAGTAGAGGCCGCTCTCGCTTTCGTTGATGGCCAGCCTGAACCAGACAAACAGTGTTGCCAGCAGGATCAGCATGCCCAACAGCAGCGAATAGGCGCCCCAGCCATGGCCATTGACCCACTGGCCGGCACCCAGGATGACAAAGAACAGGCCAAGCGACGCCAGCGCCGGATACGACGAGGGGCTGGGTATGAAGTAATACGGGGTGACCCCGTGGGGCGTCGCTGCGGACATCTGGTGTGTTCTCCTCGTAAGCTCGGAATTCTGAAAAGCTGAAAATATTCGACTGTGCTCAGGCGGCGATGCCGCTGGCCACTACCCATGACACCAGCAGCACCAGCGCGACGACAAACAGCGCCGCGCCGATGAAACCGGCAATGACCAGATGCACCGGGTTGAGCTTGGCCATATCTTGCGCATGGTCGGCAGCGCGCCGCACACCAAAAAACGACCACGCTACCGCGCGCAGGGTCTGCACAAAGCCGAGCCGGGCCGGCACGTCGGTTGGCTGAACACTCATGACGGCGCCCTCGGCATCGCTGAAGGGCTCGGGCTGCCGACTGCGGCCGCTGGGGTTTGTGTCGCGATCACCTTGCCCGGCACCTCGAAGAAGGTATAGGACAAGGTGATGGTGGTGACGTCCTTGGGCAGCTTGGGGTCGATGTAGAAGACCACCGGCCATTCCTTGCTCTCGCCGGGCTGCAGGATGTACTCGTTGAAGCAGAAGCACTCGAGCTTGTTGAAATGCGCGCTGGCCTGCATCGGCGCATAGCTGGGGATGGCCTGCGCCGCCATGGCGCGGTTCTGCGCATTGCGAAAGCTGTACATCACCGTGGCCAGCTCGCCCGGATGCACCTGCACTGAACGCAGCGCCGGCTTGAACTCCCACGGTCCGTTGGCGTTGGCGTCAAATTCGACGGTGACCAGGCGCGTGGTGTCGACCTGGGTATTGGCCTTGCGCGCGCCGGCGGCCGACAGCCCGGATGAGGTGACGCGCTCTTTCACCGACAGCACGTTGATGCCCAGCGCGTCGCAGATCGTGCGGTACATCGGCACCAGCGCATAGCCAAAGCCGAACATCGCCAGCGCAATCACCGCCAGCTTGCCCAGCATGCGGCGGTTATCGCGGTGCAGGCCGGAGAGCAGAGAGGGCAAGGGCATGGCGGGTCAACTCAGGTCAGGCGCTGGGCGCTGGGCTCAGCGCCCGAACAACACCAGCTTGGCGACAAAACCAATGAAGAACACCGCCGCCAACGAAGCCAGCACCAGGGCCAGCTTCAGGTTGGACTTGCGTTGCTGATCGCTCGGCAGGCTCATCACGTCAACCGGCGGGTTCAGGCCAGTACCTTGGTGGCGCTGGCATCCAGCTTGGGCGGCGTCTCAAAGCTGTGGTAGGGCGCCGGTGACGGCAATTCCCATTCCAGGCCTTCGGCGCCTTCCCAGGGCTTTTGCGAGGCTTTCTCGCCCATGCCGCGCATCATTGGCACCACCACGAAGAGGAAGAAGTAGACCTGCGCCAGACCGAAGGCAAAGGCCCCCACCGAGGCGATGGCGTTGAAGTCGGCAAACTGCATCGGGTAGTCGGCATAGCGTCGCGGCATGCCGGCCAGGCCGAGGAAGTGCATCGGGAAGAAGGTGATGTTGAAGGCGATCAGCGACCACCAGAAGTGCAGCTTGCCGCGGAACTCGGAGTACATCACCCCGGTCCACTTCGGGCCCCAGTAGTAGACGCCGGCGAACAGCGCGTACAGCGAGCCGGCCACCAGCACATAGTGGAAGTGGGCCACCACGTAATAGGTGTCTTGCAGCTGGGTGTCGATTGGCGCCATCGCCAGGATCAGCCCGGTGAAGCC
>JBBQJN010000014.1:0-25533 GCA_038325945.1 Burkholderiales bacterium | reverse complement strand
GGCAATCCAGCTGATCATCAACCGCGAGTGGGGTCTGGCCAAGAACGAAAACCCGTCACAGGGCGCCTTCATCATCGAAGACCTGACCGAACTGGTGGAAGAAGCGGTGTTGCTGGAGTTTGAGCGCATCACCGAGCGCGGCGGCGTGCTGGGGGCCATGGAAACCGGCTACCAGCGTGGCAAGATTCAAGACGAATCGATGCACTACGAGATGCTCAAACACACCGGCGAGCTGCCCATCATCGGCGTCAACACCTTTCGCAACCCGCATGGCGACCCGGTGAATGACAAGCTGGAGCTGGCAAGGTCAACCGAAGAAGAAAAGCAGAGCCAACTGACTCGCCTGGCCGACTTCCACGCGCGTCATGCTGATAAGGCACCGGCGCAACTCAAGCGCCTGCAGCAAGCCGTGATCGACAACCAGAATGTGTTTGAAGTGCTGATGGACGCGGTACGCGTGTGCTCGCTTGGTCAGATCACCAACGCCCTGTTTGAGGTGGGCGGGCAGTACCGAAGGAATATGTAACTGAGGTCGGGCAGTGCACCTTGGCGACTGTCATTGCGAGGAGCGCAGCGACGTGGCAATCTATGACTTTCGGCTACACGAATTGCCACGCTGCGGTCGCAATGACGGAGGCGGTTGCTACAACTTTGGGTCAGCTGGCCGTGGCCTGGCGCACCGCGCGCGCCCATTGCGCCATGCGCTCCAAAGCCTGGTCGCGCGCGATGGTTGGCTCAAAAGTGCGCTCCATGCGCCAGTTTTGGCTGAGCTCGGCCAGGCTGCTATAGATGCCAGTGCTCAGGCCCGCCAGATAGGCGGTGCCCAGCGCGGTGGTTTCTATCACGGCCGGGCGCACCACGGCAATGCCCAGCAGGTCGGCCTGCATCTGCATCAGAAGATCATTGGCGCAGGCACCACCGTCCACGCGCAACTCGGTCACCGCGCTGCCACCGTTGGCGACCACATCGCAGCTCATCGCATCAAGCAGTGCAGCACTCTGGAATGCTATGCTTTCAAGAGCTGCTCGGGCAATGTGGGCGAGGGTTGAGCCCCTGGTAAGGCCAACAATGGTGCCGCGTGCTTCGGGGTTCCAGTAGGGCGCGCCCAGGCCGGTAAAGGCCGGCACCATCATCACGCCGCCGGCATCGGGCACGCTTTGCGCCAGCGCCTGCACCTGGCTGCTGGCGTCAATGGCCTGTAGGCCGTCACGTAGCCACTGAACCACGGCACCACCGACGAATACGCTGCCTTCGATCGCGTAGGCAAGTCGTGCATCGGTTTGTGCGGCGCTGGTGGTCAACAGGCCGTGGGTGGAGTTCAGGAAGCGGTCGCCGGTGTGCATCAGCATGAAACAACCGGTGCCGTAGGTATTTTTAGCCATGCCCTCGGTAAAGCAGGCCTGGCCAAACAGCGCGCTTTGCTGGTCGCCAGCCACACCGCCGATGCGGATACGGCTGCCCAGCACCTCCGCCTGCACGTGGCCATAGTTGGCACTGGACGGCAACACTGCAGGTAGCAGACTGGCAGGAATGCCCAGCAAGTCCAGCAGCCCGGTATCCCACTGGTTGTCGATCACATTGAACAGCATGGTGCGTGAGGCATTGCTGACATCGGTAGCGTGCACGGCTTGCGCGCGCGTGCTGGCATCGCTGCCGCCGGTCAATTGCCAGATCAGCCAGCTGTCGACCGTGCCAAAGGCCAGTTCGCCGGCCTCGGCCTGGGCGCGTGCGCCGGGCACATTGTTCAAAATCCACTGCAGTTTGGTGCCAGAGAAATAGGCATCCACCAGCAGCCCGGTCTTGGCCTGAATCGTTGTGGCCTTGCCCTGCGCGCGCAGGGCGGCGCAGGCGGGCTCAGCGCGGCGGTCTTGCCAGACGATGGCGTTGTGGATGGGTTGGCCTGTTTTGCGGTTCCATACCACCGTGGTTTCACGCTGGTTGGTGATGCCAATGGCGTGGATGTCGCTGGCTTTCAGCTGGGCTTTGGCCAGCACTTCGCGCGCGGTGGCCAGTTGGGTTTGCCAGATGACACCCGGGTCATGCTCGACCCAGCCGGGTTGCGGGTAAATCTGCGGCAGTTCGCGCTGCGCCATGGCCACGATCTGGCCCTGCGCGTCAAACACGATGCTGCGTGAGCTGGAGGTGCCCTGATCCAGGGCTAATAGGTAGGTCATTTGGCGGGTTCAGGGGTAAATTAACCAATAATCCGAGCATACTGAAAATCGCCTGATGCCAACTACTCCAGAACCCTTGCCCACCCGCCGCGCCGACCTGCTGGTCCGGCTGGCACAGCCGCAGCAGTACGACCTGGCCGTCATCGGCGGCGGAGCCACGGGCTTGGGGGTGGCGCTGGATGCAGCGCTGCGCGGTTTGCGCGTGCTGCTGATCGAGTCGCATGACTTTGCCAAGGGCACCTCATCGCGCGCTACCAAGTTAGTGCACGGTGGTGTGCGCTACCTGGCGCAGGGCAATATTTCTTTGGTGCGAGAGGCGCTGCATGAACGCACGCTGCTGCTGCACAATGCCCCGCATCTGGCGCAGCCGCTGCCCTTTGTCATGCCGTCGTACCACTGGTGGGAGGCTCCTTTTTATGGCGTTGGCCTGAAGGCCTATGACGTGCTGGCTGGCAAGGCCGGACTGGGTGCCACAGAATTTTTAAGCCGTTCCGAAACCCGTAAATTCTTGCCCACGGTCAATCCGCAGCATTTGTGCGGTGGCGTGAAGTACTGGGACGGCCAGTTTGACGATGCGCGGCTGGCGCTGGTGCTGGCCCGTAGCGCGGCCGCCAGCGGGGCACTGGTCGTCAATTACTGTGAAGCAACTGGTTTGTCCCACACCGAGGGGTGCGTGTCGGGGCTCCAGTGCCGCGATACAGAAACCGGCCGCAGATTTGACATTAACGCGCGTTGCGTGATCAACGCCACTGGTGTCTGGGTCGATGCCCTGCGCCAGATGGACGACCAGCACAGTGGCCGCGTCAGCCATGCCATGGTGGCACCCAGCCAAGGCGTGCACCTGGTGGTAGACCGCCATTTTTTCCCGGGCAACCATGCGCTGCTGGTGCCCAAAACTGCCGACGGTCGGGTGCTGTTTGCCGTGCCGTGGCTGGGCAAGGTCATTTTGGGCACGACCGATACACCCCGCCATGACTTGGCGCTTGAGCCACAGCCGTTTGCTGAAGAAGTGGACTTCATCCTGAGCGAGTCGGCCAAATATTTGCAGCGCGCACCCAGTCGTGCCGATGTCTTGAGCGTCTGGGTCGGCTTGCGTCCGCTGGTCAAACCGGCGCACGACGATGGCGAAAAAACCAAAGGCATCAGCCGCGAACACACGGTAAAGGTGAGTTCTTCCGGCTTGGTCACGGTGACCGGTGGCAAGTGGACGACTTATCGCGCCATGGCCGAAGAGGTGCTGGCGCAGTGCCAAACCGCAGGTCTGTTGACTGACTTGCCGCCTTCGCGTACCGCGCATCATCCGCTGGTGGGCGCACCCGAGTCAGACATCAGCACCGTGCGCATCAGCGAGCCGCCCGGCCCGCACCTGTACGGCAGTGAGCAAACCCTGCTGGCGCAGTTGCCAGGCCATGACGTGCTGCTGGCCCCCAATCTGACTGAAGCCATGGTGCGCTTTGCCGCCCGTTATGAGTACGCCCGCTCGGTGGAAGATGTGCTGGCGCGGCGCAACCGCTTGCTGTTTCTGGATGCCCGCGCTGCTGCGCTCGCAGCAGCTGCCGTGGCGGCTGTGCTGGCCGATGAGTTGGGTGTGCCGGTCGCGGTGGATGAATTTCTGGCGCTGGCGCAGCGCTATGTCACGTTGCCGTGAGTCCGTATGCGACTGAGTGTGAATTTTTCAGCAGCTTAGGCCTGTACCGGTAGGGCGACCAAGCGTACCCCCAGTGCTTTGCACACCCGGCTGATGGTGTCAAAACGTGGTTTGGAGTTGGGGCGCAACGCCTTGTACAGGGCTTCGCGGGTCAGCCCGGACTGCGCAGCAACGCTACTCATACCGCGCGCCACAACAACTCGCGCATCTCAAATACGCCTTCACCAACTGGCTTGATGTCACCTAACAAACCACGCTGAACCTTATCCAATCGCACCCCAAGGCGGATCCGAGTCATCGTGTCTTTGATGCTGCTTAGCCAGGCATCAACCTCGGGCATGCGTTTGATCGTGTACATGCTGCAGTTGCAATCACTTGTTCACAGATGACCGACTCACGCTGCTTCAACCTAGATTTCTCAGTTGGCGGCTCAATCGGGTGCGTAGCGCTGTCACCCAAAAAGGTGAGTGCGGTCGTGGCCACAACAGTCAGTGTTCATGCGGCCTTGCCAGCGGATGCAAGCGGTCAACTGCGGTTTCTAGGGTTACAGCAGGTCTGAGAGGCTGAGAGGCCGGCGCGTCGCGCCTTCAGGCGGCGCCGCGCGAGACCGCGCCTACCACCATGAAATCGGCCGCATGGTTGGCCAGCCAGGCCGCCGCCGCCGGATTCTCGCGCTGCGCCGGGTGAAAATCGGCGCGCAAGTAGTCGCGCCAGGGCCCGACCATGGCGCGCACCAGGCCGCCACGGCCGAACAAAAAACGCGCCGCGCCGGTCCAAGTCGACGGCCGCTTCCAGCTGCCATCGCGCCACAGGTTGTGCAGGGTCTGGCGTAACACGTCGGTGCAGAAGTACCAGGTAACCAGCTTGAACAAGCGCAAGCGCCACAGCTCGTTGCCACCCAGCGCGCGATAAAGATCAAAGGCGGTGCAGCGGTGCTCGGCCTCCTCGCTGGCATGCCATCGCCACAGCGTGGCCAGGCGCGGCTCGGCACCCGCCAACGCCTGGCGCTGGCTCAGCAGGTATTCCGACAGGATGGCGGTGAAATGCTCGGTGGCGGCGGTCACCGCCAGCCAGGCGCGCACATCCTTGCCTTGCAGCGCTTGCAGCCGCCGCGTGATGCGTGGCCCCCAGTGGTTGACCAGGCCTTGGCGTTCCAACTGCTGGTTATACAGCGCGTGGATGTGGCGGTGCGTGGCCTCCTGGCCGATGAAGCCGCGCACCTCGGCCTCGAAACGCGGCCGTTGCTCGGCCGGCAACCGGGCCAGCCCGGCGCGCACAGAATCGATGAAAAACTGCTCGCCGACCGGAAAGCTCATCGACAAGGCGTCGAACCAGGCCGAACGGAAAGTCTCACCGCCGTTCCAGTGGCGCGGCCAAGGGGTGGCCAGATCCACCAGCAGGCGGCGCACCGGAAAATGGGCGGGCGCATCGGCGGGCACGTCGGCGGGCACGTCGGCCAGCACATCTGCGAGCACATCTGTGTGCACATCAGCAGCCACGGCGGCGGCGCTGGCAGGATTCAAAGGCATGGCGCTGGACATGCCCGCATTGTCCGGCCAAAGCCCGGCGTCAAGGCGGTCTCAAGGCGCTGGCGATAACCCGCGACGCGCAGCCAAGTTGCGGCCAAGGCATCATTGGGCTTATGACCGCCTTGTCCGTACTCGATCTCGCCCCCATCGTTGAAGGCAGCAATGCCGCCGAATCGCTTCGCCACACGCTGGACCTGGCTCGCCACGCCGAGGCCTGGGGCTACAAGCGTTACTGGCTGGCCGAGCACCACAACATGGACGGCGTGGCCTGCAGCGCCACCGCGGTGCTGATCGGCCATGTAGCCGGCGGCACCCACACCATCCGCGTCGGCTCGGGCGGTGTGATGCTGCCCAACCATGCGCCGCTGGTGATTGCCGAGCAGTTTGGCACCCTGGCCACGCTGTACCCCGGCCGCATCGATCTTGGCCTGGGCCGTGCGCCCGGCACCGATCAGCTGACCGCCCGCGCGCTGCGCCAGCATCTGGCGCGCGACGAAGACGCCTTTCCGCAGGACGTGGTCGAATTGCAAGCCTACCTGGCCAAACCCGACCCGGCGCAAGCGGCACATCCGGTGCGCGCCATCCCCGGCATCGGCACCGAGGTGCCGATCTGGCTGCTGGGCAGCAGCCTGTACAGCGCGCAGTTGGCGGCCTACCTGGGTCTGCCGTTTGCCTTTGCCTCGCACTTTGCGCCCGACATGCTGCTGCAGGCACTGGACATCTACCGCCGCACTTTCCGCCCCAGCGCCAACTGGCCCAAGCCGCATGCGATGGTCGGTATCAACGTGGTGGCGGCCGACACGGATGAGCAGGCGGCTTGGCTGTTTACCTCGATTCAGCAGCGCTTTTTGGGCATGCAGCGCGGTCAGCGCGGACCGCTGCCGCGGCCAATAGACCCGGCGGTGATGCAAGCGCAATGGAACCCGCGCGAAAAGGCCGGCGTGCAAGGCATGCTGGCCGCCACCGCTTCGGGGGGGCCTGACAGCGTGCGCCGGCAACTGAGGGCCATCCTGGAGCAGACCCAGGCCGACGAATTGATCGTCGCCGGCGCAATCCACGAGCATGCGGCGCGGCTGCACTCCTACGAACTGCTGGCCGCGCTGGCGCCGGATCTCTGAGCGGCCAGCGGCGGCCTGGCTCAGAGGTTGACAGGCAATCCCATGGGCCCACGCCGGCCCTACGGGTAAGCCCGCAAAACATCCCCACTCGTCGTTGCAAATGCTCGCTGGGTCCCAAAAACCCAGGTCCGCTTTGCGCCTAGATTGGAACCGTTTTGCGGGCTTACGTGGGCCCATGGGATTGCCTCTCAACCTCTCAGACGTGACAAGGGCCTGCAATGCAGGCCCTTGTTATGGGTGTTGCCAGGCCGCCGCGTGCGCGACCAAGCGCTGCAAATTCAGTGGCTACCGATCAGCGGCGGCCGATCAACACGCCCACCAGCAGGCCGATGCCGACGGCAATGCCGACCGACTGCCAGGGGTGCTCATGCACGTGCTCGTCGGCCTTGCGGCCGGCCAGCTTGGCGCGATCTACCGCAGCGGCCTGCAGGTCTTGCAGGCGATCCTTGCCCCGCAGCAGCCTGGCCTGCACGCGCTCGCGCAGCGCAACGGCTTCGGCGCCGGTATCGGCGGCTGCCATCGTCAGCAGATCCTCGGCGTCCTGGATGACGTTCTTCAGTTCGCTGGTCAGCTTTGCGCCTTGCACTTCGGTCGTGGTGTTCATATGTTCTTCTCCTTGGATGGCGATGGATCACAGCTGAGAGTGACGACAGCAGCCGAAGTTCCTGTCGAGGTGCCTCCCGGCTGTTGGAATCACCACAGTCTAATGTTTCACGCATGAAACGCCAAAGACAATACTGGCGGATCATATTGTCGGAAATGAAAATCTAGCCGACGGCCTGAACGACTTCAGCCCAGCGCCCGTCGTGCGTTGCCAAACATCCGTCGCCACGGGCTGGGTGCTGACACCTCGCCGGCAGTCCAGCTCATCTGCACATTGCGGAATACCCGCTCGGGGTGCGGCATCAGCACGCTGAAGCGGCCGTCGTCGGTGGTCACCGCCGTCAAGCCGCCGTGGCTGCCGTTGGGGTTGCAGGGGTAGGCCTCGGTGGCCTGGCCCTGGTGGTCAACAAAGCGCATCGCGCGCCGCACCTGCGCCGCGTTGCCGCGCTGTGAGAAATCAGCAAAGCCCTCGCCGTGCGCCACGGCGATCGGCAGCCGGCTGCCGGCCATGCCGCTGAAAAACAAGGACGGGCTGTCCAGCACCTCGACCAGGCTGAGCCGGGCCTCGAACTGCTCACTCTTGTTGCGCGTGAAGCGCGGCCAGTGCGCGGTGCCGGGGATGATGTCGGCCAGCGCCGCCATCATCTGGCAGCCGTTGCACACACCCAGCGACAGGGTGTCGGGGCGCTGGAAAAAGGCCGCAAACTGCTCGGCCAGCGCTGGATTGAAAAGAATGGAACGTGCCCAGCCCTCACCCGCACCCAGCGTGTCGCCATAGCTGAAGCCGCCGCAGGCCACCAGGGCCTGGAACTGGTCGAGCCGGGCGCCGCCCGATTGCAGGTCGCTCATGTGCACGTCGTAGGCATCAAAGCCAGCCTGCGCCATGGCATAGCTCATCTCGACCTGCGAGTTGACCCCTTGCTCGCGCAGGATGGCGATCTTCGGCCGCGACAGCATCAGGCATGGCGCCGATACATCCTCTGCAGCATCGAAACTCAAATGCTGGTGAAGGCCGGGATCGTTGGCGACGCCGACACCGGCAGCGGCATGTTCACTGTCGGCGCAAGCCGGGTTGTCGCGCAGCCGGCTGATTCGCCAGCTGACCTCATCCCAGGCCTGCTGCAGATCGCGCAGCGGCGCGCTGAACTGCGATTTGGCATCACGCCAGACCTCGATCACTGCCCGCGCATTGGTCTTGCCGATGACATGGCTGTGGCGCGACAGGCCATGGCTGCGCAGCACGCCCATCACCGCATCACGATCGCTGCGCCGCAGCTGGATGACGGCACCGAGCTCCTCGTTGAACAAGGCCTTGAGCGTCAGCTCGTTGCGGCGCTCGCTGATCTGGCTGGCCCAGTTCTTGGCGTCGCCCATCTCGGCGCGGCTGTCGCTGATGCCGTCACCCTCGGTGACCAGCAGGTCGACGTTCAGGCTCAGGCCCAGCTGGCCGGCAAAAGCCATCTCGCAAGCTGCCGCCCAGAGGCCGCCGTCGCTGCGGTCGTGGTAGGCCAGCAGCCGGCCCTCGGCCCGCAACTGGTTGATGGCGGCGACCAGCGCAACCAGCTGCGCCGGCTCGTCCAGATCGGGCACCACATCACCGAACTGGCCAATCACCTGGGCCAGCATCGAGCCAGCCATGCGCTGACGGCCCTGGCCCAGGTCGATCAGGATCAGCGTGGTTTCGGCGTCGTCGGGCAGGCGTTGCAACTGCGGTGTCAGCGTGCCGCGCACATCGTCCAGCGCAGCAAAGGCGGCGATGATCAGGCTCACCGGCGCGGTCACTTGCTGATCACCCTCGGCGTCTTTCCATTTGGTGCGCATCGACAGGCTGTCCTTGCCCACCGGGATGCCGATGCCCAGAGCCGGACACAACGCCATGCCCACCGCCTTGACGGTGTCATAGAGCGCGGCGTCCTCGCCGGGCTCGCCGCACGCCGCCATCCAGTTGGCCGACAGCTTTACACGCGACAGCTCGATCGGCGCCGCCAGCAGGTTGGTGATGGCCTCGCCCACCGCCATGCGGCCCGAAGCCGGCGCATCCAGCGCCGCCAGCGGCGTGCGCTCGCCCAGGCTCATGGCCTCGCCGCGGAAGCCGGCAAAGTCGGCCAGCGTCACCGCGCAATCGGCCACCGGCACCTGCCAAGGGCCGACCATCGGATCGCGGTGACTCAAACCACCCACCGTGCGGTCACCAATGGTGATCAAAAAACGCTTGCTGGCCACCGTGGGGTGACGCAGCACACTGAACGCCACCTCGTCGAGTTGGATGCCGGTGAGCTTGAGTGCCGGCTCGCTGCGCGCCACGCGGCTCACGTTGCGCACCATCTTGGGCGGCTTGCCCAGCAGCACCTGCAGCGGCATGTCGATCACACGCTCGCCGCCGGGGCCGTCTTCGAGGATCAGCTCGGGCGCGTCGGTGGTCACGCCCACCACCGCAAACGGACAACGCTCACGCGCGCACATCCGCTCAAACAGCGGCATCAGCTCGGGATTGATCGCCAGCGTGTAACGCTCCTGGCTCTCGTTGCACCAGATCTCCTTGGGCGCAAGGCCGCTCTGCTGCAGCGGCACGCGGCGCAGGTCGAAGGTGGCGCCCTTGCCCGCGCCGTCGACCAGTTCAGGGAAGGCATTGCTGATGCCGCCGGCGCCGACATCGTGGATCGCGACGATCGGGTTGCCCTTGCCCAGGCTCCAACAATGGTTGATGACCTCCTGCGCCCGGCGCTGGATCTCGGGGTTGCCGCGCTGCACCGAATCAAAGTCCAGCGCGGCGGTATTGGTGCCAGCAGCCATCGAGCTGGCGGCGCCGCCGCCCATGCCGATGCGCATGCCCGGCCCGCCCAGCTGCACCAGCAGCGTGCCGGCGGCAAACGCCAGCTTGTGGGTCTGGCCGTCGCTGATGCTGCCCAGGCCGCCAGCGATCATGATCGGCTTGTGGTAGCCGCGCTGCACACCGGCCACACGCTGCTCGAAGACGCGAAAGTAACCCGCCAGATTAGGCCGGCCAAACTCGTTGTTGAAGGCCGCGCCGCCCAGCGGGCCGTCGATCATGATCTGCAGCGCACTGGCGATGTGCTCGGGCTTGCCTACCGGCGAGCGCTCCCAGGGCTCATCAAGCCCTGGCAGATGCAGGTTGCCGACCGAAAAGCCGCTGAGGCCTGCCTTGGGCTTGGCACCGCGCCCGGTGGCGCCTTCGTCGCGGATCTCGCCGCCGGCGCCGGTGGCCGCGCCCGGAAACGGGCTGATCGCGGTCGGGTGGTTGTGCGTCTCCACCTTCATCAGTACATGGGCGATCTCGTTGCGCGCGACGTAGATCGGCGCATCGCTGAAGCCCTGCGGCAGCCAGCGCTCGATCGGCCCGCCCGCCATCACCGCAGCGTTGTCGCTGTAGGCCACGATGCTGTGCTGCTTGCCGGTGCCGTCGAGCAACTTCTCGGTGTTGCGGATCATGCCGAACATCGACAGCGGCTGCGGCTGGCCGTCGATGACAAATTCAGCGTTGAAGATCTTGTGCCGGCAATGCTCGCTGTTGGCCTGGGCGAACATCATCAGTTCCACATCACTGGGGTTGCGGCCGAGGCCGCGGAAGGCGCCGAGCAGGTAGTCGATCTCGTCGCTCGACAAGGCCAGGCCAAACTCGGCATTGGCCGCCGCCAGCGCCGCCTGGCCGCCCTGCGGGCCTGGGCTCAGCACATCGACATGCACCATCGGCGGCGCCGGCTGCGGGTCAAACAAGTGGCCAGCGGCCTCGCGCTCGAAGGCCACGCTCTCGGTCATGCGGTCATGCAGCAGCATGGCGCAGGCCTGCAGCTCGGCCTCGGACAGGGGCTTGGGCGCCATCTTGAACATGCCATCGAGCAGCCCGCTCGTGAGCAGAAGTTGGTACTCGGTGACGCGCTCGACGCGGTGCAGCAGCAGGCCGCAGTTGTGGGCGATGTCGGTGGCCTTGCTCGACCACGGCGAAACCGTACCCAGCCGCGGCATCACCACCACCAGGCTGCCCTCGCTGGCATCGTCATCGTAGGCGTCGCCATAGCGCAGCAGGCCGGCCAGCTTGTCCTGATCGGGCGCGCGGCCAGGCTCGGCCTGCACCCAGTGCACATGGCGCGCCAGCACGCCGCTGATGCGCGAGCACAGCGCTTGCAAGCGAGGCAGCAGCGCCTGCGCGCGAAAGGCCGAGAGCGCATTGCCGCCCTCGAAAAACATCACAGTGGCGGCGGAATTCGAAGGGGCTGTCGGCATGGCGGACCGGGGTCGGGGCGGCCCGTGGCCTGTGGTCGAGGCCTTTGTCGACGCTGGCAGGCGGGCCATGCCCGTGGAAACCGGGCATTCTACTTTGCGGTGGGATAATTTCGACCATGGCCATTACCCTCAAGACCACCCCCGCCGCGATAGCCGGCATGCGCACCGCCGGCCGCCTGGCATCCGAGGTGCTGGACATGTTGACGGCGCATGTGGTGCCCGGCATCAGCACCGACGCGCTGGACAAGCTGGCCCACGACCACATCGTGGGCGTGCAGGGCGGCATCCCGGCGCCGCTGAACTATGCGCCACCGGGTTATGTGCCCTACCCCAAGTCGATCTGCACTTCGATCAACCACCAGGTCTGCCACGGCATCCCCAACGCCAAGCCGCTGAAGAACGGCGACGTCGTCAACATCGACGTCACGGTGATCAAGGACGGCTGGCATGGCGATACCAGCCGCATGTTCATCGTCGGTGAAGGCTCGATTGCCGCCAAACGGCTGAGCGCGATCACCTACGACGCGATGTGGAAGGGCATTGCCAAGGTCAAACCCGGGGCGCGGCTGGGCGATATCGGCCATGCGATCCAGATGTTCGCCGAGCACCATGGCTTTTCGATCGTGCGAGAGTTTTGCGGCCATGGCATCGGCAACAAGTTCCACGAAGAACCGCAGGTGCTGCACTACGGCCGCCCCGGCACGCTGGAGGAACTGGTGCCGGGCATGATCTTCACCATCGAGCCGATGATCAACGCCGGTCGCCGCGAGATCCGCGAACTCGGCGACGGCTGGACCATCGTCACCAAGGACCGCTCGCTGTCAGCGCAGTGGGAGCACACGGTGCTGGTCACCGACGCCGGCTACGAGGTGCTGACGCTGTCGGCCGGCTCGCCGTCGCCGCCGGCCTTCATCACCGCAGCGTGATCGGCCAAGGCGCCGCAGCAATGGCCGACGCCGATCCGACGGCTCTGCCGAGCGTGCCGACCATCGAGCTGGCCCTGCCGCTGGATCTGCCGCAGCTCAGGGCGCAGTTCCGCGACGGCAAGCAGGCGCTGCTCCAAGGCTTTCTGCAGGGCCGGGCCACGGTGACGCACGGCAACCGGCTGGTCAGGGCGCTGACCCGCCATGTCGATGCCACGCTGGCGCAACTGTGGCAGCTTTGCGGCCTGCCGGCCGACGCGGCGCTGTTGGCAGTGGGCGGCTATGGTCGGGGAGAATTACTGCCCTACAGCGACGTCGATGTGCTGCTGCTGCTGCCCGATGCGGCAACCCTGCATGCCGGCAGCCCGCTCAAGGCGGCGATCGAGGCCCTCATCACCGCCTGCTGGGACGTTGGCCTGGAGATCGGCTCGTCGGTGCGCAATGTGGCCGAGTGCGTGGCCGAGGCCCGCGCCGACCAGACGGTGCAGACCGCGATGTTGGAGTCGCGCCTGGTCTGCGGCTCTCGCCAGCTGAACAAGACCTTCCAACATGAGACTGCGGCGGTGCTCGACGCCAAGGCCTTCTTGCGCGCCAAGACGCTGGAGCTGGCGCAGCGTCACACCAAGTACGACGACACGCCCTATGCGCTGGAGCCCAACTGCAAGGAGAGCCCCGGCGGGCTGCGTGACCTGCAGGTGTTGATCTGGGTGGCGCGCGCCGCCGGCCTGGGCCGCAGTTGGCGCGAACTGGCCGCCAAGGGCCTGATCACGCCGTTCGAGGTCAGGCAGTTGCAGCGCAACGAGGGTACGTTGCGCTTGATCCGAGCCCGCCTGCATGCCGTGGCCGGCCGCCGCGAGGACCGGCTGGTGTTCGACCTGCAGACCGCCGTGGCCGAGAGCTTCGGCTTCAAGAGCAGCAAGGCGCAGCGATCGTCCGAGCTGCTGATGCACCGCTACTACTGGGCGGCCAAGGCGGTGACCCAACTCAACCAGATCCTGATGCTCAACATCGAGGAGCGCATCAACGGCAGCGAAGCCGAACCGATGCGCCAGCTCAACGAGCGCTTCTATGACCGTGGCGGCATGCTGGAAGTAGCGCGCGACGATGTCTACAGCGAGCAGCCGCACGCCATCCTCGAGACCTTTTTGATCTACCAGCGCACGCCGGGCATCAAGGGCTTGTCGGCGCGCACGCTGCGCGCGCTGTACAACGCCCGCGAGGTGATGGGCGCCAGCTTTCGCCACGACCCGGTGAACCGGGCGCTGTTCATGGACATCCTGCGCCAGCCGCAGGGCATCACCCATGCCTTCAGGCTGCTCAACCAGACCTCGGTGCTGGGGCGCTACCTGTGGGTGTTCCGGCGCATCGTCGGCCGCATGCAGCATGACTTGTTTCACGTCTACACCGTGGATCAGCACATCCTGATGGTGCTGCGCAACGTGCGCCGCTTTTTCATCCCCGAGCATGGCCATGAATATCCGTTCTGCTCGCAGTTGGCCAGCGAGTGGGACAAGCCCTGGGTGCTGTACATCGCTGCGCTGTTCCATGATGTGGCCAAGGGCCGCGGCGGTGACCACAGCACACTGGGCGCCACCGAGGCGCGGCGCTTCTGCCGCGAGCACCTCATCGGCCGCGAGGACATGGCGCTGATCGAGTTTCTGGTGCGCCACCACCTGTTGATGAGCACGGTGGCGCAAAAGGAAGATTTGTCCGACCCCCAGGTGATCCGCGTCTTTGCCGACAAGATGGGCGATGTGCGCCAGCTGACCGCGCTTTACCTGCTGACGGTGGCCGACATCCGCGGCACCAGCCCGCGGGTCTGGAACGCCTGGAAAGGCAAGCTGCTGGAAGACCTGTTCCGCCTCACGCTGCGCGCGTTGGGCGGCGCCAAGCCCAATCTGGTGGCCGACCTGGAAGCCCGCAAGCAAGAAGCGCGGCAGATTCTGGCGCTGCACAGCGCACTACCTGGCACCGAGCTGCCGCTGTGGCAGACGCTGGAACCCAGCTACTTCGCCCGCCACGATGCCAGCGAGATCGCCTGGCACGCGCGCTCGCTGTGGCGCCATGTGGCGGCCGGCGGCGCCATCGTGCGCGCCCGCCCGTCACCGATCGGCGACGGCCTGCAGGTGCTGGTCTACGCGCCCGACCAGAGCGACTTGTTCGTGCGCATCTGCGGCTATTTCGACGGCGCCTGTTTCTCGATCCAGGACGCCAAGGTGCACACCAGTCGCACCGGTTACGCGTTGGATACCTTCCAGGTGATTTATCCGCAGTTCGAGGATCCCGATCCTGGCAGCTACCGCGATCTGACGGCGTTGATCGAGAACCAGCTGGCGCTGGCGGTGGCCAGCCGTGGGCCGCTGCCCGAGCCGGCGCGCGGCCGGGTGTCGCGGCGGGTCAAATCCTTTCCAGTCACGCCGCGGGTCTCGCTGCGCCCCGATGAGCGCGCGCAGCGCTGGCTGCTGTCGGTCAGCACCAGTGACCGCTCAGGCCTGCTCTACGGCATTGCCCGGGTACTGGCGCGCCATGGCATCAACCTGCAACTGGCCAAGATCAGTACGCTGGGCGAACGTGTCGAAGACACCTTTCTGGTCGACGGCGCTGAACTGCAACAGACGCGCGCACAACTGCGCATCGAAAGCGAACTGCTCGACGCCTTGGCGCCAGTGCGCTGAAGCCCGCCAAGCGATCCAGATGCCCTTGCGCGCCATCACCGCAGACGAAGCCGCCACCAACCTGGCTGGCTTCGACGCCATCATCGATGCCCGCTCGCCGGCCGAGTTTGCGCTGGACCACCTGCCCGGCGCGATCAACTGGCCAGTGCTCGACGACGAGCAGCGCCGCACGGTGGGCACGCTGTACGTGCAGACCTCGGCACTGGAGGCGCGCAAGCTGGGCGCCACCCTGGCCGCGCGCAACATCGCCGACCATCTTGAGCGCTGGATCGCCGACAAGCCGCGCGACTGGCAGCCGCTGGTCTATTGCTGGCGCGGCGGCCAGCGCTCGGGCTCGCTGGCCTGGTTCCTCGACCAGATCGGCTTTCGTGCTGCCAAGCTGGCCGGTGGCTACAAGGGTTTTCGCGCCGTCGTGTTGCAAGACCTGGCGACCTGGCCGGCGCGTTTCGACTTTCGCGTGCTGGCCGGGCGCACTGGCAGCGGCAAGACGCGGCTGCTGCAGACGCTGGCCGAGCAGGGCGCGCAGGTGCTTGATCTCGAAGGCCTGGCCTGTCACCGCGGCTCGATCTTGGGCAACCTGCCCGGCCAGCCGCAGCCCAGCCAGAAGCAGTTCGACAACCGGCTGTGGCAGGCGCTGCGCGATCTAGACGCCATGCGCCCGGTGTTTGTCGAGAGCGAAAGCAAAAAGATCGGCCGCCTGCAACTGCCCGACGCGCTGGTGCGGCACATGCATGCCCAGGGCCGCGTGCTGCGGGTGCAGATGCCCGACGCCGCGCGGGTGCAGTTGCTGCTTGAGGACTACGGCTTCTTTGCCGACGATGCCGAGGCCTTTTGCCGCCTGCTCGACGGCCTGGTGGTGCTGCGCGGCCGCGATACCGTGGCGCGCTGGCAGGCGCTGGCCCGCGCCGGCGACTGGGCCAGCGTCTTCGGCCAGCTGATGCAAGAACACTACGACCCGCTGTACCAGCGATCAATGGACCGCAACTACAACGGCCTGCTCAACGCCGAGAGGGTGGCGCTGGCCGACGGCGGCCCGGCCGCGCTGCAAGAGGCCGCCGCTGCGCTGCTGACTTGAGCAGCGGCGTGCCGTCGGGCCTTGCCTTCGATCAAGGCGACATCGTGCTGCCGCCCCCATCATCCGAACCTTCACCATGCGCGACCGCCCTGCCCTGATCGAATCCCGCAGCTTCGGCATGCGCCAGATCCCCTTGTTGCGGCCGCTGAACTGGTTGGCGCGCGGCTGGCGTGATCTGATGCGCTGCCCGCTGCCGGGGCTGCTGCACGGCCTGCTGCTGGCGCTGTTTGGCGCGGTGTTGATCGCCGTGGCGCACCAGCAGTTCTGGCTGCTGGCGGGCGCCTTCAGCGGCTTCTTGCTGGTGGCGCCGCTGGCCGCCACCGGGCTGTACGCCGTCAGTCGGGCATTGGAGCGTGGTGAACGCGCCGATCTCGCAGTGGCGCTGAGGGCCTGGCGGCCGCAGCGCCGGCTGGTGGTGTTTGGCTTGCTGCTGGCGATGGCCGGCACCGGCTGGGTGCTGACCTCGGCCGCGCTGATCACCGGCTTTGCCGCCGCGCCGGTCAACTCGCCGCTTGATTTCCTGCGCGTGGTGGTACTCAACGAGACTTCGCCGCTGTTTGAAGTCTGGCTGGCGCTGGGCGCTTTCATGGCCGCGCCGGTGTTTGCCAGCAGCGTGGTGGCGATTCCGCTGCTGCTTGATCGCCAGGTCAGCGTGCTCGCCGCCGTTTTGACCAGCTGGCGCGTGGTGCAGGCCCATCCTGCCGCGATGGCGCTGTGGGCTGCGCTGCTGATGGGCCTGACCGTGCTGGGCATGGCTATGGCACTGCTGGGGCTGGTGGTGGTCGCACCCTGGCTGGCCCATGCCAGCTGGCATGCCTACCGTGATTTGGTGAGCGCGGTCGGCGAGCCCACCGCAGATTGAGCCGCCAGGGCAGCGCAAGATGTTCGGCTACAACGAGGAACAGATCGCCTGGTTTGGCCTGACCTTCGGCGTCGGCGCCTTCATGCTGTACATGGTATTCATCATCTTTCAGCTCGCGCGTGAATCCAAGGCCGGCAAGCTGGGCACCTTCGTGCTGTTCCTGGCGCTGGGCTTCGGCCTGCTCGGCTATGTGGCCAAGGGCGTGATCAAGTACTTTCTGGACGGCGTGTCCGAGTGAGGCCGACGCCGGGCCCCGGCCCCGCCAGCGCCCGGGTCGCCGACGCGGCATCGGTGGTGCCGACGCCAGAGGCGGCCGAAGCGGTGCAGCGACACAGCCTGTTCGACGATGTGCAAGGTCTGCTCACCGGCACGCTGTTTGTTGCGCTGGGCCTGCTGCTGCTGCGTCACACCGGGTTGATGACGGGCGGCACCGCAGGCATCGCGCTGCTGCTGCACCATGCCGGTGGCTGGCCCTTCGGCGCGCTGTTTTTCGCCATCAACCTGCCCTTCTACCTGCTGGCCTGGCAACGCATGGGCCGGCGCTTCACGCTCAAGACCTTGCTGGCGGTGACGCTGCTGTCCACGGGTTCGGAGCTGCTACCGGGCTGGATCGCGCTGGGCGAAGTGGCGCCCTTGTTTGCCGCGCTGGGCGGTGGCCTGCTTTTGGGCGCCGGCTTCATCATCCTGTTCCGCCACCGCGCCAGCCTGGGTGGCCTCAACGTGCTGGTGCTCTGGCTGCAAGACCGATTTGGCTGGCGCGCCGGCTGGGTGCAGATGGCCATCGACTGCAGCATCCTGCTGTGCGCCCTGCCCTGGCTGAATTGGCAGCAACTGGCGTTGTCGGTGGCCGCTGCGGTGGCGATGAACTTTGCGCTGGCCGTCAACCACCGCCCTGGGCGCTACACCGCGTTCTGACAAACAAGCGGGAATAAAAAGGCCGGCGCCCAGCGCCGGCCTTCGACCATCTGACCAGAGCTCCCTCTTGGAGGGGGCCGGGGGAGCCGTACATCCACCCGTAGGGTTGATGGTGGCTGCGCCGCCATCAACCCATGTGAAGACCGCCATTGCAGCTGAAATCGGCGCCGGTGGTGAAACCGGAGTCGTCGCCAGCCAACCAGGCGCAGATCGAGCCGATCTCGTCGGGTGTGCCCAGGCGCTTGACAGGGATCGTGGCGACGATCTTTTCCAGTACCTCGGGCTTGATGGCGCGCACCATCTCGGTGCCGATATAGCCTGGGCTGACGGTGTTGACCGTCACGCCCTTGTTGGCCATTTCCTGCGCCAGCGCCATCGTGAAGCCGTGCATGCCGGCCTTGGCTGCCGAGTAGTTGGTCTGGCCGGCCTGGCCCTTTTCGCCGTTGACCGAGCTGATCTGGATGATGCGGCCCCAGCCCTTTTCAACCATGCCCGGCACCACTTGCTTGGTGACGTAGAACATGCTGTTGAGGTTGGTGTCGATCACCGCTTTCCAGTCCTCGGGCGTCATCTTCAGGAACATGCGGTCGCGGGTGATGCCGGCGTTGTTGACCAGCACGTCAATCACGCCGTGCTCGGTGACCGCCTTCTTGAAGGCCTCGACCGTCGAGTCCCAATCAGCAACGTTGCCGACCGAGGCGTGGAAGTCATAGCCCAAGACTTTTTGCTCGTCCAGCCACTTGACGAAGTCACGGCTGGGGCCGCAGCCGGCGATGACCTTGAAGCCGGCCTTGTGCAGGCGCTGGCAGATCGCGGTTCCGATGCCACCCATGCCACCGGTGACGTATGCAACTTTCTGGCTCATGTTTCTCTCCTCTGTTGATGTTTCTGTGGCCCTTGGCGGGCGCCGGCTACAGGGTCGCCTGAAGCCGGTCGGCCGTCAATCGGGTTCGCCCTGCTGCGGTATTCAGCGGCCGCTCGGCTGAACAGCTGATCGGCCACTCAAGCGCTCAGCGCTCGATCGTCAGCGCCACGCCCATGCCGCCGCCGATGCACAGCGAGGCAATGCCCTTCTTGGCATCGCGCCGCACCATCTCGTGCAGCAGCGTGACCAGGATGCGGCAGCCGGAGGCGCCGATCGGGTGGCCAATGGCGATGGCGCCACCGTTGACGTTGACCTTGCTGGTATCCCAGCCCATTTCCTGGTGCACCGCACAGGCCTGGGCGGCAAAGGCTTCGTTGATTTCCAGCAGGTCGAGGTCGGCGGCCTTCCAGCCGGCGCGCTCAAGTGCACGGCGGGCGGCGGGCACCGGACCCATGCCCATGATCTTGGGGTCGAGGCCGGCGCTGGCATAGCTGGCGATGCGGCCAAGCACCGTCAGGCCCAGCGCCTTGGCCTTGGCCGCGCTCATCACCATCACCGCGGCGGCGCCGTCGTTCAAGCCCGAGGCGTTACCCGCGGTCACCGAACCGGCCTTGTCGAAGGCCGGCCGCAAACCGGCCAGCACGTCGGCGCTGGTCTTCTTGTTGATGAACTCGTCGGCAGCGAAGATGATCGGGTCGCCCTTCCTCTGCGCGATCGACACCGGCACGATCTCGTCCTTGAAGCGGCCGGCTTCTTGCGCTGCAGCGGCCTTTTGCTGGCTACCCAGCGCCAGTGCGTCCTGCTGCTCGCGCGTGATGCCGTACTGCTTGGCCACGTTCTCGGCGGTGATGCCCATGTGGTACTGGTTGTACACATCCCACAGGCCGTCGGTGATCATGGTGTCGATCAGCTTCCAGTCACCCATGCGCTGGCCTTCGCGTGAGTTGGGCAGCACATGCGGTGCCGCGCTCATGTTCTCCTGGCCGCCAGCGATGATGATTTCGCTGTCGCCATCACGGATGGCCTGGGCCGCCAGCATCACCGCCTTCAGACCCGAGCCGCAGACCTTGTTGATGGTCATCGCTGGCACTTCCAGCGGCAGGCCGCTCTTGACCACCGCCTGGCGCGCCGGGTTCTGGCCCGAGCCGGCGGTCAGCACCTGGCCCAGGATGACCTCGTTGATCTGCTCGCCGGCCAGGCCGCTGCGCTCAAGCAGGGCCTTGATGACGGTGGCGCCCAGCTCGGGCGCGGCGGTCTTGGCCAGGGCGCCGCCAAACTTGCCGACCGCGGTGCGGGCAGCGGCGACGATGACGATGTCTGTGCTCATGCATGTCTCCTTCAGGAATCAAGGCTGTTCAAGCCCAGTGTTTTAGCAGGCTAACAGTGTGAGAGGCAATCTCAGGCTTTCTGCTTGACGTAGCGGCCGGGCGCCGGCTCGATCACCTTGTGGCTGCGGTTGCCATAGGTCTTGGGTGCGGCCACTTCTTTGCCAGCCTGGTGGGCCAGCCAGTCGGCCCATACCGGCCACCAGCTACCGGGGTGTTCGGCGGCGGTCTTGAACCAGTCATCCGATTGCGCCGGCAGTTTGGCATTGGTCCAATGGCTGCGCTTGTTCTTGCTCGCCGGATTGATGACACCGGCGATGTGGCCCGAGGCGCCCAGCACAAAGGTCTTGTCCTTGCTGCCCGACAGCACCTCGGTCGATTTGTAGGCCGCCGGCCAGGGCACGATGTGATCCTCGCGCGAGGCATAGATAAACACCGGGCAGCTGATGCGGGACAAGTCCAACGGCTCGCCGCAAACGGTTAGCGCGCCGGGCTGGCGCAAGGCGTTGTCGAGGTAGGTGTGGCGCAAATACCAGCAGTACATCGGGCCCGGCAGGTTGGTCGAGTCGCCGTTCCAGTAGAGCAGGTCAAACGGCGGCGGTGCTTCACCCTTCAAGTAGTTGCCGACGACATAGTTCCAAACCAGGTCGTTGGGCCGCAGCAAGTTGAAGGTGGTGGCCAGCTCCTTGCCTTTGAGCAGGCCGGGGCCCTTGGGCGCCTCGGCGCCGATGCTGGTTTCGCGCATGCGCACCGAGCCCTCGTCGACAAAGACATCGAGGATGCCGGTAGCGCTGAAATCAAGCAGTGTGGTCAGCAGCGTCAACGAGGCCGCAGGCTGTTGGCCACGCGCGTCCAGCACTGCCAAAGCGGTGGACAGGATGGTGCCGCCAACACAGAAGCCCAGCGTATTGATGGTCTTGGTGCCGGCGATGGCCTGCACCACCTCGATGGCCTTGATCGGGCCGTGCTCGATGTAGTCGTCCCAGGTCTTGTCGACCATGCTCTGGTCCGGATTGCGCCAGCTGATGACAAACACGCGGTGGCCTTGCGCCACGGTGTAGCGAATCACCGAGTTCTCGGGCTGCAAATCGAGGATGTAGTACTTGTTGATGCAGGGCGGCACAAACAACATCGGCAGTTCATGCACCTTGTCGGTCAGCGGCTTGTATTCGATCAGCTGAAAAAACTCGTTCTCGAACACCACCGCACCCTCGCTGGTGGCCACATTGCGGCCAACCTCAAACGCGCTTTCGTCGGTCTGCGACATGTGGCCTTGCTCGATGTCCTTGAGCAGCAGCTTCATGCCCTCGCCGATGCTTTCGCCCCGCGTCTGCACGGCTTTGGCCAGCGCCTCGGGGTTGGTCGCGAGGTAGTTGGCCGGGCTGGCGGCGTCTACCCACTGCTGCACGGCAAAGCGGATGCGGGCCTTGGTCTTGGCATCACCCTGCACGCTGTCGGCCAGTTGCATCATCGTGCGCGCATTGAGCAGATAGGTCTGGGCGGCCATCGCTGCGACGGGGTTCTGCGTCCAGGCCTCGGCGGCAAAACGCTTGTCGCCAGGGGGAGGCTTCGCAGCGCCCGCCTGTGCCGGGGCGGTCAGCGCGGTGTTCCACATCGCAGTGGCCTGACTGACATAGTCGCTCTGCAACTGCGTCAGCGCCTGCATCGGCAGGCTCAGGCCCGACAGTGCCTTGAACATGTCGCTCGCTGCCGTGCCCATGGCCTCAACGGGGTTGTGGGCGGAGAGTTCGGTTGACTCGGTGGCGGCTGTCTGCTTGCGCTTCATGGGGGTCTCCGGCGTGGTCAGGCGCTGCATGTTGCGCGCCACTGTGCGATGCTGTGCATCAACCTGGGCTTGTAGCTTACAGAGCTTACCGCAGCTTGACTTAATTTTTCAATAGGCGATATTAAATATCGTATTATGAAATGTACATCGTAGCCATCGGCTGGGCCTTTGTCGTGTTGTTGATGACTTTGGCCGAAGCCACCTCCTCCCAAGGCACCGTGCTCGGCGCCTTCTTCACGCTGCTGCTGTATGGCCTGCTGCCGCTGGCTATCGTGCTGTACCTGATGGGCACACCGGCGAGGCGCGCAGCCAGGCGCCGTGCCGAAGCGGCCGTGGCAAGCGACTCAGCCACCGCGCAAGGCGACAGCGGCGGCCAGCCGGCCGGTGCGGCCGTCGCGCCGGAACGAAAAAAATCGTGAGGCATCGGTGGCGGTGCACCAGCGCCCGCCGCTGACATCGACCACTCCGATTGCCGCCAGCCGTTGCCGCGCCAGTGCGGCCAGATCGGCCCGCCAGCGTGGGCTGCCATCGGCGCGGGGACTGCTGCGGAACAGCGCCTGATCAACCGCATCCGGCCGCTGGCCAAAAGCCAGCAGCACGTCAGCGCCAACCTCAAACGCCGTCGGCCCGATGCTCGGCCCCAGCCAGGCCAACACCTGGTCAGGCGCGCAGCCAGCGGCCTCGCACAACAAGGCCACGCTGCGCTCGATCACGCCAAGTGACAAGCCGCGCCAGCCAGCATGCACAGCACCTACCGCCCGGCCGTTTTGGCTGCACAGCAGCAGCGGCAGGCAATCGGCCACCAGCACCGTGCAGGCCAGCCCGGGCTCGGTGGAGATGCTGGCGTCGGCGCGCGGCAGCGGCGCGCCGGCCAACAGGTGCTCGCTGCGCAGGCGAACCACATCGGCACCGTGCACCTGCTCCAGCCACACCGGCTGCGCACCCAGCGCCAGCGCAAAGCGACGCTGGTTCTCCAGCACGGCGGCAGGCGCATCGATGGCCTCGCCGCCCAAGGCCGTTGGCCGCAGGTTGAGGCTGTCAAACGGTGCCGTGCTGACACCACCGGCGCGGCCGCTCATCAAGGCCAGGATACCGGGTGGCGCCGCCCAGTTGGGCCGGATCGCGCCGGCCAGCAAGACTTGCGGCCAATCCTCCAGCGCAGCCCGCTGCAGCTCAGACTGCATCCGGGCAGGCCGAAGGCTGGGTCTTGGCGAAGGCGTCGAGCTGCATGCAGGCCTCGTGCACCCGCATCAGTTGCGGCAAGTGATCGGTGCGGCAGTTGAAGCGCTGGGCATTGAAGACCTGAGGCACCAGCGTGATGTCGGCCAAGGTCGGCGTGTCGCCGTGGCAAAAACGCGAGGGCCTGGCAGCCAGCTGGCGTTCAACCGTTTCAAGCCCGGCCTCCACCCAATGGCGGTACCAGCGGTCCTTGTCGTCCTCACTGAGCTTGAGGTCATGCACCAGGTAGCGCAGCACACGCAGGTTGTTCAGCGGGTGAATCTCACAGGCGATGTCCTGGGCAATCGCCCTCACCCGGGCGCGGCCGGCCGGGTCGGCGGGCAGCAGCGGCGGCTGCGGATGGGTCTCGTCAAGGTACTCGACGATGGCCAGAGACTGCGTCAGCACCACCTCACCATCCTGCAGCAGCGGCACCAGCCGGGAGGCCGACAGCGCGGTGTAGGCATCGTCCAGGTGCTGCTTCTGCACCAGGTGCACCGGGATGTAGTCGTAGTCCAGGCCCTTCAGTGCCAGTGCGATGCGTACCCGGTACGAGGCCGAGGATCGAAAGTAGTTGTATAGCTTCATGGCAGCCTCCTGAGCCGGGTTGCTCAACGCACGCGCAGTTTCAGGCTGCCGAGGCCGTCGATCGCGCCTTCGATCAGGTCACCGGCGACTACCGCCGCCACACCAGAAGGCGTGCCGGTGTAGATCAGATCACCGGGCTGCAGCGTCCAGGCCTTGGACAAGGTCTCGATGGTCTCGGCCACGCTCCAGATCAGATCGCTGAGGTCGCCCTTTTGCCGCTGCACGCCATTGACCGACAGCGTGATCGCGCCCTTGCGCAACTCACCGGTCTGGCTGATCGGTTGCAACAGGCCGATCGGCGCAGACTCGTCAAAACCTTTGCCAATCGACCAGGGCCGGCCCTGCTTCTTCATCTCGTTTTGCAGATCGCGCCGGGTCATGTCCAGGCCAACGGCATAACCCCAAATGTGCTTGACGGCATCAACGGCGGCGATGTCGCGGCCCCCGATACCGATCGCCACCACCAGCTCGATCTCATGGTGCAAGTTGGCGGTGAGCGACGGATAGGCCATCTCGCCGATCTCGCCGTCAGCCACCGGCAACACCGCGTCGGCGGGCTTGAGAAAGAAAAACGGCGGCTCGCGCCCGGTGAACCCCATCTCCTGGGCATGCTCGGCGTAATTGCGGCCGACGCAGTAGATGCGGTGCACGGCAAAAAAACCGCCTCCAGCCACGGGCACGGCTGGGATGGCAGCGGGGGTCAGGACGTAGCGCATGCGGTGTGCTCGGCAGGGGTTTAGGGAGACTGGCCACCATGATGCCACGGCCCCCCGCTACACTTTTGCGCATGATCGAATCGCGTCGCATCAAGCACTGCCGAGAATGCGGCGCAGCCGTGGCCTATCGTCAACCCGACGACGACAACCGCGAGCGCGCGGTCTGCCCGGCCTGTCAGACCATCCACTACGAGAACCCGCTCAACGTCGTCGGCACGGTGCCGGTCTGGGGCGAGCAGGTGCTGTTGTGCAAGCGCGCGATCGAGCCGCGCTACGGCTTTTGGACCCTGCCTGCGGGCTTCATGGAGTTGGGCGAGACCGTGGCCGACGGCGCGATCCGCGAAACAGTGGAGGAAGCCGGCGCCCGCATCGAACTGCTGGACCTGTTCACCATGCTCAGCGTGGTGCGCGTCGGCCAGGTGCACCTGTTCTACCGTGCGCGCATGCTTGACGCCTCACTCGATCCCGGCCCCGAGACGCTGGAAGCGCGCTTGTTCCATGAACATGAAGTGCCCTGGGACCAGATCGCCTTCCGCACCGTGCGCGAGACGCTGCAGCACTACTTTGCCTGCCGGCGCACAGGTGACTATCCGCTGCACTGCGGCAGCATCAGCTAAGTGTTGATCGCTGCCGTTTCGGCGGCCGCAGCCTCAGGCCGCAGCGCAGGCCCGGTGGCGGCGTCGAAGCCCAACTGCCAGAGCTGATCCAGATCCTCGGCGCTGCGCACGCCTTCTGCGGTGACCTGCAGACCCACCGCCTGAACCAGTTTCACCAGGCCTTGCAGGTGCAGGCGCGCCGCCGCTGCATCAACGCCGGTCAGGCCGTTGACAAATCGGCTGTCAATGCGCACGCAGTCCAGCCCCAGGTTGATCAACTGAGGGATGCGTGCCAGGGCCTCGCCCGCATGCTCCAGCCCCAGCATCACGCCCAGTGGCCGCCACTGGCGTGAGACCTCGCGCACCCGGCTCGGCTGGACCACAGCCATCGCCTCAGGCAGATCGATCCATAGCCTGCAGGCGGCTTGCGGCGCCACCGCCAGGCGGCGCGTGACCGCCGCCACGAAGACCTCGGAGTCCAGCGACTGCGCCGCCAGGTTGATGCAGCGCGCCTGCCCGTCATCCGCGATGGCCTCCAGCGCCAGTTGCACCGCGCGTTCATCCAGCGCGCCGCACATGCGGGTTTGGCTGGCCAACGGCAGCCAGCGTGCTGCGGTCTCCAGCGGCCCCTTTGCGTGCAGACGAACACGCAGCGGACAGTCAAGATGCAGTTGT
>JBBQJN010000013.1:0-25762 GCA_038325945.1 Burkholderiales bacterium | reverse complement strand
ACCCGCTCCAGGCTGCCGCTTGCCACGCTCGTCTCCTGAAACTTCTTCGTGCCGTTCATCACCCACTCCATCCGGTTGCAATGGCAGTGGAAGTTACCGAGATTGCGGATTCAATTCATGCAGGCTTGCCGGAGGGACACGCGCTACCGCACGCCAGCGGCGTTGCTCTTCCTCGCGGGCATGAGCCCGCAGCGTCGTCGCGCCTTGCTGGCGTACCGCATCGCAGCCCACTCGGGTGTATCCAACTGCGGAATCTAGGTTCAACCGGAGATCGCAGTGAACGCACGATGGAAGACGGATCTGGCCGCTAGGAGCCTGTCGGGCTTGGGGCGTCGAAAAGCGAGAATCGGCCCCAGCGAGAACAGTTCTTGCCGGACTTGCAGCCCCATAGCTCAGCTATGGGGCAAATAGACGGTGAGAAATGGACCGCTGCGGTCGACTCGCAGCCGACGCTCCCCAAGCCCGGCAGGCTCCTGGCTAGGGCGCAGCCGTGACGCCACGCCCGCGTTATGCACCCACGCACAGCACCCACGCACAGCACCCACGCACCGCACCCACGCACAGCACCCACGCACAGCACCCGCCTACTGCACCAACGCCACCGACTTGATCTGAAGCCACACCGCGCTGCCCGGCTGCAGCGCCAGCGTGTGCACCGCCTTGCGCGTGATGCGTGCCAGCAGCAGCGCGCCGCCGCAGCGCACACGCAGCAGGGCTTGCGAGGGATGCGCATCGTCGGCGATGGCGTCGATCACGCCGGGCAGCAGGTTCTGGATGCTGGTGTGCTGCGGCTCGGTGGTGGTGATGCTCACATCCCGCGCCAGCACGCGCAGCCGCGCCGGCTGGCCCAGCGCCAGGCCGCTGTCGCGCAGCCACAGGCTGCCGCCGTCGAAAGCCACACGCGCCAGCTGCCAGCGTTCGTCGCGTTCGACCAGGTGCCCCTGCAGCAGCGCGCCGGCATCCTCGCCCCCCACACCGGGGCCGTGGATCGCCGACAGCACCTCAGCCGCAGGGCCGCTGGCCAGCACCTGGCCACACGCCAGCACCACCAGGTGGTCGGCCAGCCGCGCCATCTCGTCGGCCGAGTGGGTGACGTAAAGCATCGGCACATGCAGCTCGTCGCGCAGCCGCTCCAGCCAGGGCAGGATCTCTTGGCGGCGGGCTTGATCCAGTGCGGCCAGCGGCTCGTCCAGCAGCAGCAGCGCCGGCCGCGTGGCCAGAGCCCGCGCGATGGCCACACGCTGGCGCTCGCCGCCCGAGAGCTGCGCCGGCCGGCGATGCAGCAGCGTAGCCAGGCCCAGCAGGGTGACGATCTCGTCGAGTTGGGCGGTGGCGGTGGCAGTGGCAGTGGCAGTTTGGGCGGCATTGGCGCCGGTCACCCGGCGCTGGCCGAAGCGCAGGTTGTGCCGCACGTCGAGGTGCTCAAACAGGCTGGCCTCCTGGAACACATAGCCCAGCGCCCTTTGCCAGGTGGGCCGCATCAGGCCGGCGTCGTCGTCCTGCCAGGTCTGGCCGGCGATGCGCACCAGCGCGTGGTGGGCGGTCTCCAGCCCGGCGACGCAGCGCAGCACGCTGGTCTTGCCCGATCCCGAGGCGCCAAACAGCACCGTGATGCCACGCGCCGGCAGGTGCAGGTCAACCGACAGCTCAAAGTCGGCGCGTGCCAGCCGCAGCCGCACGCGGTTGGGCGCGTCTGAGTCTGTGTCTGTGTCTGTGTCTGCGTCTGCGTCTGCGTCTGCGTCCGCGCCTGCGTCTGTGGTGACGCTCGCCCCGGACGGGGTGGGCGCTGGCGTTTGAGCTGCCGTCATGGCATCACCCGGCCCAGCCTGCGCTTCATCAGCGCCAGCCCCAGCAGCACGACAAAGCAGAACACCAGCATGCCGCCGGACAGCCAATGCGCCTGGCTGTAATTCATCGCCTCGACATGGCTGTAGATCTGCGTCGACACCACTTGCGTCTGGCCGGGGATGTTGCCGCCGATCATCAGCACCACGCCAAACTCGCCCACGGTGTGGGCAAAGCTCAGGATCGCGGCAGTGATCAGGCCCGGCCGGGCCAGCGGCAGCGCCACGCTGAAGAAGGCGTCCAGCGGCCGTGCGCGCAGTGTGGCCGCCACCTCCATCGGCCGGCTGCCGATGGCCTCAAACGCATGCTGCATCGGCTGCACCGCAAACGGCAGCGAGTAGATGATTGAGCCGATCAGCAGCCCGCTGAAGCTGAACGACAGCGGCGCCCAGCCCAGCGCGGTGGTCATGCGGCCCAGCGGCCCATCCGGGCCCATCGCCACCAGCAGGTAGAAGCCCAGCACCGTGGGCGGCAACACCAGCGGCAGCGTGACCAGGGCGCTGATCGGCGCACGCCAGCGTGAGCGCGTCTGCGACAGCCACCAGGCCAGCGGCGTGCCCAGCAGCAGCAGCAGCACGGTGGTCAGGCTGGCCAGCTGCAGCGTCAGCCAGATCGCTTGCCAGGCCTCGGGGCTGATCACGGGAGGGCTGGGCATGGCGCTCAGAAGCTGTAGCCGTAGCCACGCAGGATGGCGCGGGCCGGCTCGCTGCGCAGGTAGGCCAGCAGCGCGATGGCGGCGGGCTGGCCCTGGCCGCGCTTGAGCAGCAGCGCATCCTGGCGCAGCGGCGCATGCAACTCGGCGGGCACGATCCAGGCCGAGCCGGTGCGTATGCGGCCGTCCACCATCAGTTGCGACAGCGCGACGAAGCCCAGCGCGGCATTGCCGGTGGCTACAAACTGGTGGGCCTGGGCGATGCTGTTGCCCTGCACAAACTTGGGCCGCAGCTTGGCCAGCAGGCCCAGCCGGTCCAGCGTCTGCACCGCCGCCGCGCCATAGGGCGCGAGCTTGGGGTCGGCCAGCGCCAGGCGGTCGAAGCGGCCATCACGCAGCACCTGGCCTTGCGCGTCGACCAGGCCGCTTTGCCGGCTCCACAGCGCCAGCCGGCCGATGGCGTAGGTGAAACGGCTGTCGGCGCTGCCAAAGCCTTCTTGCGCCAGCCGCGCTGGCGTGACTTCGTCGGCAGCCAGCAGCACTTGGAAGGGCGCACCCTGGCGGATCTGGGCGTAGAACTTGCCGGTGGCGCCAAAGGCCAGCACCACGCGGTGGCCGCTGTCACGCTCGAAGGCGGCGGCGATCTTGTGCATCGGCGCGGCAAAGTTGGCCGCCACCGCCACGGAAACTTCGGCGGCCAGGGCCGCTACGCCAAGCCACAGGCCAGGAACCGACAGCAACAAGCCACGCCACATCCGCATTCACCCGCCAACAGTCAGAAGCGGCGAGTGTAGGACCGGGCGCTGGCCCGGCAGTGTCACTTCCAGCCAGCGCGGTCGAACACCTTCTGGGCGGTCACCGTGTTCTTGGCCAACGTGCCGATCGGCAGGGTGTCGGCCTTGAAACTGCCCATCGCCACCAGCGCGGGGTTGGCGGTGACGCTGGTCTTGACCACCGGCCACTCGTTGTTGCCGTCGGCAAAGTAGGCCTGCGCTTCGTCGCTGGCCAGGTATTCCATGAAGCGGATGGCCGCTGCGCGGTTGGGCGCGTACTTGAGCACACCGGCGCCCGATACGTTGACATGCGTGCCCCAGGTGGCCTGGTTGGGCCAGACCATGGCCACCGCAGCCATCGCCGCCACGTCGTCGGCCTTGGTGCTGCGCATCATGCGCGCCAGGTAATAGGTGTTGGAGATGGTCACGCCGCATTCGCCGGCCGCCACCGCCTTGATCTGGTCGGTATCGCCGCCCTTGGGGCCGCGTGCAAAGTTGGCCACCACGCCGCGTGCCCAGGCCTCGGCCTTGGCCTCGCCTTCGTGGGCGATCACCGCCGCGCCCAGGCTCAGGTTGTAGGGGTGGCTGCCCGAGCGCACGCAGACCTGGCCCTTCATCGCGGGGGCGGCCAGATCGGCATAAGTCTGCACCTGGGCCGGCTTGATGGCCGCCTTGTTGTAGACGATGACCCGCGCGCGGGTGGAGAAAGCCACCCAGGTGGGCGTGCGCAGGTTGGCCGGGATGCGTGCTTCAAGCAGCTTGCTGTGCAGCGGCTGGAACAGGCCCAGGCTGTCGGCCACCTCCAGCCGTGCTGCGTCCACCGTGATCAGAATGTCGGCCGGGCTGGCCGTGCCCTCGTTGCGGATGCGCTCGACCAGTTCGTCTTCTTTGCCATCGAGCCGGTTGATCTTGATGCCGGTGGTCTTGGTGAAGTTGGCGTACAGCGCCTCGTCGGTCTGGTAGTGGCGGGCCGAGTACAGGTTCAGCACCTGGTTGGGCGCCTGGGCCAGAGCGGCCAGGGGCAGGCCGCCCAAGCAGGCGGCGGCGGCCAGCGTCAGGGTGGCGCGGCGGGTGCAGAGCGAGGGGCGATGGGACATGGCGATGAGTCGTTGAGTGGATGAATGAAGTAGCGCAATCATAACAAGAATGATTCGCAATAACTTAATCCACATCAACGATCAGGCTGGGCCGCGCCCCGACCCAGCCAGGCACCCAGCGCGGCGCCGCTCAGCACATCGGCCAAGTGGTGCTGGTGTGTCAACAGCACCGAGGCGACGAGCAACAGCCACCACCAGCCCAGCGCAAAGCGCAGACGCGAGCCCGCCAGCGGCCAGAGCCAGCAAAGGGTGAGCAAACTCAGCGCCACATGCAGCGACGGCAGCAGGTTGTGACGTCCGGCCACCAGGCCGGTGAACTGGGCGATGGGCGACCAGGCTCCGGGGTCGGCCGGCGCAAAGCCCAGCTCGGCCGGCAGCAGCACGAAGACCACGCCGGCCAGCACGATGGCCGTTGCCATGGCGCGCTCCCAATGGCGCAGCTGGCTGGCGCTGCGCGCCCTGTAGGCCAGCAGCAGCGGCAGCAGAAAAACGCTGTGGTACAGCAGATAGGCCGCCGGCCAGTAAGGGATCGCCAGTTCCCAATCGGCATAAACCTGCCAGCGCCCGGCACGCTGTGCGGCCCAGGCATCGGCGCCGTAGAAGACCAGCGCGAACAGCACAGATAACCTGAACCCGGCCCAGGCAAAGGCCCACCCGATGTCGCGTCTCGCGGTGTTGGCGCCGATCACGGCGCGGGCTCGGTGATGAAGGCAAGCACCGCATCGCGGTAGGCCGCACGCTGCACCATCGTGCGCAGCGCATTCATGGTCTGCAGCGGGGCTTGCCAGATGGCGGCGTGCACAAAGCTGCGCAGCAGCGGCAGGGCCAAGCTGCCGCCGGGGTCACCATGGCCCTCGAAGCGCACATCCACCTCGCCAGGCGCGCCGGCCGCTGGCGCAAAGGTCCACTGCGAAGCGAACGAGGGCATGCGCACCCGGCCGGCTGCGGCTGCGGGCAGCCAGGGCTGGCCGGCAGGCTCGACGCTGCGGCCGCTGAGGGTGACCACAGCGGTGGCCGGCGCTTGAAGCAACTGCCAGCTCACCACCGCTTCACGGTCGTCCAGCGGCCAGGGCATGGCGGTGACCACCAGCGAGACGCCTTGCTGCGGGCCATCCTGCTGCAGCGACTGCACCGAGCGTGTGCGGTACACCCACTCGGGCATCGCCGCGCGGTCAAGCAGCAATGCCACCAGGCTGGTCAACCGGGCCTTGACGCGTGTGCTGGCGCGGAAGGCCGGCGGCAGGTCGCCCCGGTCTTGCAACCAGACCTGCGTGCCGCTGTCGGCGTCGGTGTGGCGCCATTGCCAGGGCGCAGTGGCGGTTTGTGCCCATGCCAGGCTCCGGGAGTCGGCGCAGGCCAGCAGCGCCAGACCCCGCAGCCAGCGCGCCGCACAGCGCACCGCACAGCGCACCGCACAGCCCACAAACGGCAGCGGTTTCAGCATGCCAGCATGATGCCAGCCCGCCCGGCTTGGGCTATGGTGGGTCTCGGAGCCTGTTTTGATCAATCTGTTCATCTCCTACCGGCGCAGCGATTCGATGCACGCGGCCCAGCGCGTGCGCATGTGCCTGCGCGAGCGCTTTGGCGAAGATGCGGTGTTCATCGACCGCGAGATTCCGCCGGGCAAAGACTGGCAGCAGCATCTGGAGGAGATGCTGTTCGCCAGCACCGGCGTGGTGCTGATGATCGGCGACGAGTTTTTCAAGCTGCTGCGCAAGCACCGCTTGGGCCAGACTGAGCTGAGCGATCCGCTGGTCTGGGAGATCGCCACCGCGCTGAGGCTGGGCAAGACCCTCTACCCGGTGCTGATAGGCCGCATCGACATGCCCGACCCGGCCAAGTTGCCCGAGTCGATCCGGGGCTTGGCGCGCTACCAGGCGGTGTTCGCCCGCGAACCGGCGTTTGATGCCGCGATCGGCGAACTGGTCAAAGCGGTGGCGGTCAACCACGACGCGCCCGCGGTGCTGCCGGCGCCGGTGACTGCGGTCGATGGCCACCGTGAGCCTGCGGCCGGGCCGGGCGCGCTGCTCTCGGCCCTGCTGATGTCGGGCGTGGTGTTGGCGCTGCTTTGGTGGGCGGGCCGGCTGATCCTGTGGCTGTCCGATCCGGTCGGCGGTACCAGCCGACCCAGCGAATCGGCGCTGTGGCATGGCTTGCGCTTCGGCCTCAGCACGGCGCTGTGGGGCATCGGGCCTTACCTGGCTTACTGGCTGGTGGCGCAATTGCGTGCGCGCGCCAGGCTGCCGATCTTCAACACCCACGGCCTGCTGACGGTGTTCAATCTGGCCGGTATCCTGGTCAGCGGCGGCAGTTTCTTGCTGCTTTCCACCTTGCCTGGCTGGCAGCTGCGGCCGCTGGGCATCTTTCCGGCTGAACCGCAAGCCCAGCACTTTGCGCTGTTGGCGCTGGGCCTGCTGGCGATCGTCATGGTGGCCGTGGGCACGGCCTTCGCCGAGCCGATGGTGCGCACGATGACCGGCGCTCGGCGCGACTGGGGCATGCGCGCGGTCAACACCAGCTCGGCCGCGGTGGCTGGCTGTGGTCTGTGGTTTGCCGCTTCGATCCTGCATTCCCTGCCCGGCCTGGGCGCGAACGACCCCGTGCCGGTGGTCGGCTACCTGATGCTGTGCCCGTCCCTCTCTTTGCTGGCGGTGGCCTGGACTTACCGGGTGTCCTTGCTTGGAGGCAGGTCGCGCTCCTGGCAGATCGACAGCCTGTTTGCGCTGGTGCTCGGCCTGCTGCTGTTGTGCGCGCTGGCGCTGTTCGCCTTTGGACCGACGCGGCTGCTGGCGCCCGGCCTCTGAGGGCCCCGTTGTCCCGTTGGCGCTGCCGCCGCCGCGCTACAACCAGCCGACACGCCGGAAGCGCCAGTACATCAGGCCGCAGGTGCCGGCAATCACCGCCAGCGCCACCGGATAACCCCAGGGCGAGGCCAGTTCGGGCATGTGCTGGAAGTTCATGCCCCAGACGCCGACAAAGAAGGTGGCCACCGCGAAGATGCCGGCCCAGGCCGCCAGTTTCTTGGTGACGTCGTTTTCTTCGATCGTCACCATCGACAGGTTGACCTGGATTGCCGTGCCGATGGTGTCGCGGATGGTGTCGATGGTGGTTTGCAGCCGCGCCAGGTGGTCGGCCACATCGCGAAAGTGCGCCTCGCTGGCGGCGCACACCTGCGGCACGCGGCCGCCGTGCAGCTTGCCCATGGCGTCAAGCAGCGGCGCCACCGCATGGCGCAGCGTGGTTACCTTGCGCTTGAGCTCATACAGCCGCTCGACGTTGCTGCGGCCGGAGTTGCGCTCGAAGATGCGGTCTTCGATGGTCTCGAGCTCACCTTCCAGCGCATCGGCCAGTGGAAAGTAGCGGTCGACCACGGCGTCCATCAGCGCGTACAGCACGAAACCGGCGCCCTGCTGCAGCAGCTCGGGTTCACGCTCGCAGCGCTCGCGCACGCCCAGAAAGCCCTGCGTGCTGCGGTTGCGCACCGACAGCACAAAGTTGGTCCCGGCAAACAGGTGCACCTCGCCCGAGATCAGGTCGTCGGTAGGGCTGTACTCGATCAGGTGCAGCACGGCGAACACGACATGGCCGTATTCCTCGATCTTCGGCCGCTGGTGGCCGTGCATAGCGTCCTCGACTGCCAGGTCGTGCAGGTCGAACTCATCCTGCATGAGGGAGAGTTCGGCGTCGTCAGCGTCGCGCAGCGCGACCCAGACAAAGCAGTCGGGCTGCTTCAGGTAGTCGCTGATCTCGGCAATGCTGATGTCGGCGAGCTTGCTGCCTGCACGGTAGACGACGCAATTGATCAGCATGGTCGGGCTCGAAAGGGGTCGGCGATGCCGCTATGTTGTCAGGTCAGGCTGCTGTCGCAGGTCTGGCTCAGTGGGAAGGCTCATGGCCGTGACCGCGGCCCGGGCCGTGCACATGCCGCGTTGGCGCAGCAGTTTGTTGACGTTCAGCATGGCCGCCATTGTCGCGCCGCCGCACTGCAGACGCCGCAGCCACGGCCTCGCAGAGCTCTCAGCCTCTCAGCCCTGCGGGCTGTCGGTCATGCGGCTGCAATAGGCCTGCATCTGCTCAGGCAGATCGCTCGGGCAGTCGCCGCACAGGCGGTTGCCGGGCAGCGCATGGTCGATGAACTTGGGGTAGGGCAGATCGAGCGCGGCCATCAGGGCCTCAAAGTCGGCCTGGCTGCGCTGGCCGCCCAGCCGGGCGTTGCGGGCTTTTTCTTGGCCGATCGACGAGACCTGGCGCTGGTGGTAGTCGTGGCCGGGGTAGACCAGTTGCTCGTCGGGCAGGGCGAACAGCTTTTCGGTCACGCTGCGGTACAACGCGGCGGCGCTGCCGCCTTGAAAGTCGGTGCGGCCGCAGCCGTCGATCAGCAGCGCATCGCCGGTAAAGACCCGGTTTTCGTGCACAAAGGCGAAGTGGCTGTCGGTGTGCCCTGGCGTATGCAGCGGCGTGATCAGCAGGCTGCCCAGCTGCAGCGGCCGGCCTTCCTCGATGCCGATATCGGTGCAGGGCAGGCGCTCCATCGCCGGTGCTGCGATGCGGCAGCCGGTTTGCTGCTTGAGGTGCAGCGCGCCGGTGATGTGGTCGGCGTGGATGTGGCTGTCGAGTGTGCAATCCAGCGTCAGGCCCAGTTGCTGCAGCAGCGCCAGGTCACGCTCCATGCTGTTGACCACTGGGTCGATCAGCATCGCCTGGCCAGTCTCCTGGCAGGCCAGCAAGTAGGTGTAGGTGGACGAGAGCGGCTCGAAGAGTTGACGGAAGATCATGTGCTCACTCTACGCGCAGTAGGCAGCGCGCGCTGACCTCACTGACGCGGGCGTGGCCGGCAACCCATCGGTTCACCAACTCAGCGCAGCGGCAGCCCGACAAAATTTTCGGCCAACGAGGTGATCGCCGCTGCGCCGCTCGATTGCCACGTTGTCGGTGCCTGAACGCGCCAGCAGCTGACCCGGCAGCAGGCCCGAGTGCCTGGCGCCCCTGATGAGGCCGCGCGATAGGCAACTGCAGCGCGCCATCGGCCGTGACCGAATTCACGCTCGGCCGGCTAGCAGCGTTGGCGCGCTGCGAATGTGGGATCTGTTGGCACGAATCGGCGCCGGGAGGGTCAAGTTCGCCGCCGCATCTGCCGAAGTCTGAGCCATGCAGGTCATGGCCTTCGCCTCCGACCCAAGCCCTAGCCCATACGCCATGCCACAGACGGTCACTATCGAAGAGTTGCAGCCTGGGATGTTTGTCCACCTGGATCTGGGATGGTGGGCGCACCCGTTTGCGCTGTCGAGTTTTCTGATCACCGGCAGCGAGCAGATCGACACCATCCGTGGTCTGGGCCTGAGCCGACTGCGCTGGAGCCCGGAGAAGAGCCGCTCGGCCACGCCCTCGGTAGAACCAGTCGACCCGGTCGAGCCGGTCGAGCCGGTCGAGCCGGCCGAGCCACTGGCGGAAACAGCCGGCGCGCCGTCTGTGGACAGCGCCGCGCCCGTCGCGGCCGGCACCAGCCCGGCTGCGGTCAACGCCACGGCGCCCAATCGCCAGCCAGCGCACGGCCTCGACCGGGTGCCAGCCCATGCCGATCACGAGCGCGACGCGCACAGCGCGACCGAAAACGGGCGCAGCCAGCTGTTGCAGCAGCAGGCCGCGAGACAGCTGTGCGAGCAGCAGTACGGCGAGGCCGGCCAGTCCTGGCTAGCCGCCCAGCGTGTGGTACCGCAGGCGCCCGAACAGGCGCGCGAGATCACCGAGGCCATGACCCGTGCCTTGCTCGACAAGATGATGGTCGACCAGGAGATCTGCGTTCGTGTGCTCAGCGACCTGGGCACCGAGCGCACGGCGGTGCACGCGCTGAACGTGGCGGTGATCTCGCTGCTGATGGGCCGGGTGTTCGGCTTCAATGACGAAGAGATGCTCGACCTCGGCGTCGGCGCCTTGCTGCACGACGTCGGCAAGATCGATCTGCCTACTCGGGTGCAGCAGTTCGACCCGCAATTCAAGGCCACCGAGCTTGCGGCCTACCGCGAGCATGTGGCGTTGGGCCTGGCACATGGCCGTCGCATGGGCCTGAGCGCCGGCGCGCTGATGGTGCTGGCCCAGCACCACGAGATGGCCGACGGCAGCGGCTTTCCGGCCAGGCTCAACCTCGACCGCATGGCCATTGCCGCACGCATCGTGGCGCTGGTCAACCGTTATGACAAGCTGTGCAATCCGGCCCAACTGGCGCTGGCGCTGACGCCGCACGAGGCCTTGTCGCAGATCTTCGCGCAGAGCCGAGACAAGTTCGACGCCACCATGCTCAACGCCTTTATCCGCATGATGGGTGTGTATCCACCGGGCTCGCTGGTGCAGCTGACCGACGACCGCTATGCCACGGTGGTGAGCTGCAACTCGTCGCGCCCGCTCAAGCCCCGCGTGCTGGTCTGCAACACCCAGGTGCCGATGGAACAGGCGCTGCTGCTCAACCTTGACGGCCAGGTCGATGTCGGCATTCGACGCAGCCTCAAACCCACCCAACTGCCCGCGGCGGCGCGCGACTACCTGTCGCCGCGCCAGCGCATGGTGTATTTCTTCGAGCCGGCACCGGCCGCTGCGGCGCCCGTCAGTGAGGCTGTAGCGGCATGAGTGCGCCGGGCCGATCCCAAGCGCGAATCGCGGCGCGCAAAGCGCGCGGGGTAGTCCATTGAGCCAGCAGCCACCCAGCCATGCGCTGACCGCATGGAGCGCCTTGCTCGCCGCGCTGGGTGAGCCGGCCTGGTTGGTCTGCGGCCGGCGCCTGGTGGTGCTGGCGATCAACGCCGAGGCGCTGGTTCTGCTGGGCCAGGACGAGGCGGCATGGATCGGCCAGCCGGCCGAGGCGCTGCTCGCCACGCCCGAAGATCTGGCCTTCTGGGACGAAGTGCGTGACCCGCAGCGCAGTACGCCGGTGGCGCCACTGCACTCGCAGACCACGCTGCTTGCTGCCGACGGCCAGCGCTTGTCGGTCAGCCGCCACATCCGCTGGCTGGGCGATGGCCGATGCGGCGTCAGCAGCGCTTCGGACGAAGCGCCGCCGCCCTGGCTGGTGCGCGTGCATGACCGTAGCGCGCACCAGCGCGAGCTCGACCAGCGCGAGTTGCAGGTCAGCGAGTTGCAGGCCACGCTGGAGTCCACCGCCGACGGCATCCTGGTCACCGACATGGCGGGCGGCATTCGCGCCTTCAACCGGCGTTTTGCGCAGATCTGGGGCCTGCCCGAGAACCTGCTCAGCGAGCGCCGCGACGACGAGGTGTTTGACTGGATGTGCCGCAGCGTGGTCGATGCCGAGGGCTATACCCGCCGGTTGGCGCAGATCGGCGATGCCCTGCTGCTGCCGACGGGTGAGCGCATCACGCTGCACAGCGGCCAGGTGATCGAGCGCAGTTGCCGGCCGCAGATCTGGCGTGATCAACCCTGCGGCCGGGTCTGGAGCTTCCGCGATCTGACCGAACTGGTGCAGGCCGGGCAGCGCATCGAGACGCTGGCCAACACCGATGCGCTGACCGGCTTGTTCAACCGCCGCCAGATGGGCCAGGCGGTGGGCGATGCGCTGCGCCAGGCGCGGCGCGGCGGCGGCACGCTGGCGGTGCTGCTGCTTGACCTTGACCGCTTCAAGCAGATCAACGACAGCCTGGGCCAGGAGATCGGTGACCGCGTGCTGCGCGACTGTGCCGACCGGCTCAAGTCCTGCCTGCGCCAGGGTGATGTGGTGGCCCGCGTCGGCGGCGATCAATTTGCGCTGCTGGTCCATGAGGCCAGCAGCCGCGGCGCCGAGGCTGCGGCGCTGCGCATGGTGGCCGCCATTGCCCAGCCTTGCTCGGTTGATGGCATGCAGTTCACGTTGACCTGCAGCGTCGGCGTGGCCGAGTTTCCGGCCGATGGCACCGACGCCGAGACCTTGCTGCGCCATGCCGAGTCGGCCATGCAGCGCGCCAAGCAGGGCGGGCGCAGCTGTTTCCGCTTTCATCAGGCGTACCAGAACGCCGACATGCGCAAGCGCATGCAACTCGACCATGCGATGCGCCAGGCCTTGGCCAGCCAGCGCTTCCGCCTGCACTACCAGCCGCAGATTGATCTGAAGAGCGGTGCCGTGATCGGCGCCGAAGCGTTGATCCGCTGGCGCGACCCCGAGCTGGGTGAGATCTCGCCCGGCCAGTTCATCGCGGTGGCCGAGGAGACCGGCTTCATCATCGCCATCGGCGACTGGGTACTGGAGCAAGCGGTGCGCCAGGCCGCGCGCTGGCGCGCGGCAGGCCTGGTGATGCCGGTGTCGATCAATGTCTCGGCGCTGCAGTTTCAGCAGGACAACTTCAGCCAGCGGGTGGCGGAAGTGCTGCGCCAGCACCAGCTCAGCCCCGAGCTGCTGGAGCTGGAGCTGACCGAGTCGATTCTGGTGCACGATGCCGACCAGGCGCTGGCGCGGCTTACCGAGCTGTCGGCCAGCGGCGTGCGGTTGGCGATCGACGACTTTGGCACCGGCTATTCCAGCTTGTCCTACCTCAGGCGTTTTCCGATCAACCGGCTCAAGATCGACCGCAGTTTCATCCAGCGTGTGCCCGCAGACCAGAGTGACGCGGCCATCGTACGCGCCATCGTGCAGATGGCCCAGGCGCTGTCGATGAAGGTCATCGCCGAGGGCGTGGAAACCGAGACTCAGCGCCAGTTTCTGCGCGAGCTGGGCTGCGACGAGTTCCAGGGCTTCTTGTTTGCGCCGGCGCTGGACCCAGTCAGTTTCGAGACCCGGATCTGCCCGCGCCTGCAGGTGCCGCCGCCGGCGCGGCTGCGCCTGGTGCGTGCGCTGGGCGGCGCCTGATCGCGGTGCACAATCCAGAAGCCCCAGATGCGGGCGCGGAGGACGCGATGATCTACAAGTTCAAGAGCAAGGCCAGCGGCGACATCATCATGATGGCGCCCACCGGCGACGCCCTGCTGCGGGCCCTTGGCCGCGAGCCAGCGGCCAAGGGCATCATCGAGCCGGCGGCGATGGCCGCCGCGATACAAGCGATCGAGGCCGCAGTGCAGGCCGACGAGGCCGCCCGCGCCGAGCTCGAACAGGCCGCAGTGGCCGACGGCACGCGGCCGGCACATGCCGACGCCGTGTCGCTGCGCCAGCGGCTGTGGCCGATGCGCGACATGCTGGCGCGCGCCGCCGCCGCCGCTGAGCCGGTGGTGTGGGGCGTCTAGCAGCCTGTCGGGCTTGGGGAGCGTCGGCTGCGAATCGACCGCAGCGGTCCATTTCTCACCGTCTTTTTGCCCCCTAGCTGGGATATGGGGCTGCAAATCCGGCAAGAACTGTCCTCGCTGGGGCCGATTCTCGTTATCGATGCCCCAAGCCCGACAGGCTGCTGGTAGTTCGTTTCGCCAATGAGGTTACAAATGAAATCGATGCATTCGTTCGTCAGGCCAGGCGCAAACCACAGCCATAGCCGTAGCTATGGCGCGGATTTACAACGACGCATGGCGGATGAAGGCGCGATTTCATGGTGCCGGTTTTGCGGAACGGACTGCTAGCCCTGGATGAGCACGGAGCCCGCGCAATGAGGCTGTGGAGCGCGGCCTGGGCCAATGGCGAAGCCATCCCCGAGCGTTACGCCGCTGGCCGGCTGGCCGAAGGTGGCGTCACCTTCTCGGACAACCTGAGCCCGCCGCTAGCCTGGAGCGACCTGCCGCAAGGCACCCGATCACTGACGCTGATCTGCCACGACTTTGATGTGCCCAGCTGCACAGATGATGTCAACCAGCCCGGCCGCGAGGTACCGGCCGACCTGCCACGGGTAGATTTTTTCCACTGGTTGCTGATTGATTTGTCACCCACCAGCAGTGGGTTGGCCGAGGGCGAGTGGAGCCGCGGCTTCACGCCACGTGGCAAGCCGGGGCCGGCTACCCGCGGCACGGCCCGCCAGGGCTTGAACGACTACAGCGCCTGGTTCGCCGGTGACGCCGAGCTGGCCGGCCAGTATTTCGGCTATGACGGCCCGTTCCCGCCGTTCAACGACTCGCTGGTGCACCACTATGTCTTCACGCTCTACGCGCTGGATCTTGATCGCCTGAGCTTGTCCGGCGCGTTCAAAGGCGGCGAGCTGCGCGAGGCGCTGGCCAGCCATGTGCTGGGCGCAGCCACCTGGTCGGGTACCTATACGCTGAACCGCCGCCTGCGCGGTGGCATCTGAGGCTTTGGCGGCTGCGCCAGCTTCGCGATGATCGCCACCCGCATCGTCGCCATCCGGCATGGCGAGACGGCGTGGAACGCCGCGTCGCGGCTGCAAGGCCATCTCGACATTCCGCTCAATCTGCAAGGTCAGCGTCAGGCCGACAGCCTGGCTGAGGCCTTGCGCGACGAAGGGCTGGCGGCGGTCTACAGCAGCGACCTGGCCCGCGCCTGGCAGACCGCGCAGGCGCTGGCCGCGCCGCTGGGTCTGGCCTTGTTGCCCGAACCCGGCCTGCGTGAACGCTGTTTTGGCCACTTTGAAGGCCTGACCTACGCACAGATTGACGCCCGCTGGCCCGAGCAGGCGCGCCGCTGGCGCCAGCGCGAGCTGGATTTTGTGCCCGAGGGTGCCGAGAGCCTGAGGCTCTTCCATGCCCGCTGCCTGGCCACCGTGGAACGGCTGTCCGCCGCCCATGTTGGGCAGGCCATCGCCCTGGTTTGCCACGGCGGTGTGCTCGACAGCTTGTTCCGCGCCGCCAACCATCTGGCGCTGAACCTGCCACGGCAGTGGATGCTGGGCAATGCTGCCATCAACCGATTGCTGCACTCGCCGCAGGGCCTGCGCGTGGTGGGCTGGAACGACGCCCGCCACCTTGGCGGCTTGGCGGCCGACGACGACACGGCCTGACGGGCGCTGCCTGCTGCGGCGCCGCGACTGCGCACCGCAGCGCCGCCCGTGCGCACAAATACACGTTTGACACATGGCGTTACCAGGCCCTGGGCTTGGGTGGACGGGCAGGGCTGCCGATAACAGCGTTGTTGAGGTCCACATGCACACAGCGCAATCCATCCCTTCCCTGGCACCCAAGCCGCACCGGGGCTTCACCCTGGTTGAACTGATGATCACCCTGGCGGTGCTGGTGGTGCTGCTGGCCGTGGCCGTACCCCCCATGCAGGAGTTCACCGCCAACAACCAGCTGGCCGCCAATCGGTCCAACTTTGCGACGGCGCTGTCGCTGGCGCGCACGGAGGCCGTCAAGCGCGGCCGCGTGGCGGTGTTGCAGGCGCTGGGCAATGGGCCGGCCGGCAACGAGTTCGCCAACGGCTGGGAGATCGCAGTCGACGACGACGGCAACGGTGCGGTGGCCGCCAACGAGACCCGGGTGCGCAAGAACGCCACGTCCCTGGAGCGCATCACGCTGAGCGGCGCGACATCGGTGTCCTTCCGTGCCACCGGCGCTCTGGTGGGCAACGCGGCCCAGGTTTACACCCTGTGCCGCCTCGGTGGCACGCGTGGCTACACCGTCACCGTCACGCCCAGTGGCGCCACGGACGTCGCGAGCATCAACACATGCGCCCCGTGATCCACAAGCCCCGGCGCGGCATCGCCCTGATGGAGGCGCTGATCGCCATCGTGCTGCTGTCGGTCGGCGCGCTGGGCTATGCGGCGCTGCAAATGAAAGGGCTGTCGGCCTCCAGCAGCGCGATGTGGCGCAGCAAGGCCGGCATCCTGGCCTATGAAATGGCTGACCGCATGCGCGCCAACCGCGCCGGCGTGGTGGCCGGCAGCTACAACGCGCTGGGCGCGCCGCAGGCCGTCCTCGATTGCGGCGCCGCTGCCGATTGCACGCCTGCCCGCATGGCCCAGCTCGACCACGCGCAGTGGAATGCCACGCTGGCCAACGACCTGCCCGGTGGCAGCGGTGTGGTCTGCCAGGATGCCTCGCCCGACGATGGCCGCAACGACGCCACGGCCTGCGACGGTGCCGGCAGCATGCTGGCCATCAAGGTCTTCTGGACCGAGCGCGGCGTGGCCTCGCGGCTGTCTCTGGAGGTGCGGCCATGAGCCCGCCGGGCCGCCCCAAGGGCGAATTTTGCAGTGCGCAGCACCAAGGTGCTGCAGTGACGCTGGTGCGCGCCGGGCCGCAGCACGGCATGACCTTGGTCGAGCTGATGGTCGGCATGGCCATCGGGCTGTTTCTGATCACGGTGATGAGCACCATGTACCTGGGTAGCCGCAACACCTTCGTGGCCCAGGAATCGGGCGGACGGCTGCAAGAGAACGGCCGTTTTGCGATGGACATCATCGCCAACGACCTGCGCATGTCAGGCTTTCGTGGCTGCATGCCGGTGCTGCCCACCGGCAACCGCGCGGCGCCGCTGGCCATCGGCGCGGTGGACAACACCTTGAATACACCGACGGCCCTGCTCTACAACTTCAGTGAGCCGATCTGGGGCGCACGCAACACCGGTGCGGGCTGGGCGCCAGCGCTTGGCGCACCGGTCAACGGCCTGGGCGCCTTGGCCGAGGGCGACATCCTGTTGCTGCGCCGCCCGGCCGGCGTGGCCTGGGCCCTGGTGGGCGAGATGGCCAATCGCAATGCGGTTCTGACCATCACGCCCACCGCCAACTTCCAGCGGGGTGACTTGCTGATGGTGGCCGACTGCGCTGGTGCGTCGATGCTGCAAGCCACCAACCTCGGCCCGGGCGCGGCCGGCAGCGTTCAGCATGTGGCCGGCGCCGGTGGCGTGGTGCCCGGTGTGGCCACGGGCGCCCTGGGCCGCACCTACTCAAACGATGCCCGCATCTGGCGTATGCAGACCCGCATCTACTACCTGGCCAACAGCCAGCGCCGTGGCGGAGAGACCGCGCTGTGGCTGAGCGTCAGCCCCGCCTACGACGGCGAAGCCCAGACCAGCGAGCTGGTGACCGGCGTGGAGCGCATGGCCGTGACTTTTGGCGTGGACAACGACGGCCTGGACGGTGCCGGCAACTTGTCAGCCAACCGCTACTTCGATGCCAGCCAGGTAACCGACTGGACGCAGGTGGTCAGCGCCCGGGTGGAGCTGGTGTTTGCCGGTGCCGGCAACAGCCCCACCACGGATGTCCAACCCTATGTGTTTGGCGGCCAGACCATCACGCCGGCCGACCGCAAGTTGCGCACGGTGATGTCGACCTTGGTTTCGCTACGGAACACCGTGCCATGACGACCTCACCCCCGAAACGCCTCCGGCGGCCTTGCCCGCCGCGCCGGGCCAGCGCCCCGGCCCTGCGACAGGCACAAACGGCACGCCGTTGGTGTCCGGCCTCGGCCCCCTCAAGGGGGCAAGCCCAGCGCAGCGGCCAAGCCGGATCTGCGGCGTTCGCTTGGTCACCTCAGCGCCTGCGGCGCACGCCGGTTCCTGCCGCGCGTGGCTTCTCGCTGATCATCATCCTGCTGATGATGTTGGCGCTGGCGATGCTGGCGTTGGGCGCGATGAACAGCAGCATCGTGCAGGAGCGCATGGTGGGCAATGCACGCGACCGGCAGGTGGCGCTACAGGCCGCAGAGGCAGCGATCCGTGACGCCGAGATCGACATCGAGGCCAACCCGAATGCGGCGGTCGGCTTCACCGAGGCTTGTGCCGAGGGCCTGTGCATCGCACCGTCGGACACCGTCAACGGCCCGCAGTCGGCCCCGATGTGGCAGACCATCAACTGGGCCAATACCCGCGCCTACGGCAGCCGCAGCAATGCACCCGCCCTGCTGGGGCCGGACAACCTGGCGCTGGCCACACAGCCACGCTACTTCATTGAAAACCTGCCTGTGCTGCCACCCATGCCGGGTGAAAGCGCGGCCATCGGCGGCGGCTCCAACCCCACGCCACGCGCCCGCGCCTACCGCATCACGGTGCAGGCTTCGGGTATCCGGACCGCCACGGTCGTGATGCTTCAATCGGTGTACGTCAAGCAATGAACAATGCCCTGTCCAAGGTGGCGCTGCATGGCGCCCTGCTCGCTGCCGTTGGCGCCACCGCGCTGCTGGCACCTCCCCAGGCGCTGGCCCAGGCGCTGAACTTTGCGCAGTCGCCGCTGTTCCTGGGCAGCACCGTCAAGCCCAATGTGCTGGTGGTCTACGACAACTCGCAGTCGATGGATGGCACTATGGCCGGCAAGCTGATCGCCGGCAGCGACGCCGCCACGCGCGGCAACATCGCCCGCAGCGTGTTGCGCAACACCATGGCGTCCTACCGCAGCACGTTCCAGTGGGGCCTGGCCAGTTTTGCGTTGAGCAACTCGGGCGTCTACACCACCTATGCCTATTACTTTGGCAGCGACGCCGAGGTGCGCTACACCAACGATTGCGTTGCCAACGTCTCGATGTCGAACAACGGCCTGCGCTGCGTCGCCAACCCACAGACCGTCAACGGCTTCAATTTCATTACCTACGGCCTCAGCGGCGACGATCCGGCGATCAACGACGTGCTCTACACCGGTGACTTCGGCAACCAGCTGTACGGCATCGGCGTCAACAACAGCACCAGCTACAAGGTGTGGGCCAGCCATGGCGCGGGCAGCAACTGGACGGCCGGTGAGTTTTCCAGCCTCAAGGGCAACCCCTGGACCTTCACGCCCACTGATGCCGGCTTTCTGCCGGCTACGCCGCCCAACAGCCGCATGTTCTGGCTCCGTCGGGCCTGGGGCTACTACGGTGACATCACCGGCGCCGGCACCATCAACGAACCAGTGGCCGCTGATTCAGCGATCCACCACAACAGGCTGATGGCGCTGCTTGCCACCGAGACCAACAACAACGCCAGCAGCGAGCTGAAGAACGCGGCGGTGTTCACCCCGCTGGCTGGCACGCTGGGCACGGTGCGTGACTACTTTGCCAACAACATCGTCGGCATGCCCTCGCCCATCGGCCAGACCTGCCAGAAGAACTTTGTGCTGCTGGCCACTGACGGCAACCCCACAGGCAAGGTCAATGGCAGCATGTACTCGCTGGCTGAGATCAAGAACAGCGATGGCTGCACCACCGGCAACTGCACCTTCGGCGCGGCTTCCAAGGATGTCTTCGACCGTGTCACCGCGTTGCGCAGCACCATGCTGGGCGCCACCAAGTACGACGTGCAGAGCTATGTCATCGGGCTGGGCGATTCGGTCGCCAATGCCAGCTCGGTGGCGTCGCTCAACCGCATGGCCGAGTTGGGTGGCACCAGCGCGGCCTACCTGGCCACTGACGAGGCCGCGCTGGTCGATGCTTTCCGCAGGATCAGCATCGACATCATCTCGCGCACCGCAGCGGCCTCGTCGGTGTCCTTGAACTCGGGCTCGCTGAGCAATGGCAGCAAGGTCTACCAGGGCCGTTTCAGCAGCGCCGACTGGGCCGGCCAGCTGCTGGCCTACCCGGTGGCCGCCAATGGTGAGGCCGGCAACGCCGCCGACTGGGACGCCGCACAAAAGCTCAATGCCCAGCACTGGAGCACGGGCCGGCAGATCCTCACCTACAAGCCGTCGGCCGCGTTGGGCAGCCGCGGCGTGCCCTTGCGCTGGCCGGCCAACCCGGCTGCGCCGGGTGCCAGCGAGATCGACGCCGGCCTGGTGGCGGCGTTGAACAGGAACGGCAGCAACACGATCGACAATTTCGGTGCGCAGCGGCTGGAGTTCCTGCGTGGCAACACCGCTCGCGAGGAGCGCAACTGCCTGGCCTGCGGCGCACCGGTGTTCCGCAACCGTGCGGTGTCGGTGCTGGGAGACATCGTGAACTCGGCACCGGCCTACGTGGGCGGGCCCACCAGCGAGTACCGCGACACCATGGAGGCCAGCCGCTACTCTACCTATGCCACCGGCCGTGCCGGCCAGACGCCGACCCTCTTCGTCGGCGCCAACGACGGCATGCTGCATGCCTTCAACGCCAGCACCGGCGCCGAGCTTTTCGCCTACGTGCCCTGGGCAGTGCGCAACCGCTTGTCGTCGCTGACCACCAACCCCTACGTTCACTTGTTCACCGTAGATGGCTCGCCCTCAGTGGGTGATGTGTATGTGGGCGGCGGCTGGAAGACCCTGCTGGTGGCCGGTATGAACGCTGGCGCAAAGGGCTTGTACGCGCTGGATGTCAGCAACAGCGCCAACTTCAACGAGGCTCAGGCCGCTCGGGTGGTGCGTTGGGAGATCAGCGACGAGGACGCCGATGTCGGCCATGTCTTTGGCAAGCCCATCCTGGCCAAAATGCGCGACGGCCGCTGGCGTGCCATTGTTGGCAACGGCTACAACAGCAGCAATGGCCGGGCCGTGCTGCTGCTGGTGGATCTGGAGACGGGCGCCATCAGCCGCATCGATACCCAGACCGGCACCAACGCGGCACCCAACGGCTTGTCGGCGGTGGCGGTGGTCTCGGCCGACGACAACGGCGTGGCCGACGCGATCTATGCCGGTGACCTGGCCGGCAACCTGTGGAAGTTCGATGTCAGCGATGCCAACCCCGCCGCCTGGAAGGTGGCCTACGGCACGGTGGCCGCACCCAAGGCCTTGTTCACCGCCGTGGCAGGCCAAGCCATCACCGCCCGGCCCGATGTCACGCGCCACCCCAAGGGCGGCTACATGGTGGCCGTGGGCAGTGGGCGTTATGTGGATGTGGGCGACAACGCCGCCGGCAGCACCCAGGCGCTGTACGGCATCTGGGACAACGGCAGCGAAGCGGTTCTGGCCGATCTGCAGCCACAGAGCGTGGTGCGCATCGGCACCGCCACCAATGGCCGCAACTACCGCCTCAGTACCCATGCCGTGGGCCTGCCCGTCGATGCCCTGCTGGCCGGTGACAACGCCATCACCTTGGCTGCCTACCAGGCCGGCAAGAAGGGCTGGCGCCTGAGCCTGCCCACCAACGGCGAGCGGGTGGTAACCGAGCCCACGGTGCGCAACGGCCGGCTGGTGATCTCCACCCTGATCCCCAGCACGGCGGTGTGCTCCTTTGGCGGTGATGGCTGGATCATGGAAGTGGATGTGTTCACCGGCAACCGCGCGGCGGCGCTGGACCTGAACGACGACAACCTGGTCAACAACAGCGACACCATTGACGGCAGTGTGCCGTCCGGCGTGCAGGTGGGCGCGGTGCCGGCCGCCGCCACCATCGTGCGCAAGCCGCCCAAGCCGCCGGGTGCGGCTGCCGAGCCCTGCAGCGAGTTCAAGCTGATCAATACCTCCGAGGGCAAGATCGTGCGGGTCGGTGGCTCGTGTGGCCGAATCCCCTCGCGCCGCGCCTCGTGGGAGCAACTGCAATGAAAGCTGCAATGAGATCTGCAATGAAAGCTGCAATGACAACTGCAATGACAGCTGCAATGGCACCAGCATTCCTGCGCGCCCCGCAGCGCCGCCTGGCCGTCGGTATCGCGTCAGGCCTGTGCGGCGCACTGGCCATGTTGGCCTTGCCGGCCGCGGCCAGCGCCGTGGCCGGCCCCGCTGGCACCGCCGAGCAGGGCCGCCGTGTCGTGGTGGCCACGCCCGCGCCCGGTGCCATCGCCGCCACCCTGGATCTGGTAAGCGCGCGCATCGATGCGGTGGACCTGGCTGCCGGCACCATCACCTTGCGCGGCCAGGTGGTGCCGTTGCATGCCCAGCAGCTGCGCGTGCTGGGCCCTGGCGGTCAGCTGTTGGGCCCACGCAGCCTGCGCGCCGGCCAGCCAGTGCGCTTGGCGCTGGAGACGCTGCAGCCCGTAGCTGCGGCCACGACGGCCACCGCCGCCTCGGCCGCTGCGGCCGGCCCGACGGCGCCGCGGCGCATTGTGTTGATCTACATCGACGGCTGACCCCCATGCAACGCCTGCACGCCCGTGGTTTCACCCTGATCGAGCTGATGATCGCCGTGGCCGTGGTCGGCCTGCTCTCGGCCGTCGCCTATCCCAGCTACCAGCAGCAGGTGGCCAAGGGCCGCCGCACCGACGCCAAGCAGTCCTTGCTGGAGCTGTCGCAGAGGATGGAGCGCTTCTACACCGAGCGTGGCACCTACATTGGCGCCACGCTGGGTGCCACCGGTCTCTACGCCAACGTCAGCAGCGGTGGCTACTACGACTTGAGCATCAGTGCGCAGACGCTGGACGGTTTCAGCGTCAAGGCCACACCGCGAGGCACGCAGGCGGGGGATGCCTGCGCCAGCTATCTGTACAACCAGCTGGGTGAGCAGGGTGTCAGCGCCGGCGCCACGCTCAGCGCGGCAAAGTGTTGGTAGCCACGCGCTGCGCTTGATCAGCTGCCAAACAGCCCGCCGGCAGACTGCGGCGGCGCCACGCCGAGGTGGCGGTAGGCCGCCAGCGTGGCGATGCGCCCGCGCGGCGTGCGCTGCAGAAAGCCCTGCATGATCAGGTAGGGCTCGATCACGTCTTCGATGGTGCCGCTTTCCTCGCCGATGGCGGCGGCCACGTTGTCGAGCCCGACCGGGCCGCCGTCGAAGCGGTGCACCACCGCCTCCAGCAGCTTGCGGTCCATCAGGTCGAAGCCCTCGGGGTCGACATCGAGCATCTTCAGCGCCAGGTCGGCAATGCCGCGCGTGATCAGACCGTCAGCCTTGACCTGCGCATAGTCGCGCACACGGCGCAGCAGCCGGTTGGCGATGCGCGGCGTGCCGCGTGATCGACGCGCGATCTCGAACGCGCCCTCGGCCTCGATCGGCACCTTCATCAGCCCGGCCGAGCGGTGCACGATGGTGCCCAGTTCGGCCGGGGTGTAGAACTCGAGCCGCGCCACGATGCCAAAGCGGTCGCGCAGCGGGTTGGTCAGCATGCCGGCGCGGGTGGTGGCGCCGACCAGCGTGAAGGGCTGCAGATCGAGCTTGATCGAGCGCGCGGCCGGGCCCTCGCCGATCATGATGTCGATCTGGTAGTCCTCCAGCGCCGGGTAGAGAATCTCCTCGACCACCGGGCTCAGGCGGTGGATCTCGTCGATGAACAACACGTCGTTTTTCTCGAGGTTGGTCAGCAGCGCTGCCAGGTCCTTGGGCTTCTCGAGCACCGGGCCGCTGGTCTGGCGCAGGTTGACACCCAGCTCGGCGGCGATGATGTGGCTCAGGGTGGTCTTGCCCAGCCCCGGCGGGCCGAACAGCAGCACATGGTCGAGCGCCTCTTCGCGCATGCGCGCCGCGCCGATGAAGATTTCAAGTTGTTCACGCGCCTTGGCCTGGCCGACGTAATCGACCAGCCGTTTGGGGCGTAGTGCGCGCTCCAGCGCTTCTTCTTGCGGCGACTGGCGCGCAGCGCTGACCACGCGCGGTGAGGGTGCTGCGGCGAAGTCGTCGGTCTGGATGCCCATACAGTCATTGTCCACCGAAAGCGCGACCGCAGCGCGGCCGGCGGCTTACCTTGACAAGGCTTTCATCGCCAGCTTGATGCCCTCACTGACGCTCACCTCGGCGGGCAGCGACTTCAGTGCCGCCGCCGCGTCGCGCTCGCTGTAGCCCAGCGCAACCAGCGCCTGCACGATGTCGGACTGCGCGTCGTTGGCTACCGCAGCACCGGGCAGGCCGAGGTCGGGCGCGAGCTTGCCCTTGAGCTCGAGCAACAGCCGCTCGGCGGTTTTTTTGCCGATGCCCGGCACCTTGACCAGCCGCGCCACTTGCTGCAGCGCGACGGCCTGGGTCAGCTCGGCCACGCTGAGGCCCGACAGCACGCCCAGCGCCATGCGCGGGCCGACGCCCGAGATCTTGATCAGCTGGCGGAAGGTGCCGCGCTCGGCGGCGGTGAGAAAGCCGAACAGTTGCTGCGCGTCCTCGCGCACCACAAAGTGCGTCAGCAGCGTGGTGCGCTCACCGAGCGCGGGCAGGTTGTAGAAGCTGCTCATCGGCACGTCGACCTCATAGCCGACGCCGTTGACGTCAATCAGTACCTGGGGTGGCGTCTTCTCCGCGAGCACGCCTGTGAGCCGTCCGATCATGGGCGGCAATTGTCACCGTTTTATCGTCTGAACAAACCCAGGCGTTGCGCTTCGAGCGCGGCTTCAGCGCGTGAGCTGACGTTGAGCTTGCGGTAGATCTGCTTGACGTAGTCGGCAATGGTGTGGCGGGAGAGGCCCAGCTGCACGCCGATCTCGGGCAGCGTGAAGCCCTTGGCCACACGCAGCAGCACCTCGCTCTCGCGGTCGGTCAGCGAGACCTCGGGCATGGCGTTGGCCTGCGGCTGGTGCTGGCTGGCAAAGTACTTGATCACCTTGCGCGCGATCGACGGCGACAGCGGCGGCTCGCCCTGGCTGATGCGCTGCAGTTGCTCGGTGATCAGCTCGCGCGATTGTTCTTTCAAGATATAGCCGTAGGCGCCAGCCTGCAGTGCCGGAAACAAGTGCTCGTCGTCGTCGTGGATGGTGACTACCACGCTCTGCGCATCGGGCTGCACATCGCGCAGCTTGGCCACCACGTCGGTGCCGCTGCCGTCGGGCAGGCCAAGATCACACAGCGCCAGATCAAAGCGCAGCGACTGCACTTGCTGCAGCGCGTCCTGTACCCGCGAACACTCGGTGATGCGGGCGTTGGGGAAGACCTGCATCACCAGGCTCTTGAGCCAGGCGCGGATTTCTGGCAGGTCTTCGAGCAGCAGGATATCGTTCATGAGTGCGTCCATCGGGGCGTCAAGACGACGCACGAGTTCATGCTAGCAGCGGCTCAGTGCCCCATCGTGTGCTGTTCGAGCGGTAGCGTGAGACGTATCACGGTTCCGTAGCCTGGGCCCGATTCGACCAGGCACTGACCCTGCAATTGCTTGGCCCGGCCCTTCATGCTGGCCATGCCGTGGCCCTTGTCGAGCCGGCCGTCAAGCTCTACCGGAATGCCGCGGCCGTTGTCCTGCACCACCAGTTGGAAGTCGCCGTTGGCGATGGTGCAGCGCACCGAGCACTGCGAGGCGCCGCTGTGCTTGATGATGTTGCTCACCGCCTCGCGCAGGATGCGCGTGGTCTGCACATAGGCACGCGACGACAGCGTCTGCGGCACTTCCTCATCGGACGGCGCGCTCCACTCGCCCTGCACACCCGATTGCTGCAGCCGTGACACCACCTCGGCGCGCCAGTCACCCAGCGCGTCGATCAGCTTGACCGGCTTGCCGGTGAGACCGCGCACCGACAAGCGCATCTCCTCCAGCGCCTCGCGCGCGAGCGTGCTGATGCGCTCGCTGTCGCTGGTGTGCACGATGGTCAGCAGCTTGGCGCCCAGGTCATCGTGCAGGTCGGCGGCGATGCGCTTGCGCTCGCGTTCGGTGACCTGCTCGACCTTCAGTTCCGAGAGCTGGGCGAAGTTGCGTTCGATCTGCGCGGTGGCCTCACGGATGCGCAGTTCGAGTTCGGTCCGGTGCTGTTCCGAACTCTGGTAGGCGCGTCCGTACTGCTGCACCAGCCGCAGGCCCAGCGCCAGGAAACCCAGCGCCGGCAGCAGTTGCGCCACATGCACGATACGGCTGTCCAGCGGCCAGGTCACGGCGACCACCTCGGCCGCCA
>JBBQJN010000012.1:0-25816 GCA_038325945.1 Burkholderiales bacterium | reverse complement strand
CGCACCAGGCAATCCTGCGCCTGCAGCACGCGGTTCGCGTTCAGGTGGTTGACGGCGATGTTGTTGTTGATCGCACCCTGGGTGAGCAGATCGCCGGCGGCGTGCGCTTGCTGCAAACCCTGCTCTGCATGGGCCAGGGCTTCGTCAAAGCGGCCCAGGCGGCTGAGCGCCACGAACATCACGTTGTGCACGCGGGCCGCATCCGCGGAGGCGCGCGCCTCGGCCTGGGCCAGGCGGCGTTCACCGAGTTGCACCGCTTCGTCGAAACGCGTGTCGAGGCACAGGCGCCACATGTGGTCATTGGCCACCGCCAGGCGCAGCACGTCGTCGTCGAGCCGGTCCGCCAGCGACTCCAGGGTGTGCACCGCGTCGGCGTGCTCGGCAGCCTGCCCGGCACGCAAGAACACGGCGGCGCGCACCCGGTGCAGCCGCACCTGGCGCTGCAGGTCGGTGCCGTCGTCCAGCGCCAGGGCACGCCCGGCGTGGACCAGGGCGGAGGTATCGACCTGGCGCCGCGACGCATCTTCGGCGGCTTGTGTCCAGTAGTGGATGGCGCGCTCGGTGACCCCCGCGCGCTCGAAGTGCTCTGCCATCTGGCCGGCCATTTCGGCCTCGCGACCGGCGCTGCGGGCCTGCAGCCACAGCGCGGCGCGGTGGTGGCCTTCACGCTTGTCGGGCTTGAGCACGGTGCCGTAAGTCACCTGGTGCAGCAGGTGGTGGCGGAAGGCGTACTCCTGCGTGCGGTCGAACGCGCTTTGCAGTTGCGCCAGGGCCAACTCGCGGCGGGCGAGTGCGGGCAGGTGCGCCGGTGCCTGCGGGTTGATGGCGGCCAAGGCCTCGTCCCAGAACTGGGCGCCCACCACACTGGCCTGCTGCAAGCTCTGCCGCTCGTCGGCTGCCAGCGCGTCCAGCGTGGCCTGCAGCACGCCCACCAGCGTCGGGGGCACTTGAAGGTTCTGCAGCCGGTCTTCTTGCAACCGCCAGTGCTCACCCTCGGTCTGGATCACGCTGCGGTCTACCAGCATCTGCAGCAGCGCTTCCATGTAGTACGGATTGCCCGCAGCCTGGCTGGACAGCAGCGTTTGCAGCTGTGGCGACGGCTCTGCCATGCGCTGCAGCAGGGCCCGGGCCAGCGCGTCACCGGCTTCGGTGGCCAGCGGTGCGAGTGTCAGGGTCTGGTGCGTGGGCCAGGCCGCGCCCCAGTCGGGCCGGCGCTGCAGCAGTTCGGGCCGGGCGCCGCACAGCAGCACCACCGGCAGCGCGGCACCCACAGCCACCAGATGGCCGATGGCGTTCAGTGATTCGTCGTCGGCCCATTGCAGGTCGTCCAGCACCAGCACCAGGGGCTGCTGCGCGGCTTGCAGGCGCAGGTATTCGGCCCAGGCATGGAAGCCGCGAGCGCGCAGTTGTTTGCCGTCGCGCAGGATGCCTGCGATGAAGGGGCTGGCGCTGTAGTCCAGGCCGATCAGCTGGCCCAGCAGTGCCGTTTGTTCGTCTGCCTTCTCGCCGAAGATCGGCGCCAGTGCCGCTGCGAACTTCTCCTGCGCTTGCGCCTGCGTGTCGCTGTCTTTCACGCCGTGGTGCCAGAACAGCAGGTCGCGCAGCAGGCCGCAGGGCTGATGCAGGCCCTGCGGGTGGCTGCTGGCGGACCACAGCGCAGCGGCGCGCGCGGGCGCCGGCAAGTCGGCCACGACCTCGGCCAAAACCTCGGCCAACAGCCGGCTCTTGCCCAGCCCCGCCTCGCCCACCACCGTGGCTGCGCCCAACCCGCCTTGCGTGAAGACACGTGCCGTCAGCGCCCGCAGTTGCGTCAACTCGGCCTCGCGGCCGACCAGCGCGCTGGAAGCGCCCTCAACGCCGTGGCGCAGGCCGCGCAGGCGCCGTTCCCGTTCACCCAGCACCAGGAAGGTCTGCAGTGGCTCTTGCAGACCCTTGACCTGCAACGCCGGTTGCGCCTGCACGTCAAAGCGGTCTTGCACCTGGCGGTAGGTGTCGACGCTGATGCGCATCGCGCCGGCCGGCGCGGCCTGCTCCATCCGGGCGGCGATGTTGACGGCGATGCCGCGGATGTTGCCATCGCCGTCCACGCCGCCACCGAGCAGCGCCTCACCGGTGTGGATGCCCACCCGCACGTTGAAGCCGGCGTGGCCGAACCGGGCCAGAACCTCTTTGCCCAGCGTGCGTCCGAGTTCAAGCAGCGCCAGGCCGCAGCGTACGGCGCCTTCGGCGTCGTCCTCGGCGGCCGTGTCGGCACCGAAGGCGGCCAGGATACTGTCGCCGGCATATTGCAGAACCCGGCCGCGATGCGTCTGCACAATCGCTGTGCCGCGCGCCAGTGCGCCGTCCATCACGGCGCTGATCTCCTCGGGATCCAGGCGCTGACTCAGCGCTGTCGAGCCGACAAGGTCGAGGAACAGCACGCTCACCTGGCGCAGCCGGCGGCTGGGCTCCGCCGGTTCAGGCGCTGCGCCAAGCGCCGCCAGGCGTTCGAGCAAGGGCGCCAGCGCAATATCCACCAACGCGTCGCCCAGCACCGCGCGGCGCGATTGCAACTCCGCAATGGCGGCTTCCAAGGGTTGGCGCAGAGCCGAAGGGGCGGTCATGAACGGCAGTTTAGAGGCGCCTGTGTAGGTCCATCGAGGGTGGGCCAATCAGCCTTTGCCGACGCGCGTGTTGCCATGCGCTGGGGCGACGCTCAGCGCGATGCGTGCGTCACCGCCACCTCGGTGCGCGGGTACGGTCGGCTGGTCGGTCTGCTCGACGCGCTGGCGGTCGACCACCAGGGCCTGCGCGTCGTGCCTGGGCCGCTCAGCCAGCAGCGCATCGCCAACGCGTTGGGGCGTCCAAGTCCATGATCAACCGGCTGCTGACCGACCTGGTCAAAGGGGGCTACATCGACGTCTCGGGCCATGGCATCGTGCTGCTCAAGAAGTTGCCGCCGAAGTGGCAAGGCCAGCCTCGGCGGGCAAGTTCAGCGCGGTACCAGGCTAAACAGCCAGAACCAGGCGGGTGCTGAGACCAAGCCCAGCGGTACGCGAAGCCTTGCGGGAGGCCTCGGCCAAGCGGTTGCGGCCGACCTTGATGACCCCTGGCGCGATGGTGCAGGGCGCTCTGCCCTTGGTGCTGGCCAGCGGTGCCGGCGCCGAGAGCCGCCAGCAGATCGACTGGGTCATCGTCGGCGGCATGAGCCTGGGCACGCTGTTGACGATCTTCGTGATGCCGACCATGTACACGCTGTTGGCGCGGCGGCGGGTGCCGGGGGAGATCACGACGCCGGAGGTGGTGGAGGTGGCGGTCGTCGATGACACGTTGGAGCCGGTGGTGGGCAAGCAGATCGGCTGATGTTCGCGTGGCGCCGGGTGTAGCGCCCGGTGAATGTTGACGGGCTGGTATCGACCCAAACCGGAAATCTGTCCGCCGCGGCGGGCCTCCTTGAAGCCGTCATTCAACAGCGAACCCAACGCGGTCTCGGCGCCAGAGTAGGCATTTGAGTTTCGTTGATCTTCAGATTTCAGGCCCCTACCAGGCGGCCGGAGGCGCCCTGCTTGGCTGAAGGTCTCGGATGTCCAGCAAACGGCAGCCCCATAGTCGGCGACACCGGCTGGCGGACCGCTGCTCAAAGATGCGGTGGACGCAAGCGCACGCAGACGAACGCGGCCTGACTGCGCCTGATCTGTTCCCTGATCCGTCGGCACAGCCTCTCACTCAGAGGGTCACGGCTGCGGTGGGGGCTCTCGGCAGCCTGATTGCGACCCGCCGCCCAATATTGCGGAGAGGCCTGCGCCTCCCGCGAGGAAAACTCTGCGCAAGCTACGAACGGTGAGGGCTTGCCCGAATCACAAGCAGCTTTGGGGCCCGGTGCCGAGCCGAAGGCTGCTGAGCGCGCGGGGCCAACCCGAAACATCCGACGTGAACTACACCAGAGCGAGCCAGCTGTTCCGTGTTGGTCCGGAAAAATACCGTTTGAAACACCTACTCGCAGCGCAACAGCCGTCAGCGGCCGCGACGCACCGCAGCGGCAACGCCGGCCAGGCCAAGTAGCATCAGCGCATAGGTCTGCGGCTCGGGAATGGGCGCGTTGAGCGCATAGCTGCCGAAGGACGCGCGTGTCCAGTCCTCGCCGTTGAACAGCGTCAGCGTGCCGACGGGGGCCTCGTAGATGGACGCCCCGTTCTTGAGGAATGCGAAACTGGTGCTGACGAAAACATCGCCTGCCAGGTGCGAGTAGCGCAGCATGATCTGGTCGGCGTCGCCCGCGAAGCCGCTGATGTCGCCGGTCGCGGCCGGCTCGGCCACCCCTCCAGGGATGATGCTCAGCCTGCGGCTGCGCAGTTGGTAGCCGTCGCCGATGCGCCATAGGCTCAAGTCGAGCAGGTCATTGTCGGGATGACCGGTGTATGCATCCGTCAGGCGCATGCGGATGTGGTCGGTCTCGATCGGCTGCGTCAGGTCCCAGACGGTCTGCACGCCGAAGTTGTTGCCCTTCCACAGGCCTCGGTTCTGCAGGTTGCCGCCCGCTGTGTACTCTGTGGCGGTGAAGAGGATGTAATTCAGCGAGCGCCCTGTCACAACGCCACCGAAAGTGGAGTCGGCCATTTCGTCCCAAGCGAAGCGCACCTTGCCGCCCGACTCAGCCCCGGCTACCGGCGGTGCACCGGTACGCGTCGCGGCAAAGTAGTTCGTCGTCGCAGGCGTGGAGGTGCCGCCCGACCCCAGGTTGGTATAGGTGCCACCGATCAGCGGGTTGCCGTTGTCGAAAGCGTCGACGAAGGCGATTGACACTTCGGGGTTGCTCCACTGCAAACGCAACTCGTCAACGGCAAAGGGCGTGTACGCGGTGGCTTGACTAGCGGCCAGGAGAGCGCAGCCAAAGCCCAACCCTTGAACCATGCGTGTCGAACGAGGATGCACAGAAATCTCCGGTTGGTGAGGAGATCACGATATCAGCGGTTGGGCTGCTTAGGCGTCGCGTATTGAGCTTCTTCCCCCTTGAAATTAGGGATGGGCCAGCCGCAACGGTTGAATCTGGGCGCAACCGACGATATGTCATCGGCACCGCGTGAGCGCGTGTCGTGCCTTGCCGTAACCCGCAATCACAACGCGGCGCACCTGCTGCGCATTGTCGGCCGTGAGCGCCTGTCGCGCCGACAGCCCGGTAGGTTGGAGTGGCAACTCCAACACCTGTGTGCAGGGGTCTGGTCATGCCTAAACGTGCCGCCGCGAATGTGGAAATGCCGTTGGAGTTCACTCTGTTCACTCCAACCTACCGAGCTCCAACCTACCGAGCTTCGCGCCAGGACCCGGCACCCTGATCTGAGCCTTTGCCTGGCCGTCAATCGAGCGCTGGCAACTGGCCGGGCCCGCCCTCATCCCCAGCCAAGCCCGCGTCAGACCAGCCCGTTGAACGGCAGCACGTCGACCAGTTCGCCGGCGGCGACGTTGCCCTGGGCATGGTGCAGCACCACCATGCCATTTGCCTCGCTCATGCTGCGCAGGATGCCCGAGCCCTGGGCGCCGGTGATGCGCACCTGCCAGCGGCCATCCTGGGCCTGGCTGACGATGCCGCGCTGAAACTCGGTGCGGCCGGGCTTCTTGCGCAGCGCCTCGGTGCTGACCGCGCGCAGCAGCGGCAGCGGTGCCGGCGTGGCGCCGCTCATCGCCAGCAGCGCGTCGCGCACAAAGGCGTAGAAGGTGACCATCACCGCCACCGGATTGCCGGGCAGGCCGAACAGCATGGCCTGGTGGCCTGCGGGCTCGCCGATGCGGCCAATCGCCATCGGCCGGCCCGGGCGCATCGCGATTTTCCAGAACAGCACCTCGCCCAACTGCTTCATCACCTGCTTGGTGTGGTCGGCCTCGCCGACGCTGACGCCGCCCGATGTGATCACCGCATCGGCACAGGCCGCAGCTTGGCTGAAGGCCTCGCGCAGCGCGTCGGGATCATCGCGCACCACGCCCATGTCGATCACCTCGACACCCAGGCGCTGCAGCATGCCCCAGATGGTGTAACGGTTGCTGTCGTAGACGCAGCCTTCGTCGAGCGGCTGGCCGATCGAGCGCAGCTCGTCGCCGGTGGAAAAGAAGGCCACGCGCAGCCGGCGGAACACCGGCACCTCGGCCTGGCCCAGTGAGGCCAGCAGGCCCAGATCGGCCGGGCTGAGGATGCGTCCGGCCGGCAGCGCGGCGTCGCCGCACGCCAGGTCTTCGCCGCGCAGGCGGCGGTTGTCGCCGGCGCGCACCGTGCCGGCGGCGATGCGGATGCGGCCGTCGGCATCGGTGGTGGTGAACTCTTGCGGCACCACGGTGTCGAGGCCTGCGGGCATCACCGCGCCGGTCATGATGCGCACACCCTGGCCGGCAGCGACGCTCTGGCCGAACTGCGCGCCGGCAAAGGCGGTGCCGGCAACGCCGATCAGCGTATCGCCTTCGCTCGTCAGCTCGGCCGAGCGCAGCGCGTAGCCGTCCATCGCCGAGTTGTCGTGCGATGGCACGTCAATGGGCGACACGATGTCGCGCGCCAGCACGCGGCCCAGCGCGCTGCGGATGGCCAGCACCTCGACCGCCTTCACCTTGGGTACCAGCTTGGCGATGAAGGCTTGCGCCTGTGCTACCGGCAGGGCATTGGGGTCGTAGCCGGCCAGTTGGGCGGCGATGTCGTCGAGTGAAGGCAGGCTCATGTCATTTGATTTTTTGGCAAGAGGTTCGCAGCAGGGCGCATTCACCAAGTAGACGCCGCGGATCCGGCTCCGCCGGTCCGCCAGCGTCGCCCCCTTGAGGGGGTGCGCCGAAGGCGCTACGGGGGTGGGCCAATCTACCCCCCGATGTAATGCATCTCGACGCGGCGTTCGCCGGGGTTGAGGCCGGCATCGGCCGGCTGCGCGGCGCGCAACTCGGAATAGCGGTCGTCGCGGCCGGCCCAGACTGCGGCCAGCGCGCTGGTGATGTCGGCGTCGCTGGCGCCGCCGCGCAGCAGGCTGCGCAGGTCGTGGCCGCGGGTGGCGAAAAGGCAGAGGAACAGCTTGCCCTCGGTCGACAGCCGGGCGCGGTTGCAGTCGTGGCAAAAGGCCTGGGTCACGCTGCTGATGAGGCCGATCTCGCCGCGGCCGTCGGCATAGCGCCAGCGCTCGGCGGTCTCGCCGGTCACCGTGGGGTCCATCGGCTCGAGCGGCCACTCGGCCTGCAGCATCTTGAGCACCTCAGCCGAGGGCAGCACCTCGTCCATGCGCCAGCCGTTGCTGGCGCCGACGTCCATGTACTCGATGAAGCGCAGCACGATGCGGCCGCCGAACTGCTCACGGAAGTAGCGCGCCATCGGCAGGATCTCGTGCTCGTTGGTGCCGCGCTTGACCACCATGTTGACCTTGATCGGCCCCAGGCCGGCGGCATGCGCCGCGGTGATGCCGGCCAGCACATCGGCTACCGGAAAATCGACATCGTTCATGCGGCGAAAGATGGCGTCGTCCAGCGCATCCAGGCTGACGGTGACGCGCTGCAGGCCGGCCGCCGCCAGTGCCTTGGCCTTGCGCGCCAGCACCGAGCCGTTGGTGGTCAGCGTGATGTCCAGCGGCGCACCCTCGGGTGTGCGCAGTTCGGCCAGCATCGCGATCAGTGACTCCAGCGCCTTGCGCAACAGCGGCTCGCCGCCGGTCAGCCGGATCTTCTGCACGCCGTGGGCGACAAACAATCGCGCCGTGCGGGTGATCTCCTCGAAGCTCAGCAAGCTGCTCTGCGGCAGGAAGATGTAGTCGCGGTCAAACACCTCCTTGGGCATGCAGTAGCTGCAGCGGAAGTTGCAGCGGTCGGTGACCGAGATGCGCAGGTCGCGCAGCGGCCGGCCCAGCGCGTCGGCCAGCAAGCCGGTGGCGGCAATGGCCTGCGCAGGAATGGCCGGCACCGGCGCGGCATAGCGCAGGTCGGCCAGTGGAATCACGGTTTCGCCCATGGGGGGATTGTGCCGCGCCAGCGCGACGCCGGTACCGGCGGCCCCGCCGCCAAGGCGGGATTGCCCGCTGGCGCTGCGCGCGGTCAGCGCAGGGTCGGCGGCTGCGGCGTGGCCGCGCTCAGGTCGGCCCGGCGGGCGCCGGTGAAACGCCGCGCCCAGTAGGACTCGCGCATGTCTTCGATGCGCACCAGACCGCCGGCACGTGGTGCGTGAATGAACCTCTCGTCACCGACATAGATGCCCACATGCGAGAAGGTGCGGCGCATGGTGTTGAAGAACACCAGATCGCCGGGCTTCAACTCGGCGCGCTGGATGCTGCGCAAGCCGGCGGTGGTGGCCTGGTCGTCGGCTCGGCGCGGCAACACCAGGCCTATGCTGTTCTCGAAGATGTGGCGGGTGAAACCGCTGCAATCGAAGCCGGTGGTCTCGCTGTCGCCGCCGCGCTTGTAGGGCACGCCGAGGAAGTTCATCGCCTGGATCACCAGGTCGGAGGCAGTGTCGCGCACCGAACTGCGCACCGATTCGACCAGCGCCGCCGAGCCCAGCGGCCGCAGCAGGCCGCGTTCGCCAAGCAGGTTCATGATCGGGTCGGCCAGCGTGCTGGTGGCCGGCGGTGTCGGCGCCGTAGCGGCGGCATCGGTGCTGTCGGGCGCCGCATGTACTGCCACGCAGACGGCCAGCAACATGGCGGCGAGCAGGGGCTTGGCGGCGGTGGCGGGCGGTTGCAGCACGGCGGCGAGAATACCACCGGTGAGCCGTCGGCCCGGGCGCTGCCTCATCGTGGTGCGCGGCCTGCAACGCGGCTGCGACGAGCAAGCGCGGCTGCAGGCAACTTGCGCTGGGTCAGGGGATGGGCAGGCCGATGGCCGCAGCGGGCCTGTGTCTGAGTAGAGTCAGTGTCTTGTCAGTGCCAGGCTCTTCAATGCCCAGCGAGCCGGCGATACGCCGCGCCAGACCGCAGGAGACAAACCATGACCGACTACACCGAGTTCTACCGCCGCTCAATCGAAGATCGCGACGCTTTCTGGCAAGAGCAAGCGGCCTTGATCGATTGGGAAACCCCCTTCGAGCAGGTCTGCGACTACAGCCGGCCGCCGTTTGCCAAATGGTTTGTCGGCGGGCGCACCAACCTGTGCCACAACGCGGTGGATCGCCATGCCGCCAGCCATCCTGATCGCAACGCGCTGATCTGGGTCTCGACCGAGGTCGACAAGGAGATTGTCTACACCTTTGCCCAGCTCAAGGACGAGGTGCAGCGCATGGCCGCAGTGCTGCAGTCGCTGGGCGTCAAGCAGGGCGATCGGGTGCTGATCTACATGCCGATGACGGCCGAGGCGGCGTTTGCGATGCTGGCCTGCGCACGCATCGGCGCGCTGCATTCGGTGGTGTTCGGCGGCTTCGCCAGCCACAGCCTGGCCACCCGCATCGACGATGCCGAGCCCACCGTGATCGTCAGCACCGACGCCGGCAGCCGCAGCGGCAAAGTGGTGCCCTACAAGCCGCTGCTTGACGCGGCCATCGGGCTGGCCAAGCACAAGCCGGCGCATGTGTTGATGGTTGATCGCGGCCTGGCGGCCTTCGAGCGCGTGGCCGGCCGCGATGCCGACTACGCCGCGCTGCGCGAGCAGCACAAAGATGCCCAGGTGCCCTGCGTCTGGCTCGAATCCAGCGAGCCCAGCTACACGCTCTACACCAGCGGCACCACCGGCAAGCCCAAGGGCGTGCAGCGCGACACCGGCGGCTACGCGGTGGCGCTGGCGTCGTCGATGAAGCACATCTACATGGGCGAGGCGGGTGAAACCTATTTCTCCACCAGCGACATCGGCTGGGTGGTGGGCCACAGCTACATCATCTACGGCCCGCTGATCGCTGGCATGGCCACCATCATGTATGAGGGCTTGCCAACCCGGCCCGACGCCGGCATCTGGTGGAAGCTGGTTGAGAAGTACAAGGTCAGCGTGATGTTCAGCGCGCCTACCGCCGCGCGGGTGCTCAAGAAGCAGGACCCTGCCTACCTCAGCAAGTACGACCTGTCCAGCCTGAAGGCGCTGTTCCTGGCCGGCGAGCCGCTGGACGAGCCCACCGCGAACTGGATATCGGAGGCCATCGGCAAGCCGATCATCGACAACTACTGGCAGACCGAGACCGGCTGGCCGATCCTGGCGATTTGCAACGGCGTGGAGCAGGCGGCCACCAAGTTTGGCTCGCCGGGCAAGGCGGTGTATGGCTTCGACGTCAAGCTGATCGATGAGGTTACTGCCGAAGAGATCACCGAGCCCGGCAAGAAGGGCGTGATCGCGATTGACGGCCCGCTGCCCCCCGGCTGCCTGCAGACGATCTGGCGCGACGATGCGCGCTATGTCTCGACCTACTGGACGAGCATCCACAACAAGCTGATGTACAACACCTTCGACTGGGGTCTGAAGGACGAGGACGGCTACTTCTACATCCTGGGCCGCACCGATGACGTCATCAACGTCGCCGGCCACCGCCTGGGCACGCGCGAGATCGAAGAGAGCATCTCCAGCCATCCCGAGGTGGCCGAGGTGGCGGTGGTGGGCGTGGCCGACCAGCTCAAGGGCCAGGTGGCGATGGCCTTCGCGGTGCTGAAAGACGCCTCGCGCGCAGCCGCACCGGCCGACGCGCTCAAGCTCGAGGGCGAGATCATGAAGCTGGTCGATGGCCAGCTTGGCGCGGTGGCGCGGCCAGCGCGGGTGCGCTTCGTCACGGTGCTGCCCAAGACGCGCTCGGGCAAGATGCTGCGCCGCGCCATCCAGGCGGTGTGCGAGGCCCGCGATCCGGGTGATCTGACAACGATCGAAGACCCCAGCGCGCTGCAGCAGATCAAGGATTTGGTCGGCGGCGGCTGACGCGGCAAAATACACACGCTGCCGTTTTGGCGGCGCTCCGCCGTGCCGCCATGAAGCCTGTTATCCGCCACCCCTCAAACGCGCTGTCGGTCGGCCTGCTGGCGCTGGCTGCGGTGCTGGCCAGTCCGAGTGCACTTGCGCAGATTGCGGCGCAGACCACAGCGCAGACCACGGCGCCCAAGCCGCGCATCGAAAAAGCCGCCGACCTGCCGCGCTTCAGCTACCCACTGAGCGGTCAGCTGGAGGATGTGGTGCGCGACGCGGCGGCCTTTGCGCCGCTGGCCGCTGCGCTGCGCCGCGATACCGAGAGTGTGCTGGCCGGCTACGAGATCCCCGACAAGGGTGCGCAGCGTGATCTGATCGGCCTGTTGGCGGTGCTGGACTACCTGGACGGCCGCTACGCCAGCGTGCTGGCGCGTGTTGAGCAACTGCGTGCGCTGCAGGACAAGCCGGCCGACAAGCTGCTGTCGGGGTTGCGCCTGGCGGCGATGGCGCGCGCCGCGCAGGCCCATGGCCCGAGCGGCCCGGTCTTTCAGCGCGCGGTGGCCGACAGCCTGACCAAAGCACTGGCGGCGATGCCCTATGCGGTGATAGCCAACGACATCAAGCAGGCCAAGGCCGGTGCTGAGCTGATGGGCGAGGCGCTGATGCTGGGCCGGGTGCGCGAGGTGCTGCAACCGATGGCCAGCGCTGCGGGCGCGCTGAGCAATGAGTTTGCGCCGATGCTGGTCAATGCGCGTTTTGGCCTGCAATCGGTGCTGCCGCTCAAGGCCATGCTGGTAGAGGTCTACAGCGGCTATTTGGCGCAGCACAAGACGCAGAAGGCCGACATCTGGGCCGCACGCGACATCACTTTGCCGGCCGATGGCCGCTACAACCCGGTGCCGTTGGCGGTATGGGATAGCGGCGTGGATACCGCGTTGTTCAGCGGCCAGCTGCTGCGTGAGGCCGACGGCAGCCCGGCGCTGATCGCCTTCGACAAGACCAGCCGACCGGCCAAGGGGCAGCTGCACCCGATCCCCGCCGAGCTGGTGGCCAGGCTGCCGCAGTTGACGGCGCGCACCAAGGGCTTTTCCGACCTGCAGTCCAACATCGACAGCGCCGAGGCAACGCAGGTCAAGCAGCTGCTGTCCACGCTGGCGCCGGCGCAGTACAAGACCTTGGTCGAGGAACTGGGCCTGGCCGGCAACTACGAACATGGCACCCACGTGGCGGGCATCGCGCTGGCCGGCAACCCGTTCGCGCGGCTGGTGGTGGCGCGCATCGAGTTCAGCCACACGCTGCAGCCCGATCCCTGCCCCAGCCTCGAGCTGGCGCAGCGTGACGCGGCCAACGCGCAGACGCAGGTCGACTTCTTCAAGCGCCACGGTGTGCGCGTGGTCAACATGAGCTGGGGCGGCAACGTCGGCAGCATCGAGAACGACCTCGAGCAGTGCGGCACCGTCAAGAACGCCGACGAGCGCAAGGCATTGGCGCGCCAGCTGTTCGACATCGGCAAGGCGGCTCTGACACGGGCTTTTGCCAGCGCGCCCGGCATGCTGTTCGTGGCGGCCGCCGGCAACAGCAACGCTGACGCCAGCTTCGTCGAGGACATGCCGGCCGACATCGTGCTGCCCAACCTGTTGACCGTGGGCGCGGTTGACCTGGCCGGCGACGAGGCCTCTTTCACCAGCTATGGCCCCACCGTCAAAGTGCATGCCAATGGCTACCAGGTTGAGAGCTACCTGCCGGGCGGCGCGCGGGTGGCGCTGTCGGGCACCTCGATGGCGGCGCCGCAGGTCGCCAATCTGGCCGCCAAGCTGCTGGCGGTGGATGGCAAGTTGACGCCCGAGGCCTTGATCGACCTGATCACCCGCACCGCCGACCGCAGCGCTGACGGCCGCCGGGTGTTGATGAACCCCAAGGCGGCGCTGGCCGGTTTGCGCGCTCAGGCCCGGCCCTGAGCCCGGCCGCTGCGGCTCAGTGCGGCAGCCGCCAGGCCATCGCGGCGGCCTGCCAGCGCTGTGCGCGCTGCCACAAGCGCCAGCCACCCCACAGGCGCAGGCTCAGCCGCCAGGCCCGGCGTGGGCGCCACACCACCAACAACGCGACGCCGAGACCCACCCACTCGGGATGGCTCTTGAGCCAATGGCCAGCGGCCAGCACCTGATCGGCGGCGGCCAGTGGCGGACGCAGCACCAGGCTGTCTTGTGCGATGGACTCGCGCAACAGGGCGCTGCGGGCCTGAAGGTCCTGGCTACGTTGGGCCAGCTTGCGCTGACGCGCTCCGAACAACATCAGAGCGGTGGACGCAGTGCGTCCAGGTCGCGGGCCAGCTCGGCGCGGCTGGCCGCCAGCGGGCCCTCGGGCGGGCTCAGCCTGCTGCGGGCCTGCGCCATCAACCAGGCGCCCAGGCCCAGGCTCAGCAAGACCAGCAAGCCCAGCACCAGCAAGCGCCAGGGCTCGGGCGTCAAGGCCAGCAACAGGCCGGCCAGCAGCAACAGGCCCAGGCCGACAAAGAGCAGTGCCAGCGCGGCCCAGATCAGGCCGTCGAAGATGCGCAGCTTCTCGCGCTGGAACTCGTTGCTGAGCAGATCCAGCCGAAGCTGCGCGGTCTCCAGCAGGCTGCTCAGCAGCCGTTTGAGCGAGCCGAACAGGCCGGCCGCACGCGGCCCTCGGTGATCACCAGGGCCGCCCATCGCGTCAGCGACGGCCGACCAGAAGGCCGACGATCAGGCCGACGCCGGCAGCAGCGCCGATGGCTTTCCAGGGGTGCTCGTGCACATAGTCGTCGGCGGCATGGCCGGCGGCGCGGGCACGGGCGACCGCGACTTCCTGCAGATGAGCCAAGCTGGCCTTGGCGGTGGCCAGCCGGGCCTCGATCCGGGCGCGCCATGCGCTGGCGGTGGCGCCGGTCTGCTCAGCGCCCAGGCTCAGCAGTTCTTCAGCGTCTGCAATCACCACCCGCAGATCGGCCATCAGCTTGTCTTTTTGCTCAATCGTCATGTCGTTCATGGAAATCTCCCCATTCAATGGCCAGGCAACATCACCTGCCAACCATTATGAACGCCGCGCTGCCGGCAAAACTGAGCTGGCACAAGCCTTAAAGCACCTCCGAAGCGAAGTCGGCCAGCCGCGAGCGCTCGCCACGCGCCAGCATCACATGGCCCGAGTGCGGCCAGCCCTTGAAGCGGTCGACGGCGTAAGTCAGGCCCGACGAGCCTTCGGTGAGGTAGGGCGTGTCGATTTGCGCCAGGTTGCCCAGGCAGACAATCTTGGTGCCCGGGCCGGCGCGCGTGATCAGCGTCTTCATCTGCTTGGGCGTCAAGTTTTGCGCCTCGTCGATCAACAAAAACTTGTTGAGAAAGGTGCGGCCGCGCATGAAGTTCAGGCTCTTGATCTTGATCTTGCTGCGCACCAGATCCTGGGTTGCGGCGCGGCCCCATTCGCCGGCGCTGCCGTCACCTTTGGCCAGCACCTCGAGGTTGTCGTCTAGCGCGCCCATCCAGGGGCTCATCTTTTCTTCCTCGGTGCCCGGCAGGAAGCCGATGTCCTCGCCCACCGGTACGGTGACGCGGGTAACGATGATTTCGGTGTAGCGGCGGTCATCCAGCACCTGGGCCAGGCCGGCGGCCAGCGTCATCAGCGTCTTGCCGGTGCCGGCGGTGCCGGTGAGGCTGACGAAGTCGCAATCGGGGTCGGTCAGCAGGTTGAGCGCAAAGTTCTGCTCGCGGTTGCGCGCGGTGACGCCCCAGACCGAGTGCTTGGCGTGGGTGAAATCTTTCAGCGTCTTCAGCACTGCGGTCTTGCCGGTGATCTCGGTGACACGCGCATACAGCGCGGCGGCGCCGGGCTGCTCAAGGTAGACAAACTGGTTGACCAACAGCACCGGCACCATCGGGCCGGCGATGCGGTAGAAGGTGTGGCCGCCCTGCTGCCAGCTCTCCATGGTCTTGCCGTGGCGCTCCCAGAAGTCACCTGGCAATTGCAGCACGCCGGTGTAGAGCAGGTCGCCGTCTTCGAGCACCTTGTCGTTGAAGTAGTCCTCAGCGGCCAGGCCGAGCGCACGCGCCTTGACGCGCATGTTGATGTCCTTGGACACCAGTACCACCTCGCGGCCGCTGCCCTTGGCGGCTTCAACCTCGCGCAGGCTCTTGACGACGCCCAGGATCTGGTTGTCGGCCTTGCCCTGGGGCAGGCCGGCGGGCAGTTGCACGTCGAGCAGCATGGTCTGGAAGTACAGCTTGCCCAGCGCCTCCTTGTGGCCGGTCTTGGCCAGCGGTATGCCTTCCTTGGGGTCGAGGCTGCCGTCGGTGGCCAAGGCGTCCATCTGGCGGCTGACCTGGCGCGCGTTGCGCGCCACCTCGCTCATGCCCTTCTTGTGGTCGTCGAGTTCCTCCAGCGTGATCATCGGCAGAAAGACGTCGTGCTCCTCGAAGCGGAACAGGCTCATCGGATCGTGCATCAGCACATTGGTGTCGAGCACAAACAGCTTGGCCGGCCCCTCGCCGCGCGTCTTGCGCGGGCGCGGCTTGGGCGCGCTGGACTCGGCGGCCAGCGAGCGTTGCTTGCCCGGCAGGCCCGAACCGGTGGCGCGCGCAGCCGCCGGCGAGGCAGCCGGTGCTGCGGCAGGCGCAGCGATCAGCGATGCAGGTGCAGCAGACGACGACGCGCTGGCGGGCGTGCGTTGCGCCGGCTGCCTGGGCGCGGCCATCGGCGCTGCGCCGTCGAACAAGTTCAGCGAGGCGCCACCTTTGGTTTCGACGCGTGGCTTGCCACGCGATTTGCCGCCTTGGCGATCAACCCGCGGCGCGGCTTGCGAATCAAAATCGGCTGGCGAGAGGATGGCGGCTTTGGCGGCGGGCGGCTTGGGCAAGGGCATGTTGGTAACAGCGTCAGGGCGATCAGGAGGGGCCGGGGGGGCCGACAACAAAAAAGCCGCACAGGCGACTGTGCGGCTTCGGCTTGGAAGGGGGTGTACGTCGAGCGACTCACCAGCATGCACTGATTATGCACATGCCCTGTAGGCAGGCATCGGCAGGCGGGGCGCAGGCTGGAGGCCCAACTCAGGCCGCCTTCTTCAGGTCTTTCACGGCTTTGAGCACCTCATCGACATGGCCGGCCACCTTGATGCCGCGCCACTCGGCGCGCAGTACGCCAGCGGCGTCGATCAGGAAGGTGCTGCGCTCGATGCCCTTGACCTTCTTGCCGTACATGATCTTGTTCTTGACCACGCCGAACATGTGGCAGAGCTTTTCTTCGGTATCGGCGATCAGCTCGAACGGCAGTTCCAGGTTCAGCCTGAACTTGTCATGCGAGGTCATGTTGTCGCGTGAGACACCAAACACCACCGCGCCGGCCTTCAGGAAGTCCTTGTGCTTGTCGCGGAACTGCATGCCCTCCGTGGTGCAGCCAGGGGTGTGATCCTTGGGATAGAAGTACAGCACCACAGCCTGGCCAATGAAGGCACTGGGCGTAAATTTCACGCCGCTGGTGGCTTGGGCTTCGAAGTCGGGGAGGTTTTTGTTGAGTACAGGCGTCATGAGCGGGCCAATGCGGGCATTCCTGCGAATGTGGGTCGACCGGGGAGGTCAGACGGATCCCCTCTTGGGGCGCAACCCCGGATTATAAAGTTAGAGCGAGGCTGCGCCGCGCATCGGCGATGCAGGGTATACCGGGGGCTGGGCTCGCTCGCTGCGGCTCATAACTGAACAAGGGCTCAGAGACTGAGAGCCAATCGGATGCACCCGCGCCGGGGTGACCAAGGGCACTGAGCTAGGCGCAGCGCGAAGCCCGGACTGACGTCCGGGCAAGCGATGCAACGCCGCGCAGGGCCCTTGGCCACCCCGGCCCTACGGGTAAGCCCCCAAAACAGGCCCACTCGTCGTTGCAAATGCTCGCCGGGGCCCCACCCCGGCTGTGCTTTGCGCCTGGTTTGGACCTGCTTTGGGGGCTTACGCGGGTGCATCCGATTGCCTCTCAGTCTCTCAGGTCGGCGGCGCCAGCAGCAGCGCGGCCACCGCCGAGCGGCCCTCGCTGACCAGCACGTTGTAGGTGCGGCAAGCGGCGGCGGTGTCCATGGTCTCGACGCCGATGCGGCGCTCGATCAGCGCTTGCATCAGCGCTGGCGAGACAAACTTCAGCCGCAGCCCGCTGCCAAAGATCACCAGTTCGGGCTGCAGCGCCAGGATCATCTCGAAGTGCGCCGCCTGCAGCGCCTCGGGCCGGTCGGGCGCCCAGGGCAGTACCGCGCCCTGCCAGGGCACCAGCAGGCTGTGGCTGAATCGGCTGTTGCCCACCCACAGGGCATCACCGTCATTGCGGGTGATGACATTGGTGCCGGCCAGTTGGTCGTGTTGAAACTTCAAGGGGTGGCTTCCGGTCGGGGCCTGTGGCGCGCGGGCCGCGCTGCGGGGTGCGTTTCACCCCGAGGTCTAAAATTATAGGTTTTGCGCTGCAGCATGGGCTTGGCCGCCGGGGCCAGCCCGCGCTGCATGCCTCACCGGGAGAACTTGTGACGAATGCCGCGTTGCCCTTCGGATCCGCCGAATCGCTGCCTGTGGGGCTGCGCCTGATCGCCAAGTCGGCCAAACTGGCCAACGTCTGCTACGACATCCGCGGCCCGGTGCTCGACAAGGCGCGGCAGATGGAGGACGAGGGCCAGAAGATCATCAAGCTCAACATCGGCAACATCGCCGCCTTCGGCATCGAGCCGCCCGACGAGATCGTGCAGGACATGATCCGCAACCTGCCGCACAGCGCCGGCTACACCGACAGCAAGGGCTTGTTCGCGCCACGCAAGGCGGTGGTGCACTATTGCCAAGAGAAAAAGATCGCCGGCGTCACCGTGGACGATGTCTACCTCGGCAATGGCGCCAGTGAGTTGATCACCATGAGCATGAACGCCCTGCTCAACAACGGCGACGAGATCCTGGTGCCGGCGCCCGACTACCCGCTGTGGACCGCGTCGGTGGCGTTGTCGGGCGGCCGCCCAGTGCACTACCTGTGCGACGAGCAAGCGGGCTGGACGCCCGATCTGACCGACATCCGCCGCAAGATCACGCCCAGTACCCGGGGCATCGTGATCATCAACCCGAACAACCCGACCGGCGCGCTGTATTCCGACGAGGTGCTGCTGGAACTGGTGGAGATCGCCCGCCAGCACCAACTGATCATCTTTGCCGACGAGATCTACGACAAGACGCTGTACGACGGCGCCACCCACACCAGCATCGCCTCGCTGGCCGACGATGTACTGTTTGTCACCTTCAACGGCCTGAGCAAGAACTACCGCAGTTGCGGCTACCGCGCCGGCTGGATGATCGTCTCGGGCGACAAGCGCCATGCCAAGGACTACATCGAAGGCCTGAACATGCTGTCGTCGATGCGGCTGTGCGCCAACACGCCAGGGCAGCTGGCGATCCAGACCGCGCTGGGCGGCTACCAGAGCATCAAGGATCTGGTGGCACCCAGCGGCCGGCTGTGCCGCCAGCGCGACCGCGCTTACGATCTGCTGACGCAGATCCCGGGCGTCAGCATCGTCAAGCCCAAGGCGGCGCTGTACATGTTTCCGCGGCTCGACCCCAAGATGTACCCGATCACCGATGACCAGCAGTTTGCCTATGAGCTGCTGGCCGAGGAGAAAGTGCTGATCGTGCAGGGCAGCGGCTTCAACTGGATCGCGCCCGACCACTTCCGTCTGGTCTTCCTGCCCAATGTTGACGACCTGGCCGAAGCCATCGGCCGCATCGAGCGCTTCTTGTCGCATTACCGTCGCCGCCACGCGGCTTGAGAGAACCCATGAAAACACCCCGTGTTTCGGCGCAGACGGATGTTGCGCAGCGACGTGATGTCGAAGCCAAACCCATCCAGGTCGGCCTGCTCGGCATCGGCACTGTCGGCAGCGGCAGCTTCAAGGTCTTGCAGCGCAACCAGGCCGAGATTCGCGGCCGCGCTGGCCGCGGCATCGTCATCAGCATGGTGGCCGACCTCGACACCGAGCGCGCCCGCGCGCTGGTGGGCAAGGACGTGCAGGTGGTGGCCGACGGCCAGGCCATCATCGACAACCCTGAGATCGACATCGTCATCGAGCTGATCGGCGGCTACGGCATCGCCAAGACGCTGGTGATGGCGGCGATCGCCGCCGGCAAGCATGTGGTCACCGCCAACAAGGCGCTGCTGGCGGTGCATGGCACCGAGATCTTTGCCGCGGCCCAGGCCAAGGGTGTGATGGTGGGTTTTGAGGCCGCGGTGGCCGGCGGCATCCCGATCATCAAGGCGCTGCGTGAGGGCCTCACCGCCAACCGCATCGAGTGGATTGCCGGCATCATCAATGGCACCACCAACTTCATCCTCAGCGAGATGCGTGACAAGGGGCTGGACTTCGGCGTCGTGCTCAAAGAGGCGCAGCGCCTGGGTTATGCCGAGGCCGACCCGACCTTCGACATCGAGGGTGTCGACGCCGCGCACAAGGCCAGCATCATGAGCGCGATCGCCTTTGGCACGCCGGTGCAGTTTGACAAGGCCCATGTCGAAGGCATCACCCATTTGCAGGCCGTCGACATCCGCTATGCCGAGCAACTGGGCTACCGCATCAAGCTGCTGGGCATCACCAAGCGCCGCGACGATGTGCGCGCAATCGAGTTGCGTGTCCACCCCACGCTGGTGCCGGCCAAGCGGCTGATCGCCAACGTGGAGGGCGCGATGAACGCGGTGGTGGTGCAGGGCGACGCGGTGGGCACCACGCTGTACTACGGCAAGGGCGCGGGCAGCGAGCCCACTGCCAGCGCGGTGGTGGCCGACCTGGTCGACATCACCCGGCTGCACACTGCCGACCCCGACCACCGCGTGCCGCACCTGGCTTTCTGGCCCGACGCCACCGCGGCAACGCCGATCCTGCCGATCGGTCAGGTCATCACCTCGTTCTACCTGCGGCTGCAGGTGGCCGACCAGGCCGGCGTGCTGAGCCGCATCACCACCATCCTGGCCGACCACGACATCTCGATCGATGCGGTGATCCAACGCGAAAGCGCCGAAGGCGAGAAGCAGACCGACCTGATCATCCTGACCCACGACACGGTGGAAGGCCGCATGCGCGACGCGCTGGCGCTGATGCAGGCGCTGCCCACGGTGCTGGCACCGATCGTCAACATCCGCAAGGAAGAGCTCAGCTGAGGGGCCAGCCATGAAGTACATCAGCACCCGCGGCGACAAGACCGAGCGCCGCTTCTGCGAGATCCTGCTTGAAGGCCTGGCGCCCGACGGCGGCCTTTACCTGCCCAGCCACTACCCGCAGGTGGATGCCGCCACGCTGGCGCGCTGGCGCGGCTTGAGCTACGCCGACCTGGCCTTCGAGATCCTGTCGCTCTACATCGATGACATCCCGCCGGCCGATCTGCGCGCGCTGGTGCACAAGACCTATACCGCCGCCACCTATGGCACCGAGGCCATCGTGCCGGTGCGCCCGCTCGAGCCCGGTTTGCACATCGAGGCGCTGTCCAACGGCCCGACACTGGCCTTCAAGGACATCGCGATGCAACTGCTGGGCAACCTGTTCGAGTACGAACTGGCGCGCCGCGGCGAACAGCTCAACATCCTGGGCGCCACCTCGGGTGACACCGGCAGCGCCGCCGAGTACGCGATGCGCGGCAAGCACGGCGTGCGCGTCTTCATGCTCAGCCCCGAGGGCCGCATGAGCCCGTTTCAGCAGGCGCAGATGTTCAGCCTGCAAGACCCCAACATCCACAACATCACCATCGACGGTGTGTTCGACGACTGCCAGGACATCGTCAAGGCGGTCAGCAACGATCTGGCGTTCAAGCGCCAGTACAAGATCGGCACCGTCAATTCGATCAACTGGGCGCGGCTGCTGGCCCAGGTGGTGTATTACTTTGCGGGCTACTTTCAAGTCACGAAAAACAGTGATGAGCAAGTCAGCTTTGCCGTGCCCTCGGGCAACTTCGGCAATGTCTGCGCCGGCCATGTGGCGCGCTGCATGGGCCTGCCGATCAAGCAGCTGGTGGTGGCCACCAATGAGAACGATGTGCTCGACGAGTTTTTCCGCACCGGCCCAGGCCACTACCGGGTGCGCGCCAGTGCCGAGACGTTTGAAACCAGCAGCCCGTCGATGGACATCAGCAAGGCCAGCAATTTCGAGCGTTTTGTCTTTGACCTGCTCAAGCGTGACGGTGCGCGCGTAGCCGAGCTGTTCGGCCCGGCGCTGGCCCGTGACCGAGGCTTCCAACTCACCGCCGAAGAGACAGCGCGTTTCCAGCGCTACGGCTTCGTCTCGGGCAAGAGCAGCCATGCAGACCGCCTGGCGACCATCCGCGACAACTGGAAGGCGCACCAGGACATGATCGACACCCATACCGCCGACGGTCTGAAGGTGGCGCGTGAACACCGGCAGCCCGGCGTGCCGATGATCGTGCTGGAGACCGCCTTGCCGGCCAAGTTTGCCGCCACCATCGAAGAAGCGCTGGGCCGGCCACCGTTGCGGCCAGCAGCGCTGGAGGGCATCGAAGCCCTGCCCAAGCGCTTCACCCGGATGCCGGTGGATGCGGCGCAGGTCAAGGCCTACATCGTGCAGCACTGCGCATGACCAAGGTTGTCTGTTTCTGTGGCCCTTCGGGCGTGGGCAAGACCACGCTGATCGAGCAACTGATCGCCGCGCTGAAGGCGCGCGGTGAGCGGGTCTCGGTGATCAAGCATGCGCACAAGCGCTTCGACATCGACCGGCCCGGCAAGGACAGCCACCGCCACCGTGAAGCCGGCGCCACCGAGGTGCTGCTGGCCTCGGCGCAGCGGCTGGCGCTGTTGCGCGAGTACCCGGTCGAGGGCCTGCCCAGCCTGGCGCAACTGCTGGCCGAGCTGTCGCCCACCGACTGGGTGCTGGTTGAGGGCTTCAAGCATGCCGCCTGGCCCAAGGTCGAAGTCTGGCGCGCCGCGCTGGGCCAGCCGCCGCTCTACCCCGACGACCCGTTTGTCACCACCATCGTCACCGATGACCCTGCTGCGCTGCCGGTGGCCAGCGGCCTGCCGGTGCTGGCTATGGCCGATGTGACAGCCGTGCTTGAGCACCTGATGGACACTGCCGAGCGTTACCTCTACCGCCCCGAACAGCTCGCCCCCGACCATGGCTGATCCATCCCGCCCCGCCTTGCTGAGCCTCGACGAGGTTTTGGCGCGCCTGCTGGCGGTGGCCCATGAGCGCGTGCTGCCTGAGCTAGAGAAAGTCGACACCTTCGACGCGCTGGGCCGGGTGCTGGCGCGTGCCGTGGTGTCTGCGCTGGACGTGCCGCCGGCCGACAACAGCTCGATGGACGGCTACCTGGTGCGCGTGGCCGATGTGCCCGCAGTCGGCACGGTGCTGCCGGTCAGCCAGCGCATCGCTGCCGGCAGGGTTGGCCAGCCGCTGCAGCCCGGCACGGCGGCACGCTTTTTCACTGGCGCCCAGGTGCCGGCCGGCGGTGACGCGGTGGTGATGCAGGAGCAGTGCGACTCGCTGCCAGCGGCCGCCGAGGGTGGCCTGGGCAGCGTGCGGTTTAATGCCGTGCCGCAGCCCGGCCAATGGATCCGCCGCCGTGGCGAGGACGTGATGCATGGCGCTGAGGTGCTGGCCGTCGGCGTGCGGCTGACGCCGCAGGCGCTGGGCCTGGCGGCGTCGGTGGGCGCGTCCCGGCTGACGGTGCGCCGCCGGCCGCGGGTGGCCTTGTTCTCCACCGGCGACGAACTGGTGATGCCGGGCGAGTCGCTCAAGCCCGGCGCCATCTACAACAGCAACCGCTTCACGCTGCGCGGCCTGTTGCTGGCGGCCGGCTGCGAAGTTGAAGACCTGGGCATCGTGCCGGACGACCTGGCCGCCACCCGCGCCGCGCTGCGCCGTGCGGCCCAAGGCAATGACCTGATCCTCAGCTCGGGCGGCGTGTCGGTGGGCGAAGAGGATCACATCAAACCGGCGGTCAAGGCTGAGGGCTGGCTCGAGGCCTGGCAGGTGGCGATGAAGCCGGGCAAGCCGCTGGTCTTTGGCGCGGTGCGCCGCGACGCGGCCGACAGCGAGGCGCTGTTCATGGGCCTGCCGGGGAACCCGGTGTCGAGTTTTGTCACCTTCCTGCTGGCCGTGGCGCCCGTGCTGCGCGCCATCCAGGGCTGCAGCGCCACCATGCCGGCCGCAGTGCAGGTGCGCGCCGATTTCGACTGGCCGCAACCCGACAAGCGCCGTGAGTTTTTGCGCGCGCGCTTCAATGCCCAGGGTGGTGTGGAGCTGTTTCCCAACCAGAGCTCAGGCGTTCTGACCTCGGCGGTGTGGGCCGACGGCCTGGTCGACAACCCCTCGGGCCAGGTGGTGCGGCGCGGCGACAGCGTGCGCCTGCTGCTGCTGTCTTCCTTGATCGGGTCTTGACATGGCTGCCCACGTGATCACCGTGCGCTACTTTGCCTCGCTGCGCGAGGCGCTGGGCGCCAGCGAAGTGGTTGAATTGGTTGCCGGCAGCACGCTGGCGCAGTTGCGCGACGCGCTGGTCGAGCGCGGCGGCCGCCATGCCGAGGTGCTGACGCGTGGCCGTGCGCTGCGCTGCGCGCTGAATCAGGTGATGGCCGACGAGGCCACACCCGTGCCGGCCGGCGCCGAAGTGGCGTTTTTTCCACCGGTCACCGGTGGTTGATCTGCAGCCATTCGCCACCATGACCACCACCCCGCGTGTGTCGATCCAGACCGAAGATTTCGACCTCTCGGCCGAAGTCGCTGCGCTGCGCGCCGGCGACGGCGGCGTTGGCGCGGTCACCAGTTTCATTGGCACGGTGCGCGACCGCACGGCGGGCGTGACCGACGCCATCAGCGCGATGGAGCTGGAACACTATCCCGGCATGACCGAGCGCGCGATCGAGGCCATGATCGACGAGGCGTTTCGACGCTTTGATCTGCACGGCGCACGCGTGATCCACCGCGTCGGCCTGCTGCAGCCACTCGACCAGATCGTGCTGGTGGTGGTCAGTTCGGCGCATCGCGGCGAGGCTTTCAAGGGCTGCGAATTCCTGATGGATTACCTGAAGACCCAGGCGCCGTTCTGGAAGAAGGAAACCACGCCCGACGGCGCACGCTGGGTGGATGCCCGCGTCGCCGACGACCAGGCCCTGGCGCGCTGGGGCCTGCAGGCGGGCAATCTGCCGCCGGTGGCGTGAGTGGCATGAGTGGCATGAGTGGCATGAGCGGCGGCGGGCTGGCCAACGGCATCACCCTGCTGCAGGCCGGCGCGGTGGCTCTGGGCGCGGCCATTGGCGCGCTGCTGCGCTGGGGCGCGGGCCTGGCGCTCAACAGCCTGTGGGCCGGGTTTCCGCTGGGCACGCTGCTGGTCAATGCGCTGGGTGGGCTGCTGATCGGCGTCGCCATGGTCTGGTTCTCGCGCTCGCCCGACGAGCTGACGCGCCTGTTGCTGGTGACCGGGCTGCTCGGCGGCTTCACCACTTTTTCTTCATTCTCGGCTGAATCGCTGGGCCTGCTGCAGCGCGGCGACTGGGGCCTGGCGCTGCTGCACAGCGCCGCCCACCTGCTGGGCGCGCTGGCCTGCACTGCGCTCGGCTTTGCGCTGGCGCGCGCCTTGCTGCGCTGATCGCCGGCGCGGCCGCAACTACCCTAGGAGTGCGATGAGACCACCCTTCTCAAGCGCGGCGACCACGGCCGACGCCGACGCCGACGCCGACTTCATGGTCGAGCCGCTGACGCCGCTGGACCTGCGCGCCGCGCTGGGCCGCTTTGCCACCGGTGTGACCATCATCACCTGCCTTGATACCGACGGCCTGCCGGTGGGGCTGACGGCGAATTCCTTCACTTCCTTGTCGCTGGATCCGCCGTTGGTGCTGTGGTCGTTGCGCGATATCAGCAACTGCCTGCCGGCCTTTGCCCAGTCGGGGCACTTTGCGGTCAATGTGCTGGCCGAGACGCAGGTTGATCTGTCGCGGCGTTTTGCGTCGGCCAGTGACGACAAGTTTGCCGAGGGCGGTTGGTCGCCTGGTCTCGACGGCGCGCCGGTGCTTGCCGGTAGCGCTGCGGTCTTCGAGTGCGTGGTCGACAGCCGGCAGCAGGCGGGCGACCATGTGCTGTTCATCGGCCGCGTGCTGCGGTTGTCGAGCCTGGCGGTGGCGCCGCTGCTGTTCCAGGGCGGCCATTACCGCATGCTGGGAGAAGTGCTGTGAGCCTGGGTTCAAGCAGTGGCGAGCGCATCGAGGCCAAGTGGATCGACAGCTTCACCGAGGTCTTTCGCCTCTGCGGCGTGCAGCCGGGCGATGCCTGCGCCGTGCTGTCGGAAACACAGTCACGCGCCAGCCTGGTGCAGCTCAGCGAGCTGGCACTGGCGCGGCTGGGCGCGCGCTGGTTTCATGTTGTGCTGCCCACGCCACGCCAAAGCGCGCCAGTGCCGGTGCGCTCGACCGGCGCGTCCGACGCCATCGGCCAGCTGGCACCGGTGGTGGCGGCGCTGGCCGGCAGCGTCTTCATCGCTGACTGCACGGTCGAGGGCCTGCAGCATGCGGTCGAACTGCCGGCGATCCTGCAGGGTGGCGCGCGGGTGATGGTGGTCAGCAACGAGCACCCCGAGATCCTGGAGCGCACCGCGCCGCGCGCCGAGGACGAAGCACCGGTGCGCGATGCCATGCGCCGGCTCAAGGCGGCGCGTGAGATGCGCGTGACATCGGCCGCCGGCACCGACTTGCGCATCACGCTGGCCGGCGCGCGCATTGGCGGCGTCTGGGGCTTCACCGCCAAGCCGGGCTCGCTGAGCCACTGGCCGGCCGGGCTGGTACTGGCTTTTCCGGCGGCCGGCACGGTCAGCGGCACACTGGTGCTGGCGCCGGGCGATGTCAACCTGACCTTCAAGCGCTATCTGGCCGATGCGGTAACGCTGCGCATCGCCGACGACCATGTCACGGCGATCGAAGGCCAGAGCGTGGACGCCGAGCTGATGCGCGGCTACCTGGCGGCCTGGGGCGACCGCGAAGCCTATGCGGTATCGCATGTCGGCTGGGGCCTGAA
>JBBQJN010000011.1:0-26239 GCA_038325945.1 Burkholderiales bacterium | reverse complement strand
GGCTGCGAATCGACCGCAGCGGTCCATTTCTCACCGTCTTTTTGCCCCATAGCTGGGCTATGGGGCTGCAAATCCGGCAAGAACTGTCCTCGCTGGGGCCGATTCTCGCTATCGACGCCCCAAGTCCGACAGGCTCCTAGGGGGCTGCAAATCCGGCAAGAACTGTTCTCGCTGGGGCCGATTCTCGCTATCGACGCCCCAAGCCCGACAGGCTCCTAGAAACCGCAGTTGACCGCTTGCATCCGCTTGCAATGTCTCATGAACACTGACTTTGGTGGCCACGACTGCATTCACCTTCTGGGTGACAGCCAGCCGTAGGGGTTGATCAGAAACTGGTCTTCGGTGTCGGGCACACGCGCCGAGATGTGGGTGTAGATGCTGTCTTCCATGCCGGTCAGCGCAACCAGCCGATAGGCGGCGGCCAGGTCTTCGCGCATCGCGCGTTCGGCATCGCAGTGGCTCGCCACAGGGCGGCGCATGTCGGCTCATTCATCTGCATCAAAAGCTCCAGGTCGTTGCGGCGGCGGGCGCCGAGAGATCGGTCTGGCGATATCGGTCAGCCGCTACCAACAACGCCCCGCGCTCGGCCCGGCGGCGCCAGCCCCGAGATTAGGCCCGATCACCGCCGGCCCGCCGTCATCGGACGAACAACGGCCCGGCAGATCGCCGCCGCTCAGCCGCCCAGCGCCTTCAACAAGGCCACCCGGTTGGCCAGTTCACCCAGCCGGGCCTGCAGCGCCGCCTGTTCAGCGGCAAACAGGTTGCGCTCGGCCTCCAACTGCTCCAGCGTGCCGGCCGCGCCCTGCGCGGCGCGCAGACCGGTCAGCCGGGCGGTCTCACGCGCGGCCTCGCGCTGGGCCAGCAAGGCCTGGTGCTGGTCGCGCCAGCTGGCAACGCCGGCCAGGGCGTCAGCGGTTTCGCGGAAAGCGGTCTGGATCGCCCGCTCGTACTGCGCCACGGCGATGCGCTGCGTCGCCTCGGCGGCGGCCAGCCCGGCTTCGCGGCGGCCGCCGTCAAACACCGTCAGCAGCGCATTGGCCGCCAAGGTGTAGACAAAGTTGCCGCCTTGAAACAAGCCGGACAGCTGCGCCGAGGCTTGGCCGGCCTGGGCGGTGAGGCTGATGCTGGGCCAGAACGCGGCGCGCGCTGCGTCGATGTTGGCAGCGGCGGCGCGCAGGGCCTGCTCGGCCTGCAGCACATCGGGACGACGCAGCAGCACGGCCGACGACAGCCCCGCCGGCACTTCGGCCAGCCAGGCTTCGTCGGCCAGGTGCGGCCCGGCCAGCGCCTGGCCGTCATCGGCCAACGGCTGGCCGATCAGCAGCGCCAGCGCATGGGCGTCCTGCGCCCGCTGTCGCGTCACTTGCGCCAGGCTGGCGCGGGCCTGTGCCACCAGCCCCTGCTGGGCTTGCAGATCGAGCTGCGAGGCCGCGCCGGCGGTTTCGCGCAGCCGCACCAGCCCCAGGCTCTGCGCGCGGTTGTCCAGCGTCTGCCGCGCCAGCGCCAGCAACTCGTCATCGGCCTGCAGCGCCAGCCCGGCCTGCAGCACGGCGGCGCGCACCACCAGCTCGGCGGCGCGCTGGCCGGCCTGGCTGGCCGCCAACTGGGCGCGCGCAGACTCGCTCAGGCTGGCCAGGCGGCCGAACAGGTCAATCTCCCAGCTGCTGAGCTGCAGGCCGGCGCTCAGGCTGTTGGCCTGCTCGCCCTTTGAGTTGGGTGCGCGCGCGGCGTTGACTCCGGCACCCAGCGTCGGCAGCCGGTTGGCGTCGGCCAGGCCTAGCTGGGCTTGCGCACGCTCAACATTGAGCGCGGCCACGCGCAGGTCGCGGTTGTGCAGCAGCGCCTGCGCCACCCATTGGCGCAGGCGCGGCGAAAGCACCAGGGTCTGCCAGTCGGCGGCCGGCGTGTTGGCGTCAGCGCTGGCGGCCAGGGTGGCAGTGGCGTCAGTCATGGCGATAGGCAGCTGCGCGGGCACGCCGGCAGCGGCCAGCAACTGGGCGGGTTCAGCAGCCACCGGCGGACGCGGTGTGGCACAGCCGGCCAGCAGGCCCAGCAGGCCCAGCAGGCCCAGCATGATCGGCACGGCGGCCGCACTGCGTGATCGGGTCAGCGAGCGGGCCAGGATCGTGCGGCGGCTCATGCGCCTTCTCCCGATTGGCCCACCGCCGGCGGGCCGACAGCGCCAGGCGGCCGTGGCCCGCCCTCTGGCGCATGCGCTGGCCGGTGCGAAGGCACATGCACGGGGGCCAGCGGCCCCGAGATCGAGGTGCCGTGCGGCGCCACATGGCCTTTGGGGAACAGCTGGCGCACGACAACAAAGAACATCGGCACAAAAAACACCGCCAGCACGGTGGCGGTGATCATGCCGCCCATCACGCCGGTGCCGATGGCGCGCTGGCTGTTGGCGCCGGCGCCGCTGGCCAACGCCAGCGGCAGCACGCCGAGGATGAAGGCCAGCGAGGTCATGATGATCGGCCGGAAGCGCAGGTGGCAGGCGGTGAGCGTGGCCTTGAACAGGTCCATGCCCTCGGCTTGCAAGTCCTTCGCGAACTCGATGATCAGGATCGCGTTCTTCGCCGACAAGCCGATCACCGTGATCAGCCCGACCTTAAAGTACACGTCGTTGGGCATGCCGCGCAGCCACACGCCGGTGAGCGCGCCCAGCACACCCAGCGGCACCACCAGCAACACCGCCACAGGGATCGCCCAGCTCTCGTACAGCGCGGCCAGGCACAAAAACACTGCCAGCATCGAGAAGGCCAGCAGGATGCCGGCCTGTGCGCCGGACAGCTTTTCCTCGCGCGACTGACCGGTCCACTCGAAGCCGAAGCCCGGCGGCAGCTGCTTGGCCAGCCGTTCCATCTCGGCCATGGCCTCGCCGCTGGAGCGCCCGGGCGCGGCGTCGCCGGCCAGGCGCATCGCCGGATAGCCGTTGTAGCGCGTGGTCTGCATCGGGCCGTTGATCCACTGCGTGCTGGCAAAGGCCGACAGCGGCACCAGTTGGCCGCGGTTGTTGGGCACCTGCAAGCGCATCAGGTCCTCGGGCACCATGCGTGCCGGTGCGTCGGCCTGCACGATCACGCGCTGCAAGCGGCCTCGGCTGTTGAAATCGTTGACGTAGGACGAGCCCAGCGCCGTCGACAGCAGCGCGTTGACCGCCTCGAAGCCCACGCCCTGGGCGTAAGCGCGCTCGCGGTCGATGTCGAGCTGCAGCTGCGGTGCATCCTCCAGGCCGTCGGGCCGCATGCCGGCCAGCAACGGGCTCTTGCCAGCCATGCCCAGCAGCTGGTTGCGCGCCGCCAGCAGCGCCTCGTGGCCATTGCCACCGCGGTCCTGCAGCCTGAAGTTGAAGCCGGTGGCGGTGCCCAGCTCGGGGATCGGCGGCGGGCTCAACGGGAACACAAAGGCATCGCGGATGCCCATGAAGGCACCGAAGGCGCGGCCGGCCAGTGCCTGCGCGCTGTGCTCGGGGCCCTTGCGCTCGGACCAGTCCTTCAACGGCACAAAAACCAGGCCGGAGTTCTGGCCCTGGCCCGAAAAGCTGAAGCCGATCACCGCCACCACCTGGTCAACCTCGGGCTGCTTGCCGAAGAATTCTTCCACCTGCTGCATCACTGCGGTGGTGCGCTCGACGGTGGCGCCGGGCGGCAGCTGCACGTTGACGATCAGATAACCCTGGTCCTCGTTGGGCAAAAAAGACGACGGCAGGCGGCTGTACATCCAGCCCACTGCTACCAGCACCACGGCGAAGGCCAGCATCCAGCGCCCGGCACGCGGCAGCAGTTTGGCCACCGTGCGCTCGTAACCCTGGGTGGTGCTGCGAAAACCCCGGTTGAAGAGGCCGAAGAAGCCCTTGCGCTGATGGTGCGCACTGGTCGGCTTGAGAAAGCTGGCGCACAGCGCCGGCGTCAGCGTCAGCGCCAAGAAGGCCGAGAACAGGATCGCCGAGACCATGCTCAGCGAGAACTGGCGGTAGATGCTGCCGACCGCGCCGCCGAAGAAGGCCATCGGCACGAACACGCTGACCAGCACCACGGTGATGCCGATCACCGCGCCGGTGATCTGGCCCATCGCCTTGCGCGTGGCCTCACGCGGGCTCAGGCCCTCCTCGGCCATCAGGCGCTCGACGTTCTCGACCACCACGATGGCATCGTCGACCAGGATGCCGATGGCCAGCACCATGCCAAACAGTGTCAGCACGTTGATCGAGTAGCCCATCGCCAGCAGCACGCCAAAGGTGCCCAGCAGCGCCACCGGCACCACGATGGTGGGGATCAGCGTGTAGCGCAGGTTCTGCAGAAAGATCAGCATCACCACAAACACCAGCCCCACCGCCTCGAGCAGCGTGATCACCACCTGCTGGATCGAGATGCGCACAAACTTGCTGCTGTCGTAGGGCACCGAGTAGTCCATGCCCGGCGGGAAGAAGGCCTTGAGCTCGACCATGCGGGCCTTGATGGCGTCGGCCGCGGCCAGCGCGTTGCCGCTGGGCGCCAACTGCACACCGATGCCGGCGCTGGGCTGGCCATTGAGCCGCGAGAAGCTGCCGTAGCCCTGCGCGCCGAGCTCGATGCGGGCGACATCGCGCAGGCGCACGGCAGCACCGCCGGCCTGGGCGCGCAGCACGATGGCGCCAAATTGCGCCGGGTCGCTGAGCTGGCCTTGCACCACCACGGTGGCGCTCATGCTCTGGCCGGGCACGCCCGGCTGCTCACCCAGCGTGCCGGCCGAGACCTGCGCGTTCTGCGCGCGGATCGCGGCGTTGACCTCGGCCGGGCTGAGGCCGAAGGCCACCAGCTTGGCCGGATCGAGCCAGATGCGCATCGCACGCTCGGTGCCAAACAGCTGGGCCTGGCCAACGCCGGCGATGCGCTGCAGCTCGGGCTGGATGTAGCGCGCCGCGTAGTCGCCCAGCGACACCGGGTCGTCGGCCGCGTTGCTCGACGTCAGCGAAACAAACAGCAGAAAGTTCGAACGCGCCTTGTCGATGCGTACACCCTGCTGCACCACCGCGCTGGGCAGCCGCGGCGTGGCGCGCGCCAACCGGTTCTGGATCTCGACCTGGGCCAGCTCGATGTTGGTGCCGGGCTCGAAGGTGGCGGTGATCGAGCCGCTGCCGTTGGCCTGAGAGATCGACTCCATGTAGATCATGCCCGGCGCGCCGTTGAGCTCTTGCTCGATCACCGACAGCACGCTGTCTTCGAGCACCTTGGCCGAGGCGCCGGGGTAGGCGGTGCCGATGACGATGGCCGGCGGCGCCACCGACGGGTATTGCGAGACCGGCAGCTTGGTGATGGCTGCGCCACCCAGCACCACGATGAACAGCGCGATGACCCAGGCGAAGATCGGGCGATCGATGAAAAATCCGGAGAGCATGGACGGTGCTCCCGGTTCAGCGGCTGGCGGCCGAGGCGGCCGGTGCGACCAAAACGGCCGGCGCAGCCGGCGCCATGCCCGGCTTAGCGGCAGCGGCGCTCGCTGGGGCGGCCGATGCGGCGCCCGGCGGCGACCAAGGTACCGGCTTGAGCATGGCGCCCGGCATCATCATCATCTTCTGCACACCGTCGACGATGACTTGCTCACCGGCGGCCAGGCCACCCGTCACCACCCAGTCGGCGCCCTGGCTGGCGCCGATCTTCACCTTGCGCGGCTGCGGCTTGCTGTCGGCACCCAGCACCAGCACGCTGTCGCCGGCCGGGCCGCGCGTGACAGCCTGTTGCGGCAGGCGGATCGCGCTCTCGCTGGTGGCCTGCACCAGCCGCACGGTGACAAACAGGCCGGGCAGCAGCAGGCCCTGCGGATTGGGCAGCTCGGCGCGCAGGCTGACCTGGCCGGTGGCGGCATCCACCGTGGGGTCGGTGAACAACAGCTTGCCGGGCAGCGGATATTCACTGCCGTCTTCGAGCAACACACGCACCTCGGCAGCGCCGCCGGCGCCGCGCAGCGCACCGCTGGCCAAGGCCCTGCGCAGGCGCATCACCTCGGCCGCCGACTGGCTGAAGTTGACATACAGCGGATGCGTCTGCTGGATCACCGCCAGCTGGGTGGCGTCGCCCTGGCCGACCAGCGCGCCTTCATTGACCAGCGAGCGGCCGATGCGCCCGGCAATCGGCGCAGTGATCGCCGCGTAATCAAGGCTGATGCGCGCCGTCTGCAGCGCAGCACGTGCGGTGCCTACCTCGGCCTGCGCCAGCTTCAGCGTGGTCTGCACCTGCAGCCACTCCTGCGCGCTGATGGCCTTGGCCTCGGCCAGCGGCTGATAGCGCTGCTGCTGGGCCTGCGCCTGGGCAACACTGGCCTCGGCGCGCGCCACCAGCGCCTGGGCGCTGGCCACGGCAGCCCGGAACGCGGCGTCGTCAAGCTGGTACAGCGGCTGACCGGCCTTGACCAACGCACCCTCGGTGAACAGCCGCTTGGCCACGATGCCGGGCACCCGGGCGCGCACCTGCGCCACCCGCCAGGCCTCCAGCCGGCCCGGCAGTTCGGTGGCCAAGGGCACGGCACCGGGCTGCACCGTGACCACACCCACCGTCAGCGGAGGCATGCCGCCGCCCGGCGGGCCGCCAGCGCCAGCGCCCTGGCCACCACCACCGCCGCCACAGGCGGCCAGCGCCAGGCTCAGTGGCAGCGCCAACAGCCAGGGCCGTGATGACAAGGGGCGTTGCGCAGGGAGGGCTTGATTCATGGTGAGATGGCTGCTGCGGCCTTGCGGCCTGGACGACATGGGCGAGCCGCATGGTGCCTTTCTTGGCACCCCGCGCAAACCCCTTGTTTGGAAGCCGGCGAGTTTACATACAATCGCGAATGTATGTCTAATCCCTTCCAACAGGCCAGGCCGTTCAGGTCGCTGTTCTGGACCTTGGCCAAGTGCCGGCCAGACGCCGCGAGCCGGCCGCAGCGGGCCGAGGTCGGCTGATGGTCCGCCGCACCAAGCAAGACGCCGAAGCCACGCGTGAGCGCCTGCTCGACACCGCCGAGCAGGTGTTTCTGGCGCGTGGCCTGTCGCGCGCCTCCTTGCAAAACATCGCAGCCGCAGCCGGCCTGACCCGCGGCGCGATCTACTGGCACTTCGCGGACAAGCTGGCGCTGTTCGACGCCATGATGGCGCGGGTCGATCTGCCGATGGAGCAGGCGCTGGCCACCGCCGAAGCGCGCGCGCTGCAGCAGCCCGGCGCCGATCCGCTGCAGGCGCTGCGCGCGCTGGCGCTAGAGCCCTTTGCCTTGATGCGCAACGATCCCCGGGCGCGCCGGGTTTTCACCATCCTGATGCACCGCACCGAGTTTGTCGGTGAGCTGGCACCGCTGGCGCAGCGCAACGAGGGCGCGGTGAGCGATTGTGTGCAACGCATGGAGCGCTTGTTGGTAGCCGCCCAGCAGGCCGGCACGTTGGCCGCAGGTGTCAGCCCGCACACTGCAGCCACCGCCTTGCTGGCCTTGATCGATGGCTTGCTGCGGCTGTGCACCCGGCAAGACCAGAGCGCCGAGCCGATGGCCGACGTGGCGCCGGCGATCGACGCCCTGCTGGCGGGGCTGCGCGGCGGCAAGCGCTGATGGCCCGACTCGCCGCTACTTGACGCTGGCGCTTGCGCCAGCCCGGCAAGCGGCTTAGGCTGAGCCGGCGGCACCCCTCCACGCCGGCGCATGGGGAGCCGGAAGGCTGACGCAGCCACGCCGGCTCAGGAGAACCCCGATGTCAAGCCCAGAAACCCCGGACATGGCCACCGAGTCCGTGTCGGGCATCCGCACCCTGGCCCTGGTGGGGCCGGCCGCCGCCGGCAAGACCAGCCTGGTCGAGGCTTTGCTGGCCACCAGCGGCGCCATCAACGCTGCCGGCAGCCTGGAGCGCGGCAGCACCGTCAGCGACTTTGATCCGCTTGAGCGCCGCATGCAGCACTCGCTGAACTCGGCGGTGATGCATACCCACTGGCTGGGCAGCCGCATCCACCTGATTGACACCCCCGGCGCCGCCGACTTTGTGGGCCAGAGCCTGCCGGCACTGGAAGCGGTGGAAACTGCGGTGGTGGTGATCAGCGCCATCAACGGCATCGAGCCGATGGCCGTGCGCATGATGCAGCAGGCCGCCGACCGCGGCCTCGACCGGCTCATTGTGGTCAACAAGATTGACGCCCCCGGCGTCGATCTGGCGGCGCTGCTGGCCGACATCCAGACCCGCTTCGGCAAAGAGTGCCTGCCATTGAACCTGCCGCAGAGCGACCCCGCCGGCGGTGCCATGCAGGTGCTCGATTGCTTCTTCAACCGCGAGGGCCACAGCGACCTGGGCCCGGTGGATACGGCGCACCGCGCCTTGGTAGAGCAGGTGGTTGAGGTGGATGGCGATTTTGTCGAGCGCTACCTGGAAGCCGGCGACATCGACGCCGGCGAGTTGCACGCGCCGCTGGAGCAGGCGCTGCGTGAAGGCCACCTGGTGCCGGTGTGCTTTGTCTCGGCGCGCACGGGTGCTGGCGTGCAGGCACTGCTCGATGTCATCCACCACCTGCTGCCGCACCCTGGCGAGGGCAACCCGCCTGACTTCCTCAACGGCGAGGGCGAATCGGCGGTGCTGATGCATGCCCAGCCCGACCCGGCGCTGCATGTGCTGGCCCATGTCTTCAAGGTCACGGTCGACCCCTATGTCGGCAAGCTGGGCGTGCTGCGGGTGCACCAGGGCACGATCCGCGCCGGCAGCCAGTTGTATGTCGGCGACGGCCGCAAACCCTTCAAGGTGGCCCACCTCTACCGGCTGCAGGGCAAGAGCCATGTTGAAGTAGCGCAGGCGGTGCCGGGTGACATCTGTGCCATCGCCAAGATCGACGAGCTGCACTTCGACGCCGTGCTGCACGACGCCGCCGAGGACGACCACATTCACCTCAAGCCGCTGCCCTTCCCGCTGCCGGTGCATGGCCTGGCGATTGCGCCCAAGCGGCGCGGCGACGAGCAGCGCATGTGGGAGATCCTGGGCAAGCTGGTCGACGAAGATGTCTGCCTGAAGGTTGAGCATGTCGCCAGCACCAATGAAACCGTGGTCTACGGCCTCGGTGAGCTGCACCTGCGCACCCTGCTCGAGCGCCTGAGCGAGGTGCACCGGTTTGAGGTTGAGACACGGCCGCCGCGCATCCCCTACCGCGAGACCGCCACCGCGCCGGCCGAGGGCCACCACCGCCACAAGAAGCAGAGCGGCGGTGCCGGCCAGTTTGGCGAGGTCTTTCTGCGCGTCGAGCCGCTGCCGCGCGGCGAGGGCTTCGAGTTTGTCGACGCGGTCAAGGGCGGCACCATTCCGGGTGTCTACATCCCGGCGGTTGAAAAAGGCGTGCGCGAGGTGCTGGCCAGCGGCGCCATTTCGGGCCACCCGGTGGTCGACGTGCGCGTCACCGTTTACGACGGCAAGCACCACAGCGTGGACAGCAAGGAGATCGCCTTCATCACCGCCGGCCGCAAGGCCTTCATGGCGGCGATGCAGGCGGCGCGGGCTATCGTGCTGGAGCCCATCGTCGAGGTCGAGATCAGCGTGCCGGCCAGCGCGGTGGGCGACATCACCGGCGACCTTGCGGCGCGCCGCGGCCAGGTGGCCGGCACCCGCAACGGCCTGGGCGAGCAGATGGTGATCGAGGGCCAGGCGCCGATGTCCGAGTTGGCGGGCTACCAGACCCGGCTCAATGCGATGACCAGCGGCGCCGGCCAGTACACCTTGACCTTGTCGCACTACGAAGCCGTGCCACCGGCGGTGCAACAGCAACTCACCGGCGGCTGGCAGGCGCGCGACGAGGGTTGATGCGGCCGCCCCCGCTTGGGCGCGGGCGGGTGGGGGGCCCGCCATGCCCCGCTGCACAAGCCCCGATTATCATGAGGGTATGAACCCTGTCTACGATGTGGCGCGCATCCGCCTCGACAACACCATGCTGCTGTTCGACGAGTTTGTGCAGGCCGCCGTCAAGCATCCCGATGCGGCGGCCCTGCGTGGCCTGGAACGGCGCTTTGCCGAGAAGTTGCAGATCCAGCCCAGCTACTGGAGCCAGATCAAGGGCCGCTCGCGCCAGATCGGTGAGCGCCTGGCGCGGCAGTTTGAGCAATTGTGCCGCAAGCCAGTGGGCTGGATGGACCTGCCGCATGATGCGACGCAGGCCGCAGCGTCTGCCGCGCCGCAGCCTGGCGCGCCCGCGCCATCGCCCAGTCAACCGCAGGATGACGACGAGCGCTTCATCGTCGGCCTGGTGCTGACCTACTACCGCCGCCATCCACAGCGCGCGCGCAGCCGCTTGCTTGACCTGCTGGGCGAAGTGCTGACACCGCCCGCCGCCGAGCCCTCACGTGCCGCCACCGCCGCTACCGCTGGACTGGCCGCGACGGCCAAGCAGCCGCGCCCGGCCGCCACGCCGGTGGCCGACGACCAGGCCTTGTGGGCGCGCAGCCAAAGCGGCGTGGCGCCGCTCAAACCCAAGCGCTGAGGCACCACGAAGGCTTGTGGTTTGCGACGCATCAGGACAAACCCGAGTCAGCCATAAAACACTTGCGCAAGATAAATTTCTATTTATCATGCGAGCAAGTTTCGGTGCCTTGCCGGCCGTTATGAGACCCGCCTAGCCACCCCGATCAGGCGATCACCCGATCACCGATCACCCGATCACCAACCGCCCTCACGCCCATGTCGATGCCTGTCCTGACCCCGCCCAACCGCCTGCCCAACCACCGCGCGCTGGCGGCCGGCATCGGTCTGTGCCAGGCCCGTCAGCTGACGGTGCTGAATGCCCAGCAAGCCCGCTTCAACCCCAACCGTACCGGTGCCGTACCGGACTAGCGCCCCGTTTTTGCGCTAGCCCCAAGGGCCCGGATGCATCAAGCCTCCGGGCCCTTTGCATTTTTGGCCCGCTTTTTTGGCCCGCTTTTTTGGCCCGCTTTTCGAACTGCTTTTCGATCTGCTTTTCGAACCGTTCCCCCGTCCCTGTTCCAACCCGCGCAACGCGCGAAGGAGTGCCCCGATGAAGCTTCACCTCACCCTGCCCAAGCCCCGCAACCCGCTGGTCGCCGCCGCCCGGCAACGCCTGGCCGGCGCCCACCGGCGCTCGAACAGCGCTCAGCGCCAGCGCGCCACGCTGGCGCTGCGCCGCGAGTTGCAGCACGAACGACACCCTTTGCCCTGAACCCCAGCGCGCGCCTCCTGCAGCTTGCAGCTTGCACAGCGGCCGCCATCGGAGATCACCATGAGTAAAAGTCTCTACGGTTTTAACGGACCCTTGGCCGCCGCCAGCGGCCCGCCCTCGCTGCGGCGCTTTGCCGCCAGCGTCCTGCGCTGGGCCAGCCGCCGGCTGGCCCGGCTGGCCCGGCGGTTGGCTGATCGCCGGCTTGCGGCCCGCGCCAGCGGCCCGATCGAGCTCGAGTTTTACGCCGAGGCCGGCGCACCCGAGGGCGCGCTTTACCTCAACGGCAAACTCGTTGGCACCCTGCCGGGGGTCAATCGGCTATGAGGATGTGGCCCCAAGGGCCGGGCTACGCCCGGCCCGCCCCCCGAGGGGAGTCAAGCCAACTTGGGGCGGCCCGGCGTTGGCTTGCGCCACCGGCTGGCTTGAGCGAGATACTTCAGCGCTCAAGCCCGGCCAGTTTCTGCCGATAACCCAGGACGATCCGTCGACAAAGGTGTGCCATGGCTCAGGCCGAACCCCTCGCCGCCGTCCACGCCCCCGGCGCGGACGGCTTTATCCACGCCGCGCTGCCCAGCCTGGCGAGTTGGCTGCGTGCCTTTGAGCAGCGCGAGATCCCGGTGCTGACGGTCACCGCCGAGGCGCTGGAAGACCTGCGCTGCATCGAAGATCAGACCGACGCCCACATGCTGGCCGAAACCGTGTCGCCCGACCCGTTGATGACGCTCAAGCTGCTGCGCCATGTGGCCGCCATGCGCCAGGGCCGTGGCCATACCGACGCCGAAACCGCCACCGAGGCGCTGGTGATGCTGGGCATCACCCCCTTCTTCCGTGATTTCGGCGCGCAGCCTAGCGTTGAACAGGTGCTGGACGGACAAGTCGAGGCGCTGGCAGGGCTGCGCCAGGTGCTACGCCGCGCCCATCGCGCTGCCCGCTTTGCGCTGGGTTTTGCGGTGCATCGCCGCGACCACGACGCCGCGCTGATTCACGAGGCGGCGCTGCTACATGACTTTGCCGAGATGCTGCTGTGGTGCCACGCCCCGGCGCTGGCGCTGGCCGTGCAACAGCGCCAGCAGTCGCAACCGGATCTGCGCTCATGCCTGGCGCAACGCCTGCTGCTGGGCATCGAATTGGGCGAGTTGCAACAAGCGCTGATGAAGGCCTGGCGGCTGCCGCCACTGCTGGTGCAGATCAGCAACGACCGCGCCAGCCACCTCGACCAGGTACGCAATGTGCAGCTGGCGATCCGCATTGCCCGCCACAGCAGCCAGGGCTGGGACAACCCGGCGCTGCCCGACGATGTTGACGAGGTCGCCGCACTGCTCAACCTGGGCTCGGTGCCCGCCCTGCGCCTGCTGCGCGACCTGAATCAGTGAGCCGCTGTGAGCAAGCCCAGCGTGGGCATGCCGGGCTTGCTCACAATTTCTGAGCCGCTGGCGTCGCCGCCAGGCAACGCTGCAATTCGGCCCAGACTGCCGGGTGCATCATCATGTCGACATGTGCCACCGCCGCCAGGTGATGGTTCTGCGCGCCGGCCAGCGTGGCGGCGCTGGCCGGAAACACCATGTTGTCAGCATGACCGTAAAAACAGCTGAAGCGCGCGCGGCGCGCCGGCTGCTCGGCCGCCGCCAGCGTCGCCAGCCAGCCATGGCCGGGCCGCAACTGGCGCGCGTTCGGGCTGTGGCCGAAGCGCGCCATCCAGGTGCCCTGGTGCGGCGCGGCGATGGTGATCACCCGCAGCACGCGCTCATCCGCCGCAGCGGCGTCAGCCTGTGAGGCCATCCAGGCCCGCACCGTCAGCCCGCCCATGCTGTGCGCCACCACCAGCGGCGCTCGCCCGCTGCTGCGCTGCAGCTCGGCCACCGCCCGCTCGATCAGCGGCACCCAGTCATCGATGCGGCCAAAGGCTGGCTCCAGCGTCAGCGCCGTGCAGGGCACGCCCTGGCCCCGCAGGCGTCGCAACCAAGGTGACCAGATCGCCCGGTTGCAAAAATAGCCATGCACCAGCAGCACCGCAGTTTGACCGGGTCGGGCCGGCAGATCGGGTTCATGCTGAGCAAAAAACGGCTGGCGCCAGTTGAAGACCTGCCAGCTGGCCAGCACCTCGCCGGCCCAAGCCCGCAGCAGCGCCCAGGCGCTGGCGCGTGGTACCGCAGCATCGCGGCCCACCGCCGCCAGCAGCAAAAACTCGATCGCCAGCAGCGGCGCATGTGGCAGCAGCGCCAGCGCTGCTCCGGCCAATATCGCAGCCGCGCCCAATCCGGCGCGCTGAGCCCATACCAGCCAGACCAGCGCCGCCAGCAACGAGGCAGCGACCATCCAGCGTTGCAGTTTGGCGACCATGGCCGCAGTCTCGCACCGCCAGCGCCTGCCGCACTGAGGGCGGCGCAGGGCGGGCGCGTTAACCTCGCTGCAGGCGCACGCCGCGCCGTACCGGTCACCCGATGGCCCCGCACGAAGGAACCGCATTGAGCCCCTCTCCCGCCGAACGCATCATTGAAGACCTGACCACGGTGAGCCGCCTGCGCGCCCTGCGCGAGGCCGATGCCGAGCTGGCGCGCCGCGTGCTGGCGCTCAAGACCTACCAGGCCGGTCGTTTTGAGCTGACTTACGCCGACCTGCTGGCCGGCAGCCGCTACCAGGCGGCGGCGCGCTTTTTCCTCAACGAGCTGTACGGCCCGCAGGAGTTTGCCCGCCGCGACGCCCAGTTTGGCCGCATCCTGCCGGCGCTTGTACGCATGTTTCCGGCCGAACTGGTGCATACGCTGGAGTTGCTGGGCCAATTGCATGCGCTCACCGAGTCGCTGGACGACGCCGCCGCGCGCCAGTTGCCCAGCTTGCCACCGGATGCGCCGGCCTATGCCGCTGCCTGGCAGGCCGTTGGCCGCAGCGATGCGCGTGAGCAGCAGATCGCGCTGACGCTGGCCATCGGCGCATCACTCGACCACTACACCCGCAAGCCGCTGCTGCGCTCCACCCTCAGATTGATGCGCAAGCCGGCGCAACGTGCCGGGCTGGGTGAGTTGCAGCAGTTCCTGCAGACCGGTTTTGATGCCTTTGGCGCGATGGCGGGCGCCACCGAGTTTCTGCGCTGGGTTGGCGAACGCGAGCGCGCGCTGGCCGCCGCGCTGTTTGCCCCTGGCGCGGTCGCCGCCGCCGCGCTGCCGCACGCGCAACGGCCGGGGCCGCTGGCGCAGCTACCCTGAGGCCTTGCGGCCCAGCGGCCCTGCGCGCCGGGCCGCTGCGGCTGCTGTGATGCAATCAGCGCTAACCCGATCATCCGATCACCCGATCACCTGCTCTCCCGATCTCCGGCCACCCGCCCATGTCCCGCACCGCCTTGAACATCGCTTCTGCGCTGCAGCCCTTGCGCGCTCGTTTGCTGGTGCGCGGCTGGCTGTCGTCCAACAGCATCGTGTTCGCGGGCGATGAGCACGGCGGCAGTGTGGTCGACACCGGCTACCTCAGCCATGCGCCGCAGACCCTGGCGCTGATCGAGCAGGCACTGGCTGGCGCGCCACTGGCCGAGGTCATCAACACCCATCTGCACAGCGACCACTGCGGCGGCAACGCCGCGCTGACGCGGCGCTGGCCGGGCCTGCGCATCAGCGTGCCTGCGGCCTCACGCGGCAAGCTGGAGCCTTGGGACGAAGCCCAGCTCAGCTACCTGGAAACCGGCCAACGCTGCGAGGCCTTCGCGCCCCAGGCCTACATCGACGACGGCGATTTGCTGCTGCTGGGCGGCCGGCCCTGGCAGGTGCACGCAGCGCGTGGCCACGACAACGACGCCGTGCTGCTGTTCGAGCCCGAGACGGCGACGCTGATCAGTGGCGACGCGCTGTGGGAAAACCGGCTGGCGATCATCTTTCCCGAGCTGTCGGGCGAGCCGGGCTTCGACGCCGCGCATGCGTCACTCAACCTGATCGAGCGGCTGCAGCCCCGGCTGGTGCTGCCCGGCCATGGCCAGGCCTTCTGCGATGTGGCTGCGGCGCTGGCGGCATCACGCCAGCGCCTGCAGGCCTTTGCCGCAGCACCGCAGCGCCATCGCCAGCATGCGGCGCGCGCACTGGTGGTCTACCACCTGCTAGAGCACCGCGCGCGGCCGCGCCAGGCGCTGCTCGATTGGATCAGCACAACGCCGATCTTCCTGAAGGCGCTGCAATGCGCTGACGATCCGGTGCTGGCGCAACGGCGTGCCGCCGAGGTCATCACGCGGCTGCTGGCCGACGGCGTGCTGGTGCAGCAAGGTGAGGCTCAGGCCGCGCACATCGCCATCGTCAACGGCGGCTGAGCGTGGTGAGCGAAGTGGCTTAAATGGGGCGGTGTGCCATGATCCGGGGCGTTGCCCCGCATCAAGAAACTCAACGCGTCCCCGTCTGCTGGGGGTTGTCTGCGGGCTCGCCCTGCACCGCGCCAGACTCTGGCGGCGCGACCAGTTGCCCCGGCGCCACCATGCGCGGCATCGCCAACTGACCCGGCATTCCGCCACCCGGCGGCGGTATGCGCAGTGACATGCCGGGCTGCGCCGGCGCGCCAGCCGTGTCGCCCAGGCGGCCCCGGTTGGCCTCGGCTGGCGGCGGCAAGGCCAGCGTAAAGCCGGGCGTGCCGCCACCAGGGCCGAGTTCGGCCTGTCGATGGCTGACGGCCAGCAGTTTGACGCCGGGCTCGATCTCGCGGCCGACGCCGACGCTGCGCGCCGGCTTGCCGTCGACCGAGATCATGGCCAGACCGCTGGTCTGGCCCTGCCGCGGCGCGATCACGCCGACCAAGGTGAAGCGGCTGTTGACTACCGGTGCCTCCACCAGCTCCATCGGCCTGGGCGGCGGCGCGCCCAGCAGCCGAACCAAGCCGGCGTCGCTGGGCGCAGAGGCGCCGGCCAGTTGCGCGCCTGCGGGCACCGGCGTGGCTTGTGTGAACAAAGGCAGCACCCAGCCCACTGCAGTGGCCAGCACAGCGGCCCAGATCAGCAACGACATCCAACGAGCGGTCATGCGCCGATTATCATGCAGCGCTTGCCTCTCCTCGCCCGTCCGGACTGCCCATGAGACTTGACCCCGCCTTCGCGCGCCGCCTGCAGCCCCTGCGTCGCGGTTTCACGCTGATCGAGCTGATGGTGGTGCTGGTGATCATCGGCGTGCTCGCCGCCTTGATCGTGCCCAATGTGCTGGACCGCACCGATGACGCCCGCGCCACCGCAACGCGCGCCGACATCAACAACCTGATGCAAGCGCTCAAGCTCTACAAGCTCGACAACCAGCGCTACCCCAGCGCCGAACAAGGGCTGGAGGCGCTGGCGCGCAAGCCCAGCAGCGGCGCCGTGCCGCCCAACTGGCGGGTCTACCTGGACAAGCTGCCGGCCGATCCCTGGGGCCGGCCGTACCAGTACATCTTCCCTGGCGTGAAGGGCGAACTCGATGTGTTCAGCCTTGGCGCCGACGGCCAGGCCGGCGGTGAAGGCAAAAACGCCGACATTGGCTCCTGGCAGTAGCTTGCCGATGCGCCCGTGCAGGCGCGCCGCTGCGGCCGGCTTCACGCTGATCGAGCTGCTGCTGGTGTTGCTGATCATCGTGATGGTCTCGGGGTTGGCCAGTCTGGCGCTGCGCGACGGCGACGAGGCCACACTTGAGCGCGAAGCCCAACGCCTGGCCGCCCTGCTTGAGGCCGGCCGCGCCGAAGCCCGCGCAGGCGGCCTGGCGGTGCGGTTTGAACTGATCGGCGTCGCCGACCGCGCCGCCGGTGAAGCCGATTTCCGCTTTGTCGGCCTGCCACCCGAGCACGCGCTGCCGCGTCGCTGGCTGGACGCCAAGGTGCTGGCCCGCATCGACGGCGCGCGCGCGCTACGGCTGGGCCCCGAGCCGCTGATTGGCGCGCAGCGCATCGTGCTCAGCCTGGGCCAGCGCCAGCGTGTGCTGGCCACCGACGGCCTGGCGCCGTTTGCTGTGGTCGAGCCGGTGGTCACGCCATGACCGCCACGGCGTCTGCCACGGCGACCGCCAAGCCATCTTGTCGCGGCTTCACCCTGGTCGAGGTGCTGGTGGCGCTGGCCATCACCGCCGTCGCCCTGGGCGCGGGGCTGAAAGCGGCCGCCGCACTGACCGACAACGCGCAGCGCCTGGCCGAGGTCACCGCAGCGCATTGGTGCGCCGACAACGTGCTGGTCGGCCTGCGCCTGGCCAAGCAGTTTCCGGGCACGGGCGAGACCGATTTCAGCTGCACCCAGCTGGGCCACGAGTACCGCGGCCAGCTGCGCACACAGGCCACGCCCAACCCCAACTTCCACCGCGTCGACGCGCTGGTGATGAACGCCGACGGCCAGGTCATGGCCACACTGTCCACCGTGCTGGGGCGCTATTGATGGCGATGGCCGCAGCCCACCCTGGCGCCAGCAGCGCAACGCAGCGCGGCTTCACGCTGGTCGAGGTGCTGGTGGCGCTGGTGATCATGGCGGTGGTCGCGGCGATGGGCTGGCAGGGTGTGGCCGGCATGGCGCGCTCGCGCGAGATCAGCACGGCGGCCAGCGAGCGCACGCTGTTGCTGTCGACCTTGATCGCGCAGTGGGAGCAAGATCTGGGTGCGGTCTACGACAGTCCGCAACTGCCTGGCCTGGCCTTCGACGGCGCCTCGCTGCGCCTGATCCGCCGTGCCGACGACGGTGTGCAGGTGGTGGTCTGGTCGCTGCGCTCGGGCAGCTGGCGGCGTTGGGCCGGCCCGGTGGTGCGCCGCACGGGTGAGCTGCAGCAGTCCTGGGCGGCCAGCCAGCAGTTGCAGGGCGGCGAGCCGGGCCAACTCAAGCTGCTGGAGGGTGTGCGCGGCTGGCAGATCTACTTCTGGCGCGGCACGGGCTGGAGCAATGCCCAGTCCAGCGCCGACCTGGTTGCCGCCGAGGCCGCGCCGCTGGCAGCGACTGCCGCCAGCGCGGCCAGCGCTTCATCGGCTGTCGGTGCCAGCGCGCCGGCGGCCAACGCGCCGGCGGGGGTGTCGAGCGGCCAGCAGCGCCAGCGCAGCCAGTTGCCCAGCGGCGTGCGGCTGCTGATCGAACTGCGCGAAGGCCCGCTGCAACGCGACGTGATGCTGCAGCCCACGCCATGACACAGCAGCTCACCCGCCCTGCCCCTGGCCGACGCGCGCCGGCACGCGGCGCCGCGCTGCTGGTGGCCTTGGTGCTGCTCAGCGTGGTGGCCACCTTGGCCGCCGGCATGATCTGGCAGCAATGGCGCGGCGTGCAGGTAGAGGCCGCCGAGCGCAGCCGGGCACAGACCGCCTGGCTGCTGCAGGGCGCGCTCGACTGGGCGCGGCTGATCCTGCGCGAGGACGCGCGCTCGGGCCGCGCCACCAGCCTCAACGAGCCCTGGGCCACGCCGCTGGCCGAGGCGCGGCTGTCCAGCTTTCTGGCCAGCGACCGCGACAACAACGCCGACAGCGGCCCCGAAGCCTTTTTGGCCGGCGCCATCAGCGACGCCCAGGCGCGCTACAACCTGCGCAACCTGCTGGCCGCCGGCAAGGTGGTGCCGGCGCAGCTGGCCGTACTGCAACAGCTGTGCAGCAGCGTCGGCCTCGGCCCCGATAGCGCCGAGCGGGTGGCCAACGGCCTGCTCGACGCCAGCCGCACCGACGGCGAGGACGCGCCGCTGGCGCCGCAGCAGATGGCCGATCTGGCCTGGCTGGGGTTGGACGCCGTCGCCATCGAGCGCTTGTCCAGCGTCGCCGTGCTGCTGCCGCTGGCCACGCCGATCAACCTCAACACCGCCTCACGCGAGGTACTGGCCGCAGTGGTGCCGGGCCTCGACCTGGGCAGCGCCGATCGCCTGCTGCAGCAGCGTGCGCGCCAGCCGCTGCGCACGCTGGCCGAAGCCGCCGAACTGCTGGGCAAGGGCGTTACGCTCAATGAGCCCGATGTCGATGTCAAATCCTCGTTTTTTGAGGTCCGCGGCCGCATACGGCTGGAGCAGCGGGTATTGGAAGTGCAGAGCCTGGTGCAGCGGCGCAATGGGTTGCAGGTGGTGGTGATCCAGCGCCAGCAGCACAGCAGCGCCATCGCCGGGCCGCGATGAGCGCGCCGCCGGCTATTTGCCCACCCTGGCCTGCATCACAATGCCGTGCACCCACTGCCTGACAATGCTGCGGCCTGGCTGCCTGCCGTAGGTTGTCGCTGATGCCCCTCTTACAACCCAGCCTGCCCCACTGACCATGTCGTTGCTCGTGATCCTGCTGCCTGTGCCGCCACTGGCCGACGCCGTTGCGCCGCCCGGTCCGGCACCGCTGGACTGGCTGCTCAGCCCCGATGGCCTGACGCTGGCCCGGCGTGGCCGCGACCTGGCCTCGGCCTGCCCGCGCACCGACAGCGTGGTCGCCGTCGCGCCGGCGCAAGCGCTGGCCTGGCACCGTCCGGTGCTGCCCAAGGCGCCGACCAACCGCCTGCGCGCCGCACTGGGCGGTGTGCTCGAGGAACAACTGCTGGCCGAAGAGCACGAGGTGCACCTGGCACTGGCGCCGCAGCCGGTAGTGGGCACGCCAACCTGGGTGGTGGCGCTCGACAAACCCTGGCTCCAAGGCCAGCTCGACGCGCTGGCCGCGGCCGGGTTGGTGGTTGATCGCCTGGTGCCGGCCTGGGCACCGCTGTTGGGCCAGGGTGGTGAAGCCGCTGCACCGATCGGCCATTTCAGCCCGGCCGCTGCGGCGTTGGCCGCCGCCGCCAGCGATCACGCCGAGCACAGCACCGATCTGCTGCTGGCGCTGGCCGATAGCGAAGGCGCGCTGTGCCTGCCGGTGGCCGGCAGCCTGGCGCACGCCCTGCAGCCGGCCTGGTTGGCGCGTGGCACGGTGTGGTCGGCCACGCCGGCCGCAGCGGCCGCTGCCGAGCGCTGGCTTGGCGCGCCGGTGGCCGTGCGCAGTGACGCCGACATGGCGCTGGCCGCCGTGCGCTCGCCCTGGAACCTGCTGCAGTTTGACCTCACGCCGCGCCGCCGCGGCAGCCTGGCGGCGGGCAAGCTGCTGCGCCAACTCGGCAGCCCGGCCTGGGCGGCCGCACGCTGGGGCCTGGCTGCACTGCTGCTGGTGCAGGTATTGGGGCTCAACGTGATGGCCTGGCAGCAGCAACGCGACTTGACCGCTCAGCGCGGCAACATGGAGCGCCTGTTGCGCGACAGCCACCCGCAGGTGCGGGTGGTGCTGGACGCGCCGCTGCAGATGCAGCGCGAGACCGCGGCGCTGCGGGCAGGTGCGGGTGTGCCGGGCGACGATGACTTTGAAACCCTGCTCGCCGCGGCCGCTGCAGGCTGGCCTGAAGGCCAGGCCAATGTGGCCCAGCTGCGCTTCGAGACCGGCCGCCTGAGCCTGCCGGCCGCCGGCTGGGCGCCGCCGCAGATTGAACGCCTGCGCCAAAACCTCGCAGGCCTCGGCTGGATGCTGGAGCTGGCTGACAACCGGCTGGTGATACGCCGCGCCAACCCGGCCGTCCGTTCATGAGCCGCAGCCCCGACATCGCCGACAACAAGCTGCAAGGCCTGCATGGGGGCCTGCGCCAGCTGCGACGCTGGTGGTCAGCGCTGCCCGCCCGCGAGCAGCGGTTGCTGGGCCTCGCCGCCGCGCTGCTGGGCCTCTTCCTGCTGTGGTCGCTGGCGCTGGCGCCGGCCTGGCACACGCTGCGCACGGCGCCGCCGCTGCTGGCGGCGGGCGAGGGCCAGCTGCGCGTCATGCAATCGCTGGCGTCCGAGGCCGCCACCTTGCGCGCGGTGGCCCCGGTGCCGCTGGCGCAGGCCCAGCAGGCCCTGAGCGCGGCCAGCGAGCGCCTGGGCGAAGGCGCCAAGCTCAGTCTGCAAGGCGAGCGCGCCTTGCTCACGCTCAAGGGCATCAGCGGTGAACAGCTCAAGGGCTGGCTGGCCGAGGCCCGCGCTGGCGCCCGCGCCCGCGTCGTCGAGGCCAGCCTGAGCCAGACCAGCCCCGGCCTCTACGACGGCAGCCTGACGCTGGCGCTGGGGTCCGGCCCGTGAGTCGCCCGCGCAGAATCGCGCTGCGCGGCGCGGCCACCACGGTCGATGACGGCCGCTGGCGGCGCCAACTGCGCGCCGGCCGGCGCTGGGCCGCCTGGGGTGCGCTGCTCGGCCTGACGCTGGGCCTGTTGACCCAACTGCCCGCGCAGTGGCTGGCCGACGGCCTGCGCAGCGCCAGCGCTGGCCGTTTGCTGCTGGCCGAGGCCCGTGGCAGCCTGTGGAACGGCAGCGCCACATTGGTACTCACCGGCGGCGCCGGCAGCCGCGACGCTGCGGTCTTGCCCGGCCGCTTGCACTGGCGGCTGCGCCCAGGCTGGCAGGGCCTGCACCTCGTCGCCGAGCAAGCCTGCTGCCTGCCGCAGCCGCTGCGGCTGTGGCTGCAGCCGGCCTGGAGCGGCTACACGCTGCAGCTCGGCGACGGCCCGCCGCCTGCCGGCGCAGCGGCGCAGCCGGCCAGCGTCATCGGTAACTGGCCGGCGTCTTGGCTGGTCGGCCTGGGTACGCCCTGGAACACGCTGCAACTGGGCGGACGCTTGCAACTCAGCAGCGCCGGGCTGCGGCTGCAAGCGGTGGCCGGCGAGCTGCGTTTTGACGGCGCGCTCAGCCTGCTGCTGCAGGACATGTCGTCCAGCCTGTCCACGCTGCCGGCGCTGGGCAGCTATCTGCTGCAGGTGCAAGGCAGCGCTACCGGCAGCGACACCGCCACACTGCAACTCAGCACGCCGCAGGGCGCGCTGCAGTTGCAAGGCAGCGGCCAATGGACCGCCAAGGGGCTGCGCTTTCGCGGCGCGGCCCAGGCCGCCCAAGGCCATGACAGCGCGCTGTCGAACCTGCTCAACATCATCGGCCAGCGCCAAGGTGCGCTGTCGCTACTTTCGATCGGATGAAGCCCATGACCACGCGATCGCCGCGCTACCTCCATCTGCCCCTGCGCCTGCGCGTGCCCCTGCGCCTGCCCTTGCGTCTGGCACCCAGCGCGCTGTGCGCTGCCCTGGCGCTGCTGCTACTGCCCGCCGCGCCGCTGTGGGCACAGGACAGCGCCGCCAGCGCGCGCCGCAGCGGCGGCCTCAAGGCCAGCACGCCGGTGACGCTGAACTTCGTCAACGCCGACATCGACGCCGTCAGCCGCGCCATGGCGGCGATGACCAATCGGCAAATCCTGGTCGACCCGCGGGTCAAGGGCGTGATCACCGTCTACAGCGAGCAGCCGATGCCGGTGCGCGACGCCTATCTGCAATACCTGGCGGCCTTGCGCGGCCTGGGCTTCACGGTGGTTGACAGCGCCGGCCTGCTCAAGGTGGTGCCCGAGGCCGATGCCAAGCTGCAGGCCGGCACCGTGGTGGTGGATGCACCGGCAATCCGTGGCGACCAGGTGCTGACGCAGATCTTCCGCCTCAACCACGAGAACCCGAACAACATGGTGGCCGTGCTGCGGCCGCTGATCAGCCCCAATAACACCATCAATGCCAACCCCGGCAACTCGTCGTTGATCATCACCGACTATGCCGACAACCTGACGCGCATCGGCAAGATCATCGCCGCGCTCGATCAACCCTCGGCCAGCGAGGTCGAGATCATGCCACTGCAGCATGCCATCGCCTCCGACCTGGCCACGCTGGTGCAGAAGCTTGGCGAAGGCGGCGCTACGCCCGGCGTGCCCGGCATGCCAGTGAGCAGCGGCGGCCTCTCGGTGCTGGCCGACGCGCGCAGCAATTCGCTGATCGTGCGCGCCGCCAACCCGGCGCGGCTGGCCAGCGTGCGGGCCTTGATCAGCCAGCTTGACCGCCCAGGTGTCGGTGGCCCGGCCGGCATGATCCATGTCGTCTACCTGAAAAACGCCGACGCCACCAAGCTGGCTGCGGTGCTGCGCGCGGCCTTCGGTGGCGGCGGCGGTGGCGGCGGTGGCGGCTTCAGCGGCGGCAGCACCAGCCCGACGGCGGCACCCGGCATGCCCACGGGCGCCGGCGGCGCGGTGGCTACCACGCCGGTGTCGCAGTCGGCGCAACCCTCGACCGGCGGCTTCATCCAGGCCGATCCGGCGACCAACTCGCTGGTGATCACCGCCGCCGAGCCGCTGTACCGCCAGATCCGCAGCGTGATCGACCAGCTCGACGGCCGCCGCGCCCAAGTGTTTGTCGAGTCGATGATCGTCGAGATGGATGCCGGCAAGGCCGCTGAACTGGGCTTCCAGTGGCAGGCCTTGTTCGGCAAGAGCGGCGACCGCTTCGGCCTGGCCACCGGCACCAACTTTGGCAGCGGCGGCAACAACATCCTCAACCTGTCGCTGTCGGGCGCCGGCGGCACGCCCTCGCTGCCCGGCACCGGCCTCAACCTGGGCCTGCTGCAGAAGGTCAACGGCGTCTACACGCTGGGCGCGCTGGCGCGCTTTCTGGAGACGGTGAGTGGCACCAACATCCTGTCGACGCCCAACCTGGTGGCGCTGGACAACGAAGAAGCCAAGATCGTGGTCGGCGCCAACGTGCCCTTTGTCACCGGCAGCTTCACCAATACCGGCGCCACCGGTGCCTCGGTCAACCCGTTCCAGACCGTCGAACGCAAGGACGTCGGCCTGACGTTGAAGATCAAGCCGCAGATCGGTGAGGGCGGCGTGGTGCGCATGACGGTATTCCAGGAGAACTCCAGCGTGGTCGGCGGCACGCTGACCAATGCCAACGGTCCGACCACCAACAAGAACTCGCTGGAGACCACGGTGGTCGCCGACGATGGCCAAATCATGGTGCTGGGCGGCCAGATGAAGGAGGAGTACACCGACGGCGAGAACAAGGTGCCGGTGCTGGGCGATGTGCCCGGCCTGGGCAACCTGTTCAAGAACAGCAGCCGCGAGCGCCGCAAGTCGGTGCTGCTGGTGTTCCTTCGGCCGGTGGTGATACGCGACGCGCAGGCCTCCGGCTCGCTGGCGCTCGACCGCTACGAGGCCATCCGGGCCCAGCAGCAGGTCTACCAACCGCAGCACAAGCCGGCGATGCCGATCACTGATTCGCCGGTATTGCCGGAGCTGCCCGCCAAGGGCGTACCGCTGCCGCTGGTCGCACCCGGCGCCTTGTCGGTCGGCACCAGAAACTGAGCAGCGCGATGGCCAACCGCCACCCCCTGCCCTACAGCTTTGCCAAGGCCAACACGCTGCTGCTCGAAGATGACGGCCAGCAGCAGGTGCTGTGGGCGCCCGAAGCGGCGTCGAGCGCCGCGCTGGGCGAGGTGCTGCGCCTGCACCCGGTGAGCCGCATCGAGCGTGAGCAAGCCACGGTGCTGGCCGAGCGCATCGCCGTGGCCTATGCCGGCGGCGAAAGCAGCGCGGCGGTGGTCATCAGCGAGGTCGAGAGCGCGGTTGACCTGTCGCGCCTGCTGCAGGAGTTGCCGGCGATCGAAGACCTGCTGGAGGCCGCCAACGACGCGCCCATCATCCGCATGCTCAATGCGCTGCTGACGCAAGCCGCCAAGGACGGCGCCAGCGACATCCACATCGAGCCCTACGAGCGCAGCAGCAGCGTGCGCTTTCGCATCGACGGCACGCTGCGCGAGGTGGTGCAACCCAACCGGGCGCTGCACGCCGCGCTGATCAGCCGGCTCAAGATCATGGCCGACCTCGACATCTCGGAGAAGCGGCTGCCGCAGGACGGCCGCATCAGCCTGCGCATCGGCGGCCGGGCGATCGACGTGCGTGTCTCCACGTTGCCCAGCTCGCACGGTGAGCGCGCCGTGCTGCGCCTGCTGGACAAGAGCGAATCCAAGTTCACGCTCGAGGCGCTGGGCATGAGCGGCGAGGTGCTGTCGGCCTTTCACCGCCTGGTGCACCAGCCGCACGGCATCGTGCTGGTGACCGGGCCCACCGGCTCGGGCAAGACCACCACGCTGTACGCCAGTTTGAGCCGCATCGATACCGCCGGCGCCAACATCCTGACCGTCGAAGACCCGGTGGAATACGAGCTGACGGGCATCGGCCAGACCCAGGTCAATGCACGCATCGACCTGACCTTCGCCAAGGCGCTGCGCGCCATCCTGCGCCAGGACCCGGATGTCATCATGATCGGCGAGATCCGCGATTTCGAGACCGCGCAGATCGCCATCCAGGCCAGCCTCACCGGCCACCTGGTGCTGGCCACGCTGCACACCAACGATGCGCCGAGCGCGATCACCCGGCTGATCGACATGGGCGTTGAGCCTTACCTGCTGTCGAGCAGCCTGCTCGGCGCGCAGGCGCAGCGCCTGGTGCGCAAGCTGTGCACGCAGTGCAAGCGCCAGGATACCGAGGGCCACTGGCACCCGCGGGGCTGCGCCGCCTGCGGCAACACCGGCTACAAGGGCCGCACCGGCGTCTATGAGCTGATGGTGGTCGACGACCAACTGCGCAGCCTGATCCACAACCGCGCCGCCGAAAGTGAGCTGTTCAACGCCGCCCGCGCCACCGGCTTTGTGTCGATGCGTGACGACGGCCAGCGCCTGGTCAACGAAGGCATCACCTCGCTGGAAGAAGTGCTGCGCGTGACGCGCGACTGAGCGCCCAGCCGCTGACCCCAACCGACCATGCCCGCCTACACCTTTGAAGCGCTGGACGCGCAAGGCAAGCCGCAAAGCGGCGTGGTCGAGGCCGAAAACGCCAGGGCCGCGCGCAGCCAGCTGCGCAGCCAGGGGCTGGTGCCGCTGGGCGTGTCGGCGCTGGCCGCCAGCGTGCAATCGGCCGGTGCCTCGCGCTGGTCGCGCCGCGTCTTCAGCAGCACTGGCTTGACGGTCTGGACACGCCAGCTGGCTGGCCTGGTCAGCGCTGGGCTGCCGCTGGAGCGCGCGCTGACCTCGCTGGCCGACGAGGCCGACGCGCCGGCGCAGCGCGATCTGGTGGCGCATCTGCGCGCCGAAGTCAACGCCGGCTCACCGTTTGCCCGCGCCCTGGCCAGTGCGCCGCGCGAGTTCGACGATGTCTACCGCGCTGTGGTGGCCGCCGGCGAGCAGAGCGGCGCGCTGGGCGCGGTGCTCGAGCGCCTGGCCGACGACCTCGAAGAGCGCCAGGCGCTGCGTTCCAAGTTGCTGGCCGCCGCGCTGTACCCGGCCATCGTCTCGCTGATCGCCTTTGTCATCGTGATCTTCCTGGTCACCTACGTGGTG
>JBBQJN010000010.1:0-26802 GCA_038325945.1 Burkholderiales bacterium | reverse complement strand
GGCTTGCTGCACATGATGCAGCGCTCGGCCTCGTTCAGCGCGTCGGCCATCGAGTAGCCGAGGTTGACCTCAAGAAAGTTGCGCGAGCGCTCCAGCGGGTCGCGCTCAGGCATCTTGGTGGCCAGCGGCGCCAGGTCCTTGTATTTCTTGTAGTTCTTCTTGCCTTGCTCAAACAACACCTTCTCGACGTTGCAGACATGGGCGTAATCGGTGCTGGCGGCTGCCTCTTCGCCCTTGAAGCGCTTCTGGCGCAGCATCAGTTCCTTGAAATCGACCTGGTGGCCATCAAAATCGGGGCCGTCGACACAGGCGAACTTGATCTCCTTGCCTACAGTGACGCGGCAACTGCCGCACATGCCGGTGCCGTCGACCATGATGGCGTTCAGCGAGACCATGGTCTTGACGCCAAACGGCCGCGTCGTCTCGACGCAGGCGTTCATCATCGGCAGCGGGCCGATGGCGATCACCAGATCGGGCGGGTCGGTCTCCAGCACGCGTTGCAGCGCCGCGGTAACAAAGCCGGGCTCGCCGTAGCTGCCGTCGTCGGTGCAGACGATCAACTCGTCGCATTGCTCGCCAAAGGTCTCTTCCCAGAACACCAGGTCCTTGTTGCGGAAACCGACGATGCCGGTGGTACGGTTGCCGGCCTGCTTGAAGGCCCGCACCTGCGGGTAGACCGGCGCCACGCCCAGACCACCACCCACCAGCACGACATGGCCGACCTTGCTGACATGCTGCGGCAAGCCCAGCGGGCCGACGAAGTCGATGATGTTGTCGCCGGCCTTGTAGTGGTCGCGCATCGCCAGCGTGGTCTTGCCCAGCGCCTGGATCACCAGCGTGACGGTGCCGCGCTCGCGGTCGTAGTCGGCCACCGTCAGCGGAATGCGCTCGCCGCCTTCATGCAGGCGCAGCATCACAAAGTGCCCCGGCTCGGCCGAGCGCGCCACGTCAGGCGCCAACACCTCCCAAAGGAAGGTGGTATCCGAAAAGGCTTCGCGGCGGATGATGGGATACATGGCGACTCTGCGGCTAGAAAAGAGAAAAACATCGACGCTGGCTGGATCAAGCGCTGGCCGCCTGCGCTGGCCAGACTGAACGCTGCTGCCCGCCGATGCAGCGCCAAGCAGCGCCCGTCGCAACGGCAACCGGCCTGTTCAGCCTTGCGTTTTGCCTGGGCCATACTCGGTGCAAACCGCCTGCCCACAATTAACCTGGATCAATAGTCAAGGCGAATGCGGCGAGGCCTTGCGCTTGATCCAGGGCAATTGCGGCCGGCACCGACCCTGCTACCGTGCTGGCACGAGCTGGCACAAAGCAAGGCCAAGTTGAGGCCTGGGGAGTTTCTGGCGGCAAGAGCCGGCCTGCAGCCTGGCAAGGAGTCATCGTGATGGTGGATTACCTGGCATGAATCTGCACCGCATCCGGCGCGGTCTCGATCTGCCGCTGGCGGGCGCACCCAGCCAGCGGATCGAGCCGGCGCGACCGGTGCGCCGGGTGGCCTTGCTTGGCGACGACACGATCGGCTTGAAGCCCAGTCTCCAGGTTCAGCCCGGCGACCGCGTGCGCCGGGGTCAGTGGCTTTTCGAGGACAAGAAGAATCCCGGCGTGGGCTTTGTCGCGCCGGCCTCGGGCACCGTCAGCGCGATCCACCGTGGCGAGCGGCGGGCCTTCCAGTCGTTGGTGATCGAGGTGGGCGAGCAAGACGGCGAGGATGACCAGCTGCCGTTTGCCCACTGGCACTCGCGGCCGGCCGCCGAGTGGTCGGCCGCGCAGGTGCGCGCCCTGCTGCTTGAATCCGGCCTCTGGACGGCCTTGCGCACGCGCCCGTTCTCGCGCGTGCCGGCGCCCGACAGCCAGCCTTATGCGCTGTACATCACCGCCATCGATACACGGCCGCATGCCCCCTCGGTGGCTACGGTGATGGCCGGGCGCGAGGCTGATTTTGAAGCCGGTGTGGCGGCCTTGTCGCGCCTGTGCGAGGGCAAGACCCATGTCTGCGTGGCACCCGGCTTTGCGCCGGAACTGCCGCCACTCGCAGCTGTCGCGCATCAGGTCTTTGACGGCCCGCACCCGGCCGGTAACGCCGGCACACACATCCACTGGCTGAGTCCGGTCGACCTGACACGCTGCGTTTGGCACATCGGTTGCCAAGACGTGATGGCAGTGGGCTACTTGCTGCGCACCGGCCGACTGGACGTGCAGCGTGTGATCGCACTGGCCGGGCCCAGCGTGGCCAGGCCGCGCCTGCTGCGCACCCGGCTGGGCGCTGGCACTGACGAGCTGATCCGCGACGAGTTGCTGCCGGGCAGCCACCGCGCGGTGTCGGGCTCGCTGCTTGACGGCCGCACCGCGATGGGCGAGGCGCAGGCCTACCTGGGCCGCTACCACCAGCAGCTTTCAGTATTGGCCGAAGCCGGCGAGCGCGAGTTCTTTGGCTGGATTGCGCCGGGGCGCGACAAGTTTTCGCTCTGGGGCGTGGTGCTCGGCGCCTGGTGGCGCTCGGCACCGCTGGCGCTGACCACCACCACCAACGGCGGCAGCCGCGCCATGGTGCCGATCGGCGCCTTTGAGCGCGTGATGCCGCTCGACCTGATGCCCACCTTTCTGTTGCGCGCGCTGCTGGTCAGCGATGACGAACGCGCCGAGCTGCTGGGCGCGCTGGAGCTGGATGAAGAGGACCTGGCCTTGTGCACCTTTGTCTGCCCAGGCAAGGCCGAGTACGGGCCGCTGCTGCGCGCCGCGCTGGCGCGCATCGAGAAAGAAGCCGCATGAAGCCACTGCGCCGCCTGCTCGACCGCGTCGGCAAGCCCTTCCACCCGGGCGGCCGGCTGGCGCGTTTCTTCCCGCTCTACGAGGCGATCGACACCCTCCTTTATTCACCGGCCAAGGTCACCACCACCGGCGCCCATGTGCGCGATGCGCTCGACCTCAAGCGCATGATGATGCTGGTGCTCATCGCTGCGCTGCCCTGCGTGTACATGGCGATGTTCAATACCGGGCTGCAGGCCAATCTGGCGCTCGACCCGGAAAAAGCGGCGCTGCTCGGCGGCTGGCGGCATGCGGTGATCGCGCTGCTCGGTGTGGGCTATTCACCGCACAGCTGGCTGGCGAATGTCGTGCATGGTGCGCTGTACTTCCTGCCGCTGTACGCGGTCACCATGGTGGTCGGCATCAGCTGGGAGATCTTGTTCTCGGTGGTGCGCAAGCTTGAGGTCAATGAAGGCTTCTTCGTCACCGGCCTGCTGTTCCCGCTGATCTGCCCGCCCGACACGCCGCTGTGGCAAGCCGCGCTGGCCATCAGCTTCGGCGTCGTGCTGGGCAAAGAGGTGTTCGGTGGCACCGGCATGAACTTCATCAACCCGGCGCTGGCGGCACGGGCTTTCTTGTTCTTCGCCTACCCGGCCAGCATGTCGGGTGATGCGGTATGGGTGGCGATGCCGGCGTCGGCGGCCTGGGACGGCTACACCGGCGCCACCGTGCTGGCCCAGATGCGGCAGATGAGCGGCAGCTTCGCCGACCTGCAGCTGTCATGGTGGACCGCCTTCATCGGCTTCGAACCCGGCTCGATGGGCGAGACCTCGGCGCTGGCCTGCCTGATCGGCGCGGTGGTGCTGATCGTCACCGGCATCGGCTCGTGGCGCATCATGGCCGGCGTCACGCTGGGCACGGTGCTGATGGCCTCGCTGCTCAATCTCATCGGCTCGACCGGCAACCCCTATTACGCGGTGCCGTTCTGGTGGCACATGGTGGCCGGCGGCTGGGCCTTTGCCACCGTCTTCATGGCCACCGACCCGGTGACCGCGCCGTTTGCCAACGCCGGGCGCTGGATCTACGGCCTGCTGATCGGCGTGATGATCGTGGTCATCCGCGTCTTCAACCCGGCCTACCCTGAGTCGGTGATGCTGGTGATCCTGTTCATGAACGTGGTCGCCCCGTTCATCGACTACCTGCTGGTGCAGGCCAACCTGCGCAGGGGGGCGCGCCGCCGTGCCCAGACTTGATTCCACCCGCTACACCGTGCTGTTTGCCGTCGCCGTCAGCGCCTTGTGCGCCTTGCTGGTGTCGGCCACCGCCGTGGGCCTGCGTGATCGACAGCAGGCCAACGCCCTGCTCTACCAGCAGAAAAACGTGCTGCTCGCGGCCGGGCTGGCCGAGGCCGGCGCCGAGCTGTCGCGCGCCGAGGTGCTGGCTATCTTCGAGCGCCGCATCCAGGTGCGCGGCGTTGATCTGCAAAGCGGCGCGCTGCTGGCTGAGAACCGCTTCGACGCCAAGGCCTACGACCAACGCCGCGCCCGCAACGACCCCGCGATGTCACGCGCCGCCCCGCCCAACGACGCGCAGCTCGCCCGCTTGCCCAAGCTGGCCACGGTCTACGTGGTCAAGGGCGCCGACGGTCACCCCGAGCAGTTTGTGCTGCCCATCGAAGGCCTGGGCATGTGGGGCACCATGTACGGCTTTCTGGCCATCGCACGCGACGGCAACACGGTGCGTGGCCTGACCTTCTACGAGCAGAAAGAAACGCCCGGATTGGGCGGCGAGATCGCCAACCCGAAGTGGCAGGCGCTGTGGGTTGGCCGCAAGGCCTTCGACGCCAACTGGCAGCCCCAGCTCAGCGTCATCAAGGGCCAGGCCGGGCCGCCCGCGCAAGACCCGCACCGGGTTGACGGCCTGTCTGGCGCCACCATCACCAGCGTCGGCGTCAGCCGCGTCGTGCGCTTCTGGCTGGGCGACGACGGCTTTGGGCCGACGCTGAAAAACCTGCGCCAAGGAGCAGCCTCATGAACACGGCAACGGCTACGCTTTTTGGCCAGCGCCAGCGCAAGGCACTGTTTGATCCGGTGATCGACACCAATCCGATCGCCGTGCAGGTGCTGGGCATCTGCTCGGCGCTGGCCGTCACCACCGCGCTGGACAAGGCGCTGGTGATGAGCCTGGCGGTGGTGGTGGTGGCCGGACTGGCCAGCCTGGCGGTGAGCCTGCTGCGCCACCACATCCCGGGCAGCATCCGCATCATCGTGCAGCTGACCATCATCGCCTCGCTGGTGATCGTGGTCGATCAGCTGCTCAAGGCCTTTTTCTATGAGTTGTCGCTGGAGCTGTCGGTGTTTGTCGGCCTGATCATCACCAACTGCCTGGTAATGGGCCGCGCCGAAGGCTATGCGATGCAGAACCCGCCCTGGCTGTCGTTCCTCGACGGCATCGGCAACGGCCTGGGCTACGGCGCGGTGTTGATGGCGGTGGGTTTTGTGCGTGAGCTCACCGGCGCCGGCACCCTGTTTGGTCGCGTGATTCTGCCGCTGACCAAGGACGGCGGCTGGTATGAGCCCAACGGCCTGATGCTGCTGGCGCCATCGAGCCTGTTCCTGATCGGCCTGCTGATCTGGGGCCTGCGCAGCTGGAAGCCCGAACTGGTCGAAAAAGACTGAACGTCAATCGACTCCCGTCATAGGCCACAAGCCACCATGGAGCACTACCTCAACATCGCGATCCGCTCGATCTTCATCGAGAACCTGGCGCTGGCCTATTTTCTGGGCATGTGCTCCTATCTGGCGGTCTCGAAGAAGGTCTCCACCGCCATCGGCCTGGGTGCGGCGGTGGTCTTTGTGCAGGTGCTCACGGTGCCGCTGAACAACCTGATCCTGGTCCACCTGCTGGCCGAGGGTGCGCTGGCCGGCATCTCGCCAGCGCTGGCCACGGTGGACCTCAGCTTCCTGGCCTTCATCCTGTTCATCGGCACCATCGCCGCCGCGGTGCAGGTGGTCGAGATGACGATGGACCGTTTCATGCCCACCCTGTACCACAGCCTGGGCGTGTTCCTGCCGCTGATCGCGGTGAACTGCGTGATCCTGGGCGGCTCGCTGTTCATGCAGGAGCGCAGCTACACCTTTGGCGAAAGCGTGGTCTTTGGCTTCGGCTCGGGCCTGGGTTTTGCCATCGCGTTGGTGGCGATCGCCGCCATCCGCGAGAAGCTGCGCTATTCCGACGTGCCCGACGGCCTGCGCGGCCTGGGCATCACCTTCATCACCGCCGGCCTGATGTCGGTGGCCTTCATGATGTTCTCGGGTATCCAACTATGAACCCGGCCCTGAGCGAGGTCGCCTCCGGCGTGCTGATGTTCACCGGCGTGGTGCTGGCGCTGGTGCTGCTGCTGCTGCTTGCCCGCAGGCGGCTGGTGAGCTCGGGCGAGGTCACCATCACCATCAACGAGGATCCCGACAAGGCGCTGCGCGTGGCCGCAGGCGATACGCTGCTCAGCACGCTGGCCGGCCAGCAGGTGTTCATCCCCGCAGCCTGCGGCGGCAAGGGCGCCTGCGGTGTCTGCAAAGTGGTGGTCAAGTCGGGCGGCGGCGCGCTGTTGCCCACCGAGACCGGCTATGTCAACCGCGGCGAGGCGCGCCGGGGCTGCCGCCTGGCCTGCCAGGTGAAGGTCAAGCACGACATGCAGATCGAGCTTGAGCCCGAGGTCTTCAACGTGCGCAAGTGGGTCTGCAAGGTGCTCTCCAACCGCAATGTCTCCACCTTCATCAAGGAGCTCAAACTGGCCCTGCCCGAGGGCGAGGAAGTGCCTTTCCGCGCCGGCGGCTATGTGCAGATGCTGGCTCCGCCGCACAGCCTGCACTTTCGCGATTTCGACATCGACCCCGCGTTCCGCGAGGAATGGGACAAATTCGACCTCTGGCGCTTCCGCAGCCAGGTTGACGAGCCGGTGGAACGTGCCTACTCGATGGCCAGCTACCCGCTGGAAAAAGGCACCCTGCTGTTCACCATCCGCGTCGTCTTCCCGCCCGACTACAGTGAGCACATCCCGCCCGGCAAGATGAGCCCCTGGCTATTCAAGCTCAAGCCCGGCGACGAGGTCACGGTCTCGGGGCCCTACGGTGAGTTCTTCGCCCGCGACACCGACAAGGAGATGTGTTTTGTTGCCGCCGGCGCCGGCATGGCGCCGATGCGCTCGCACATCTTTGACCAGTTGCTGCGGCTGCGCAGCCAGCGCAAGATGAGCTTCTGGTACTCGGCGCGCAACATGGCCGAGGCCTTTTATGTCGATGAGTTTGAGCAGCTGCAGGCCGAGCACCCGAACTTCAGCTTCCACCTGGTGTTGTCGGAGCCGCGGCCCGAGGACAACTGGGCCGGGCCGATCGGCCTGGTAAGACACAACGTGCTGCGCGACCTGTATTTGATGAAACATCCGGCGCCCGAGGACATCGAGTACTACCTCTGTGGCCCCGGCGTGATGAACCAAGCCGTGATCGACATGCTGCTGTCGCTGGGCGTAGACCGCGAAAACATCATGCTCGACGATTTCGGTTGAAGCCGTCGCAGCGCAACAGGAGAACCGTCAGATGACCCTCATGACCATTGAAGACGTGGTGCGTGACCGCGCCAGCGACGTGATGCACACGATGCCGGCCGAGGCATCGGTGGCTGAAGCCGTGGCGCTGATGGCACGCGAATCGATCGGCGCGGTGCTGGCGATGACTGAGGACAAGCTGGTAGCAGGCATCTTCACCGAGCGCGACCTGCTCAAGCGCGTGGTCTACGCCGGGCTCGACCCGGCCAAGACGCCGTTGTCGATGGTGATGACGCGCGAAGTGCGCTTTGTTTCGCCCAGCACGCCGGTCGAGGCCGCAATGGCGCTGATGCACATGCAGCGCCATCGCCACCTGCTGGTGATCGACGGACCGCGGGTGCATGGTCTGGTCTCGATGGGCGACATGGTGAATCAGATCCTGCGCCACGGCCAAGGGCGTTTTGAGGCTGCGGTGCGCGCGGCTGAAGCCGGCAACGCGGCGTCCGGCGCGCCGCCCACTGATCCAGGAGTCAAGCCATGAGCCCAAGCACCTACCCGCACCCGCACCCGCACCCGCACCCGCACACCCACACCCCCACCCACCTCACCCGCCGCGCCGCGTTGGGCGCGGGCCTGGGCATCAGCGTCTGGCTGGGCAGCGGCTGCAGCCCCCGCAGCAGCCTGGAGCCATCCGCCAACCGGGGCGTGTTGAGTTTCGGCGGCCTGACCATGGGCTCGAGCTACGGCGTGAAGATCGCCACGCCCGGCCTCGGTGCCAGCGGCCTGGCGGCGGCACAAGCTGCGGTTGCGCAGGCGCTGTCCGAGGTGGTGGCGCTGATGTCGCACTACGAGCCAAGCTCCGAGCTGTCGCGGCTGAATCACCATGCGGTCGGCCGGCCGCTGGCGGTGTCGGCGGCGACGCTACAGGTCTTCAACGCGGCCCAAGCGGTGCACCTGGCGTCGGGCGGCGCCTTCGACGTGGCGCTGGGCGCGGCGGTCGAGGCCTGGGGCTTTGGCGTCAGCCGGCGGCCCGGCCAGGCGGCTGATCGCCTGCCCGACAGCGGTACCTTGCTTGCCTTGCAACGGCGCACTGGCGAGCCCGCGCTGGCGCTCGATGCCCAAGCCGGCACGGTGACCCGGCTGTCACCGGTGCTGGCCAATCTGTCGGGCATCGCCAAGGGCTACGGCGTGGATCTTGCGGCGCTGGCACTGGAGCGGCTGGGCATAGTTGACTACCTGGTCGAAGTGGGCGGCGAGATCCGCACGCTGGGCCGCAACGGCCAGGGCCAACCTTGGCGGCTGGCCATCGAGCGCCCCGACGTGCTACCGCAGCAGGCACTGCGCATCGTGCCGCTGTCGGGTCGTGCGCTGGCCACCTCGGGCGACTACCGCAACTTCTTCATGCAGGGCGGGCGCCGTTACTCGCACGAGATTGACCCCGTCAGCGCCGCGCCGGTGAAGCATGCGCTGGCCTCAGTCAGCGTGGTGGCCGACAACTGTATGCAAGCCGATGCCTGGTCAACCGCCTTGTTTGTGCTGGGGCCGCAGCGTGGTCCGCAGATCGCCGCGCAGCAAGGGCTGGCGGCCCACTTTGTACTGCGCCACGCCGACGGCCGGCTGGTCGAGCGCAGCAGCCCGGCCTTTGACGCGCTGAGCGCCAGCGCTGCCGCCTGATCCACGCCAGGCAGATCATCATGGACTGGCAAACTCTGGCCCTGATCTTTGTGCTGGTACTGATCGGCATCGGCGGCACGGTGGCGGCGATGGCCATTGGCGTGATCTTCAAGCGGCCCTGCCTGCGCGGCTCTTGCGGCGGTTCGGCGGTGCTGGGGCCCGATGGCCAGAAGCTGTCTTGTGCCACCTGCCCCAACCGCCGGCGCGGCCCGGCCTGAGCGAAGGTGCGGGGCTGCCGTCAGTGCGCCGGCTATCGGCTATCGGCTATCGGCTATCGGCTATCGGCCCGCGGGCTCGACGATCCAGCCGATGCGCCGCCGCAGCTGCGCCGCCGCAGCGTCATCGCCCGCCGCCTCGGCACGCTGCAACTGCAGCCCGAGCCAGGCCAGTAGCGGGCGGCGCCAGCCCTGGGCCGATGCGGTAGCCACCGCCAGCGTGATCAACGCCGGGTTGGCACGACCGGTTTGCAGCAGCACGCCGGCGGCCACCAGGCGTGACAGTGGGTCGTCGATCTGGCGCACCGCAGCCAGCGCGGTGTCGGCGTCGCCAGCCCGTGCCGCTGCCTGCTGCGCGGCCGGCAACAGGCCGGCGCGCTCAGCGCCCAGCCGGCCGGCCAGGTAGTCAGCGTAAGCCTGCTGGCCGGCCGGCACATCGGGCCGCAGCCGCTCAAAACCGCTGCAGGGCGTCAGCGCCAGACTGGCCACTTGCAGCGCGCAGTGCATCAGCTCGGCATGGGCCAACAGCTCGGCGCGGCCGGTGCTTGACAGCGCTGCACGGGCGCGGTCCAGGTCGAGTTGCGCGGCACGGCCATCGCCACGCAGGTAAGCGCTGCTCGCCATCTCCAGCGCAGCGCTGGCCTCAGCCTTCCAATCGGGCGGCGGCGGTTGGCTGGCGCAGGCCACCAGCAGCAGCGGCAGCAGTAGCTGCGCCAGCACCGTGTGTTGCCAAGGCCGTCGGATCATGGCAACTTCAGCTCGCTGTCGCGGGCAAACGGCCACTGGCGGTTGATCTGGTCAACCAGCCTCTGCAACTTGCGGATGCTGGCCTCGACCTCGACGCGCAAGGGCCCGAGGTCGGTGGTGGCGCTGCGGACATTGGCAGCCACGCCCTGGGCCTCGGCCAGCAAGGCATCGACGCGGCCCAGCGTGGCCCGCGCATCGGTCAGCAAGGGCGCCAGCTGCCCGAAGGCGGTGTGCGCCTGCGGCACCAGCCCCTGGTTGCCAAAGACCTGCGCATCGGCCTTGAGCACCAGGCTGTCGACATGGCCGGTCAGGGTATCGACGCGGGCCAGCAACGCGTTCGTACGTTCCAGTATCTGCATCAGCTTGGCCGCGTCATCCGGCTTGCCCAGCAGCAGGCCCAGCGCGCCGCCAGGCCCGTTCAAGCGGTCGGTGGTGGTCTTCAGGTTGGCCAGGCTGCCGGCCAGCGCAGCGTCGGGCGCGGCCAGCAAGGTGATGTTCTGCACCAGCTCACGCACGGCGGCCACCATCTTGGGGATCTCGGCGCCGGCGTCGCCGGCCAGCACCCGTCGCTCGGCGTTGTCGGGCAAGGGCGGGTCGGCGAGGATGCCGCTGTAGGCGCGCAGGTTGGTGTTGCCGACAAAGCCGCGCACCAGGGTGAAGACGCTGCTGGTGCGCAGCCAGCGCGCGTCCTTGCGCGGCACGTCGATCAAGATGCGGGCATTGCCGTCATCGCCCAGTTCGATGCGGCGCACACGGCCGATGGCAAAGCCGGCGAATGTCAGGTCCATGCCGACCAGCACACCTTCGGAGTTGTCGGCCACCAGCACCAGGCGCTGAGTCGGCTCAAAGGCGCCGCGTGCATACAACAGGTAGCCGATCGCCGCCAGCAGCAGCGCGGCCAGCAACAGCAGCAGCGCTGCGGCCTTGGCCTGCAGATGAGGCACTTGCGGCACTTGCGGCACTTGCGTCATTTCGGGCTCGGCGGCCGCGCTGGGGGCGGCGGCCGCTGGGCGGCTGTCGGTCATGGCGGCGGGGTGACCTGGGGCCTCAATAGTAGTTGCCCACCAGCGATGCAATCTCGATGCCCAGCATCACGATGACCATGCGCAGCATGCTTTGCAACTCGGCGCTGGCCCAGGCGCCGCGCTTGAGCCCTGTGTGCATGGCGGCCGACAGCGGAATCAGCGTCACCGCAGCACCCAGCAAGACCACCTTGAGGCTGAAGATCAGCGAGACGACCGGGCTGAAAACGCGGCCCACGGTGCGGCTGAAGCCCTCAAAGCCACCCAGCGTGAAGCCATGCACCGAGAGATAGGCCAGCAGCAGCGTCAGCACGCCGCTCAGCGCGGCCAGCAGCATCACCGTCAGCATGCCGGCCAGCACCCTGGGCAGCACCAGATCGATCAGCGGCTGCCGGCCCTGGCTGAGCAAGGCCTCAAAGCCACCTTGTTGGCGCAGTGCGGCCAGTTCGCCAGCCATTGGCAGCGTGGCGCGCAAGGAGGCGTACAAGGCCGCGGCCAGCGGAATCAGCTCCAGCACCAGCACCCGTACCAGCATCTCCAAGGCGTACTGGCTGAGGCCGTAACTCAGTGCGGTGACGGTGACGATGCGGATGATCACCAGGCTGATCAAGGCGGTGACGACGGTGAATCCGGGCAGCATCGGCAGGCAGACCCTCACCAGCTGAGTGGCCATTGCCGGCCAGCGCGAACCGCAGTGGCTGGCCGCCGACAACGCCAGCACCAGCATCAGCGCACCCAGGTGCACAACCTGCCACCAGCCGGCCAGCCAGGCCTGGGTTGCGTGCAGCAGACCGGAGCCTGCCGCGCTGGATGGGTTTGCCGCCATGCAGCATCATAAGCAGCCTGGGCAACAGTGCTGGGTTAGACCGTCTCGCCGTCCAGCAGATGCTGCAGACCTTGCGGGTCGGTAACCTGGATCTGCCGGTGCCGCACATGCAGCAGGCCATTGGCCTGAAACTTCGAGAAGGTGCGGCTCACCGTTTCGAGCTTGAGGCCCAGGTAGCTGCCGATCTCTTCGCGGCTCATGCGCAGCACGATCGCGGTGGCCGAAAAGCCGCGGGCCTGCAATTGCCGGGTGAGGTTCAGCACAAAGGCCGCCAACCGCTCCTCGGCATGCATGCTGCCCAGCAGCAGCATCACACCCTGGTTGCGCACGATCTCGCGGCTCATGACACGGTGAAACTGATGCTGCAGCGCAGGGATCTCTTTCGACAAGACCTCGAAGTTGGCATAGGGGATGGCGCAGACCTGCGAGTCCTCCAACGCCACCGCGTCGACCTCGTGGCGCCGGCTGCCGATGCCGTCCAGTCCCATCAACTCGCCCACCATCTGAAAGCCGGTGACTTGCTCACGGCCGTCCTTGGACGACACCGCAGTCTTGAAGAAGCCGGTCCACACCGCGTAGACCGCATCAAAGCGATCACCGATCTGAAACAGCTTCTCGCCGCGCGCCAACTTGCGGCGCGAGGACACCAGGCGCTGGTCAATCTGCCGAAACTCGCTGGCACTGAGGCCCGGCGGCAGGCACATCTCACGCACATGGCAGCGCGAGCAGGCAGCGACATTGGCATGCACCTTGTCGTACGCGTTTGCAGCCGGATTGGCAGGCACAAAGGCAGTCGCGTGCGGGGTACTGGCAACACGAAAATCCATGGTGAGGGCTCTCGGTAGTGGCGAAACCGGTGCTTGTGGTTCAAGCTTGATCTCATGGTAATAACCCTAGGTCTCCGCGTCTTGCCATTGCTCAAGCCAGCGCCCGAAACTGCGTCGGCCGGCGCCCATCCGCGCCCAAACATGATCTGCATCAAATTGAGCCGAGGTCGCGCACCTACCCTGCGTCAAACATGGTTCCTGCAGCGCCCGCAGGCACCAAGGCACCAAGGCGTCAAGACCAAAAGGAGAGCCGCTTGCCAGCCCCTGCCGATACCCGAGTGGCCTTGTTTGTCACCTGCCTGGTTGACCTGATGCGCCCCAGCGTGGCCTGGGCGGCGGTCAAACTGCTGCAAGACGCCGGTTGCGATGTCAGCGTGCCTGCCGCCCAAACCTGCTGCGGCCAGCCGGCGCTCAACAGCGGCGACCGCGACGATGCGCGGGCGCTGGCGCGCGGCGTGATCGAGGCTTTTGAAGGCTTTGACGCGGTGGTCGGGCCTTCGGGCTCGTGCATGGCCACGCTGCGCTATGACTACCCCGCGTTGTTCGACGACGATCCGGCTTGGCGCGCCCGCGCCGAAGACCTGTCGCGCCGCAGCCATGAGCTGCTGAGCTACCTGGCCGATGTGCGCCATGTCCAACCGCCCACCCTGCACCTGGACGCCCGCGCCACTTACCACGACAGCTGTGCCGGCCTGCGTGAGCTGGGCATCCAACGTCAGCCCAGGCAATTGCTGGCCGGCGTGGCCGGCTTGCAGTTGCAGGAGATGGCCGACACCGAGGTCTGCTGCGGCTTCGGCGGCAGTTTTTGCATCAAGTACCCCGAGATCTCGACCAAGATGGCCGACGACAAGATCGCCCAGGCCCAGGCCAGTGGCGCTGACTTGCTGCTGGGTGGCGATCTCGGCTGCCTGCTGCACCTGGCCGGCCGCATCCAGCGCCAGGGCCTGCCGCTGCGCGTGATGCACACCGCCGAAGTACTGGCCGGCATGGCCGCTCAGCCAGCGATCGGCGAGCCGCAGCCGGCCAGCCCGGCACGGGGGCCACGATGAGCGCCACTGCATCGCCAGCCCAGCCCGGCTTCGGCCAGCGGGTGCGCATCGCTCTGCATGACGAGCGGCTGCGGGCCGCGCTCGACCATGCCAGTGGCGGCTTCGCGCACAAGCGCGCCGCCCAGGTGGCCGCACTGCCCGAGTTTGAGGCGCTGCGTGAGCGGGCACGCGAGATCAAGGCGCATGTGCTGGCCAACCTGGACGGCTACCTGGAGCGCTACGAGACCGAGGTGGTGCGCCAAGGTGGCCAGGTGCACTGGGCCGCCGATGCCGAGCAGGCGCGCGAGATCATCCTCGGCATCTGCCGCCGCGTGAATGCCAAGACCATCACCAAGGGCAAGTCGATGGTCAGCGAGGAGATCGCGCTGAACCCCGCGCTGGAGGCGGCGGGCTACCGCGTGGTCGAGACCGATCTCGGCGAGTACATCATCCAGCTGGCGCACGAGCCGCCCAGCCACATCATCGTGCCGGCGGTGCACAAGACCCGCGAGCAGGTGGCCGACCTGTTTGATGAGCACCACCGTCCGCTGGGCTACACCCGCCATCTCACCGAGGTGGGCGAGATGGTCAACGAGGCGCGCCAAGTGCTGCGCGAGCACTACTTCAAGGCCGACATCGGCATCACCGGCGGCAACTTCCTGGTCGCCGAGACCGGCTCGGGCATCATCGTCACCAACGAGGGCAACGGCGACCTGACGCAGACGCTGGCCCGCGTGCACATCGTCACCACCGGCATTGAGCGCGTGGTGCCCACGCTGGACGACGCCACCGTCTTCCTGCGCCTGCTGGCGCGCAGCGCCACCGGCCAGGAGACCGAGACCTACACCACGCTGAGCACAGGCCCGCGCCGACCGGACGATCTGGACGGCCCGCAGGAGTACCACGTGGTGCTGGTCGACAACGGCCGCTCGAAGATGCTGGGCGGGCCATTTCGCGAGATGCTGCGCTGCATCCGCTGCGGCGCCTGCCTGAACCACTGCCCCGTCTATACCTCGATCGGCGGCCATGCCTATGGCTGGGTTTATCCCGGTCCGATGGGCTCGGTGCTGACGCCGTTGATCCAGGGCATCGACAAGGCCTACGACCTGCCCAACGCCTGCACCTTGAACGGCCGCTGCCAGACCGTGTGCCCGGTCAAGATCCCGCTGCCGGGGCTGCTGCGCGAGATCCGGCGCCAGCAGTTCGACACCGGGCTGACGCCCGGCACCACGCGGCTGGCGCTGCAGGCCTGGGCCTGGGTGGCGCAACGCCCGGCCCTGTACCACGCGCTGATGCGCATCGGTATCCCGCTGCTGCACCGGCTGGGCCGGCGCCGCGGCGCGCTGCGCCGGCTGCCGCTGGCCGGCGGCTGGACCGGCACACGCGACCTGCCCGCACCGCAGGGCGGCACCTTCCAGCAGGCCTGGCAGGCACAGCAACTGGCCGCGCGCGCCTCGGGTCAACACACTGTCACAAAGAGCCCGCCATGAGTGCCGCACGCCAAGATGGCCGCGATCAGGTGCTGGCGGCTATCCGCCTGTCACTGGGCCGCAGTGGCAGCCAAAGCGCCACGCCGCCGGCTTTGGCGGGCAGCGGCCCGAGGCCGGCCTTTGAGGGCAATTTGGTCGAGCGCTTCGTCGCCAAGATGATCGAGAAATCAGCCACCGTTGAGCGGCTGGCCTCGCTGGACGAGGTCGGCCCGGCGGTGCAGCGCTTCATGCAGGCCGCAGGCGCGCCGCCTCGGCTGCGGGTGGCCGGCGCATTGATGGGCGCGGCTCAAGGCGCAACTGCTGTTGCGCAGTCCGGCATCACCTGGCCGCCCGGCATCGAGGTCTTGGCCGGCGCTGCCCGGCGTGAGGACATGACCAGCCTGACGCCCTGCTTCGCTGCGGTGGCCGAGTCCGGCGGCATCGCCACGCTGTCGGGCCCCGACACGCCCAGCACGCTGAACTTTGTGCCCGACAACCACATCGTGCTGGTGCGCACCGAGCAAGTGCTGCCGCACTTCGAGGACCTGTGGGCGCGCTGGCGTGCCAGTGGCCTGGCGATGCCGCGCAGCTTCAACATCATCTCCGGCCCGTCGCGCACCGCCGACATCGAGCAAACCATCCAGCTCGGCGCGCATGGGCCGCGACGCTTGCACATCCTGCTTCTTTCCAACTGATTTCCAACTGAATTCCAGCTGATCAACGGAGACCCACCATGACACTCGGCATGCAGGCCTTGCTGGCCTTCACTCCCATCGGCTTGTCGGGCATCCTGCTGGTCGGCCTGGGTTGGCCGGCCAAGCGAGCGATGCCGCTGGTCTATGTCGTTACCGCGGCGATCGCGCTGTTGGCCTGGGGCGTCAGCTTCAACCGGGTGGCGGCGGCCACGCTGGAGGGCCTGATCATCACGGTACAGGTGCTGTGGATCATCTTCGGCGCGCTGCTGCTGCTGAACACGCTCAAGCACTCGGGTGGCATCGCCAGCATCCGCAGCGGTTTTGCCCGCATCAGCGCCGACCGGCGCGTGCAGGTGATCCTGATCGCCTGGCTGTTTGGCTCTTTCATCGAGGGCGCGTCGGGCTTCGGCACGCCGGCCGCGGTGGCCGCGCCACTGATGGTGGCGGTAGGTTTCCCGGCGCTGGCCGCGGTGATGTTCGGCATGATGATCCAGTCGACGCCGGTGTCTTTCGGCGCCGTGGGCACGCCGATGCTGGTGGGCGTGCAAGGTGGCCTGCAGCGCGATGCCATGACCACCGCTTTGCAGGCCCAGGGCCAGGGCTGGCCTGACTTCTTCGACCTGGTGGTCTCGCAGGTGGCCATCGGCCACGCCATCTGCGGCACGCTGATCCCGCTGCTGCTGGTGATGTTCATGACGCGTTACTTCGGTAGCAAGCGCTCGTGGACCGAGGGTCTGGCGATCGCGCCCTTTGCGCTGTTCGCCGCGCTGGCCTTCACCGTGCCCTATGCGCTGGCCGGCGTCTTCCTGGGGCCCGAATTCCCGTCGCTGCTGGGCGCGCTGTTCGGGCTGGGCGTGGTGTCGTTCGCTGCCCGCGCCGGCTTCCTGGTGCCCAAGAAGAGTTGGGACTTTGCGCCCGCCAGCGAATGGCCGGCCGAGTGGATGGGCACACTGGAGATGAAGCTTGACGCCATCGGCAGCCGCAGCATCCCGCCGCTGCTGGCCTGGCTGCCCTACATCCTGCTGGCGGCAGTGCTGGTCATCAGCCGCACCGTGGCGCCGTTCAAGCAGTGGCTGCAGTCGGTGAGCATCGGCGCCAAGAACATCCTGGGTGAAACCGGCATCAGCGGCAACTTCCAGCCGCTGTACCTGCCCGGCGGCATCCTGGTGGCGGTATGCCTGGTCACGGTGCTGATGCACCGCATGAAGCTGGCTGACTTTGGCCACGCCATCAAGGAATCCAGCGGCACGCTGCTGGGCGCCGGCTTTGTGCTGGTGTTCACCGTGCCGATGGTGCGCATCATGATCCAGTCGGGCGTCAATACCAACGATCTGGCCAGCATGCCGATCCTGATGGCACGCTGGGTGGCCGCCTCGGTGGGCGATGTCTACCCGTTCTTCGCGCCCACAGTGGGCGCGCTGGGCGCCTTCTTGGCTGGCTCCAACACCGTCTCCAACCTGATGCTCAGCCAGTACCAGTACAGCGTGGCGCAGGCGCTGGGCGTCAGCGGCGCGACCATGGTGGCGTCGCAGTCGATCGGCGCGGCCGCCGGCAACATGATCGCCATCCACAACGTGGTGGCGGCATCGGCGACGGTGGGGCTGCTGGGCCGTGAGGGCCTGACACTGCGGCGCACGGTGATCCCAACGCTCTACTACGTTGCACTGACCGGCGCGCTGACGATGCTGGCGATGTACGTGTTCAAGGTCAGCGATCCGCTGATGGGCGTGGCCCTGCCTTGAGTGTCAATTTCTCGCGGCCAGGCTGAGAGGCTGAGAGGCAATCGGATGCTCGAAGCGCCCTACGACGACCTTTACCGCCGGCTGCGCGGCGTGATCTCGGCCGAGCGGCTGATCAGCGATCCGCTGCGCCTGCTGGCCTGGGGCTCGGATGCCAGCTTCTACCGGCTGCTGCCCAAGCTGGTGGTGGTGGTGGAAAGTGAGCGCGAGGTGCAGCAGGTGCTGCAACACTGCGCCGCGCTGGGCACGCCGCTGACCTTTCGCGCCGCTGGCACCAGCCTGTCGGGCCAGGCGCTGAGCGACTCGGTGCTGGTGCTGCTGGGCGACGGCTGGCAGGGCCTGGCTATCAGCGCCGACGCCGCCACCATCGCGCTGCAGCCTGGCGTGATCGGCGCCGCAGCCAACCGCGCGCTGGCGCCGCTGGGCCGCAAGATCGGCCCTGACCCGGCATCGATCGACGCCGCGATGATCGGCGGCATCGCCGCCAACAACGCCAGCGGCATGTGCTGTGGTACGGCGCAGAACAGCTACAACACCCTGGCCGGCATGCGCATCGTGCTGGCCGACGGCCTGGTGCTCGACACCTTGGATGCGGCCAGCCGCGCGGCCTTTGCCACCCAGCGCCCCGAGCTCATGCAAGCCCTGGCCGAACTGGGCCGCAGCACCCGCACCGACGAGGCGCTGGCTGCACGCATCCGCCACAAGTACCGGCTGAAAAACACCACCGGCTACGGCTTGAACGCGCTGCTCGACCACGAAGACCCGCTGGACATGCTGGCGCACTTGATGATCGGCTCGGAGGGCACGCTGGGCTTCATCAGCGAGATCAGCTACTTCACCGTCGAGGAGCATGCGCACAAGGCCAGCGCGCTGATCCTGTTTGACCATCTGGAAACCGCCTGCACAGCGGTGACCCGGCTCAAGCCCACGCCGGTGGTGGCGGTGGAACTGCTCGACCGCGCCTCGCTGCGCGCGGTGCAGGCCAAGCCGGGCATGCCGGCGGCGCTGGCCAACCTGCCGGCCGACGGCGCGGCGCTGCTCGTCGAGACCCGCGCCGCCACCGCCACCGCGCTGCTGGTCAAGATCGAGGCCATTACCCAGGCCCTGGGCGGCATGGCGCTGGCGGCGCCGCTGCACTTCACCACCGACGCCGCCGCATCGGCCGCGTTGTGGAACGTGCGCAAGGGCATCTTTCCGGCGGTGGGCGCGGTGCGGCCCACCGGCACCACGGTGATCATCGAGGACGTGGCCTTTCCGGTGGAACGGCTGGCCGAGGCCACGCTGGACCTGCAGCGCATGCTGATCGAGCACGGCTACCCCGAGGCCATCGTCTACGGCCATGCGCTCGAGGGCAACCTGCACTTTGTCTTCACCCAGGACTTTGGCGACGCCGCCGAAGTGCAGCGCTACAGCCGTTTGATGGATGCGGTGTGCAACATGGTGGTCGGCAAGTACGACGGCTCGTTGAAGGCCGAGCATGGCACCGGCCGCAACATGGCGCCGTTTGTCGAGCGTGAATGGGGCGCGCCGGCCTTTGCGCTGATGCAGCGCATCAAGGCCTTGCTCGACCCGCAGGGCTTGCTCAACCCCGGCGTGATCCTCAATGCCGACCCGCAGTCGCACCTGAAGAACCTGAAACCGCTGCCCGCCGCAGATCCACTGGTCGACAAGTGCATCGAGTGCGGCTTCTGCGAACCTAAATGCCCGTCGCGTGGCCTCACGCTCTCACCGCGCCAGCGCATCGTGGGCTGGCGTGAAATCAGCCGGCTCGACGCCTTGGGCAACGAGCCGCAGCGCGCCATCGAACTCAAGCGCCTCTACGACTACCAGGGCCTCGATACCTGCGCCGCCTGCGGCCTGTGCGCCACCGCCTGCCCGGTGGGCATCGAAACCGGTCTGCTGATCAAGGCGCTGCGCGGCCGCCAAGCGGGTCCGATAGCGCACAAGCTGGCGCACACGGCGGCCACACACTACGCCGGGCTGACCGCTGGCGTGCGGCTGGGCCTGGGCGCCGCCGACCTGCTGCACGGCCTGGTGGGCACCGGGCCGATGAAAAGCGCACTCGACGGCCTGCGCCGGATCAGCGGCGGGCGCTTGCCGAAGTGGTCGCCGGCGCTGGCGCGGCCGGTGTATTTTGTGCCGCGCCGGCAAGCGGCCACGGCGGATCAGCGGCTGGTCTACTTTCCCAGCTGCGCGGCGCGCAACATGGGGCCGCAGCGTGGCCACGAGGGTGTGCAGATGCTGCCCACGGTGGCCGAGCGGCTGTTCCGCCGCGCCGGCTTCGACGTTATCTACCCCCAACAGCTGGACGGCCTGTGCTGCGGCCAGCCGTTTGAGAGCAAGGGCCTGGTGGCCGCCGCCGACCTCAAATCTACCGAGCTTGAAGCGGCGCTGGCCGAAGCCAGCCGCAAGCCCGACGGCAGCGGCCACTGGCCCATCGTCTTCGACACCAGCCCCTGCGCCTACCGCATGAAGCGCTTGCTGGCGGACCGGCTACCGGTGCACGACAGCATCGAGTTTGTGCACGACACGCTGCTGCCGCGCCTGAGCCTGAAGCCGCAGGCCGAGCCGGTGGCCATCCACCCGGTGTGCAGCGTGCGCAAGATGGGCAGCACCGACAAACTGATGGCCATCGCCGCGCGCTGCAGTGCCCAGGTGGTGGCGGTGGATGCGGTGCAGTGCTGCGGCTTTGCCGGCGACCGCGGCTTCATGCGGCCCGAACTCAACGCGCATGCGCTGCGCCACCTCAAGGCCGCGCTGCCCGCCGGCTGCGAGCAGGGCTATTCGAGCAGCCGCACCTGCGAGATCGGCCTGTCGGAGATGGCCGGTCTGCCCTACCAGTCCATCCTCTACCTGGTGGAGCGCTGCAGCCGCGACACGACGGCTTGAGCCCGCTGGGGCGCAGCTCGACGCAAAGGTCAGGCGAAGCTGCGTCAAGGCGTACGCGGCAGTGCCAGGCGGGCGCGCTGCTCGGCCCGCTCAATCGCCGTGGCGAGCGCCTGGTGGCGCGGATTGTCCGCAGGCAACTGAGGCAAGAGCCGCTGCCAGAAGGCGGCGGCCTGGCTGAAATCACCCGCCTCCCAGGCCGCGCTGCCAGCCAGGTCCAGCGCCTGGGGGTGCTGGGCATTGATCGCCAAGGCGCGGTCAAGCAGGGTACGCGGCTGGCCCGCCAACTGACCGCCCTGCTGAAGTGCCACCGCCTCGGCGTACTCAACCCAGATGCTGGCATCCAGAATCGCCCTGGATCGGCCTTGCAGTGCGCGCTCATATGCGGCCGCCGCCTGCGCGAAGCGATCAGCCTGCACATCGATGCGCGCCTTGAAGATCAAGGCCCGCGGATCGCCGGGCTGGCGCTGCAGGTGTTGCGCCAGACCCGCCATCAACTCGGCATCGTTGCGCGGCCGGCTGCGGTCGTGCACGTCCGGCTCAGGTGTCGACACCAGGGCTGTCGGCGCAGGCTGAGCAGCCGCCTGAAACGGCCAGCGCCAGTACACCAGCGCGACGGCGCCCAAGGCAATGGCCAGCACTGCCCGCACCCGCCACCCGCCCATGCGCCAGGGTTCGCCGGCGCCTGTGCCTGTGCCGTGGTTTGTGCTGTGGCTTGTGCCGTGGCTTGTGCCGTGGTTTGTGCCGCGGCTTGTGCCGCAGTTTGCCGGCCAACGGCTCATCACTCTGGGCAGCGCCGTCATGCCGATCAACAGCGGCGCGTCACTTCGTTGCCAACTGGGCCACCGGCTTCCATGCGGGCGGCGCGGCGCTGGTGGTTGGCCCACTGGCCGCGCCCGCCGGCAGTGCGGTGCGGCGCTTGGCCATCGCCTCATCCAGCAGCTTGATGCCGGCTTGCGAGATGCCCATGCCCTTGTTGATCGAGGCCTCAAACTGCTGCGGGTTGTGAAAGTGCGCACCGTTGGTGGCCGACCACCATTCCCAGTGCACATGCGCCTCGGCGTGCTTGGCCCGCGCCTCGGCCAGCACGGCAGCGTCCACGCCCATGTTCTGCGCCGCCTCAAACTTGTCGATCAGCCGCGTCAGCCAGTACTCGGCCTTGCGCATCTTGCCCACCCACTTGTTCTTCAGCGAGTCGATGGTGTACAGCGCCTGCTGCTCATTCCAGCTCTTGTGGCAGGTCAGGCAGGTGTCCTTGATGTAGTGGCGCGGCGAGGTCTGCCAGTGCGAGGTGAAGACCTTGCCGGTCTTGGCATCCTTGACCTTGGGCATGTGGCAGCTGCTGCACTCGACACCGGCCTGCTGGTGCTTGCTGTTGTAGTAGGTCTCGGCGTCAGCGTGCTGGCCCTTCCACAGCATGGCGCCGGTGATGGCGTGCTTGAAGTCACCGAACTTCAGATCCTTGTAGTGCTGGCCGATGTCGTCCACCGACTTGAGCGGAAAGTGGTTGGTGCGCTGGTCGGCCATGGTGATGGCCGCGCCGGTGGTGGGATCGCTGCCCGGGTTGCAGTTGTATTCGACATGACACTGGGCGCATTGCAGCTTCACGTCGTAGCGGCTGAGCATGGCAATCTTGCGCGTGAAGCCGCGCTCACCCAGCTCTTTGACCTCGATCTTTGCCCCCCTGGGATCTTTGTGCCAGAGCGTGTCTTGCTCGGGCCGGGTCAGCGCCTGAATCAGGCCGTCGCGGATGACCCGCGGCTTGGCGCCATGCGGGTCATGGCAGAAGATGCAGTTCAGCGAGTGCTTGGTGTCCTTGACAAATTCATTCACCTTGGACAACCGGCTCCATTTGGCGCCTTGCACCGGGTCACCCATGTAGGCCCAGTCGAGGATGTGGTCGGCCGATTTACACGACATGCACACCGGGTTGGCCGCTGCTGCGGTGCCGGGCTTGAAGGCCTTGTGCGGCTCACCTGGGTACTCGTCAACCAGCACGTCCCAGACATTGAAGTTGCCGCCCATGCGCGCCAGCCCGGCCTTGCCGTCCTTGTTGACGAAGCGGCCGCCAAAGGCGCGGTCGACCACCACCTGGTCATACAGCGCAAAGGCATGTGAGCGCGGCTCGTTGTGCTCACGCGTGAAGCCATGCGGCGCCAGCAGCTTGTCGAAAGCACCCGCAGTGACCGCCGCCTTCTCCTTGTGCGCGGTCTTGTCCGGATTCATCTGGTACATGGTGCGGAACTGGTTCTGATGGCAGTCCGCACAGGCCGCAGGGTCGGTGCTGGTGGTCGGCCGGCCCTTGCCCTTGGGCCGATGCGTATCGAGCCCGCCGTGGCACGAGTCGCAGCCCACGGACTTGTGCGCGCTGCCGGCGTGGAAGCCCTTCACCGCCTCATGGCACTCGTAACAATCGCCGGCGTTGAAGGCCGGCTTGGCGCTGGTCTTGACGGTGGCCTGAACCGTCGCCTTGAGCGCCGGCGTGACCGTGGTCTGGGTCTGGGTCTGGGCCCAGGCGGCGCCACTGCCCAGCAGCAGCCCCAGGCACAGCAGCATCAGTCGAATGGGTGTCATGTCTTGCTCCCTCGTCATCACGGGTCTGCGCCAAGCAAGCCCGCTGGCACAGCGGCATGCTGCCAACGACCATCAACGCTTAAGTTGATACAAAGCAAGTGTTGGCCTGCACCTCGGGAAGTCCCGTAGCCATTGGCTGCCCGGAGGTGCAAGTTGAGCTGCGGGCCAACCCTGAGTAGCAACGCCCAGGGGCGTCAGCGTCGCTGCCAGACTCAAGCCGCCGCACGGTGCGCCAGCAGCGCCCGATCGGCCAGCGCGTGGCCGCTCTTGATGCAGTCGCCCACCGCCACGCCGCCCAGCCAGTTGGCGCAGAAGAGCAGACCGGGCAGGCCGCGCTCAGCCGCCAGCACCCGGGCCAGCCGGCGGCCATGGCCCAACGTGTACTGCGGGATGGCCCGCGGCCAGCGGGTCACCTGCTGCAACAGCGGCGCCTGCCGCGCGCCCAGCAGCGCCTGGTGCTCGCCATGCACCAACGCGGCCAGCTCGTCCTCAGGCAGGGCCGCCAGCGGCGGCTGGCGCATGCCGCCGACAAAGCTGGTCAGCAGTACCTCACCGGCGGCTGCCCGCCCGCCGAACATGCTGCTGGAGAACAGCACGCCGAGCAGCCGCCGCTGCGCCACCCGCGGCACCAGCACGCCAAAGCCGTCCAGTGCATGGCCAATGGCAGCGCGGGCATAGGCCGACGCGACCGTGGCCACCGGCGCGTAATCGATCTCGCGCAAGGCCGCCGCCGCATCGGCCGCGTGCGGCTGCAGCAACGCCGCTGCCGCGTCGGCCGGCACCGCCAGCACCAGTTGGCGGGCGCGCCAGCTGCGAGGCTCGCCCTGGACATCGGCATTCACCAGGAACCCGCCGTCGGCATCCCGCGAGAAGGCGCTCACCCGCGTCTGCAAGTGCAGGCCGTGCAAGCCAGCCGCCAGCACATCGGTCAGCACCTGCATGCCGCCATCAAACGAGAAGCTGCGCGCGCTGTTCTTGGCCATGCCTTGTTGGCGCCGCCGTTCGGCCGCGCCAAAGACCTGGCCGCGGATCAGGCTGCCCCAGCGCTGCTCCAGCGCGTGCAATTTGGGAAAAGCCGCCTGCACCGAGATCCGCTCGGGATCGCCCGCGTACACGCCCGACACAAAGGGGTCGATCGCATAGTCCAGAAACTCGCTGCCGAGCCGGCGGCGCACGAAGGCGGCAATCGACTCCTCGGCGTGCGGATCGGCCGGCGGCACAAAGGGCTCGCGCAGCAGAGCCAGCTTGGCCGAAGCCGAAAACAAGCGGCTGGTGAAGAAGGCGGTCGGCGAGGTCGGCAGCGCCATCGGCACGCCGTTGCGCAGCACATAGCGCCGGTCGGCGATGGTCGAAGCCCAGCGCAGGCGCTCAGCCAGGCCCAGTTCGTCCACCAGTTCGCCGATCAGCGGCGAGGTGTCGAGCGCGCTGTTCGGCCCGGTTTCAAAGAGCCGGCCATGGCGCGCCACACTGCCAATCACACCGCCCGCGCGATCTGCCACTTCGAGCACGGCCACCGTCAGGCCGGCCCGCTGCAGCCGATGCGCAACGACCAGGCCGGAGATGCCCGCACCCACGACGATGGCATCCCAAACAACGCTGGGGTCGGCTGCGGCGGCCATGGTGAGTGGGCTCAATCTGCGCGGGTGGTTTGGGCGAGGGCGGTGTGGGCAGATTGTGGGCCGGCCGATGTACCTGATGTCTGCGGCAGGGCAAGCTTGGTCTGATCGAGCCAGCGCAAGCTTGCAGCGGGCCGGACGGCGCTTGATCGATGCTCTTGCCTACACTGCCGATCCCATCATGGCCACTTTCAGCTCCTCACTTTCCGCCCCTGTTCCGTTCGGCCACCGCCTGCGCTGGCTGGCGCTGCTGCTGCTCGCGCTGGCCGGCCCGGCCATGGCGCAGTCAGCGGCCGTGGCGCCGCTGCTCGACGGCCTGGCCGGCCACTCGACGCCGATTGAAAGCCGCCAGCCGCTGGTACAGCGCTACTTCGACCAGGGCTTGCTGCTGGCCTATGGCTTCAACCCGCAGGAAGCGGCGCGCTCGCTCAAAGCTGCAGCCCGGCTGGACCCGCGCTGCGCCAGCTGCTGGTGGGCGCTGGCCTGGGCGCTGGGGCCGACCATCAATGCCGACATGGCGCCACAGGATGCGCCCCGCGTGCAGCAGGCGCTGCGCGAAGCACGTCGCCATGCGGCACAGGCATCACCGCTGCGACGTGCGCTGATCAAGGCATTGTCGCTGCGCCATCCCGCGGTTGATCGACTGGACGAATCGGCCTATGCCGACCGTTTGCGCGCGCTGGTGCGCCAGTACCCGCGCAGCGCCGACACCGCACTGCTCGCCGCCGAGGCCTTGATGAACCTGAAGCCCTACGACTGGTGGGCTAGCGACGGCAGCCCGATCGGCGCCACGCGTGAGATCGAAGCCCTGCTGCAGCGGGCAATGCGGCTCGACCCCCGCCACCCCGGCGCGCACCACTACTGGATCCACCTGCAGGAGTCCTCGATGCAACCCGCGCGCGCTGCCGCCAGCGCCGACATGCTGCGTGGTGCCTACCCAGGATCGGGCCACCTGCTGCACATGCCCTCGCACATTGACCTGCGCAGCGGCCGCTACCAAGACGCGATCCGTGCCAACCAGCAGTCGATCGCCGCCGACTTGCGCTATCTGCAGCAGGTCGATGCGCAGGACGCGTACCGCGTCGGCTATGTCGCTCACAACCACCACTTCCTGTGGGCGGCGGCGGCGATGGCCGGCCAGGCCCGGCTGGCGCTGGACGCCGCCGAAGCGGCACGCCCCGCAGCCTGCGGTCCGTCGGGCCGCGACCCAGGCAGCGCCATCGCCACCCACTTCGCGGTGCTGCCCTTTTTCACCCAGGTGCGCTTCGGCCAGTGGGCGGCGCTGCTGCACGACACCCCGCCGCCCGACGCACCCGGCGCCTACCCGTTGGCCATCTGGCATTACGCCCGCGGCACGGCTTATCTGCGCAGCGGCCAAGCGGATGCGGCGCGCGCGGAACTGGCCAAGCTCACCCAGCTCGCGCAAGACCCCTCGCTGGCCGGCTTCAAGCTGAAAAACATCAACCCGGCCGAGCCGCTGCTGCGCATCGCGCAACTGACGCTGCGCGCTGACCTGGCACTGGCCGGCGGCGCGCCGTCCGAGGCGGTTGAACTGCTGCGCCAGGCCACCGCCGCAGAAGATGGCCTGGCCTATGACGAGCCCCATCTCTGGCTGGCGCCAACCCGCCATGCGCTGGGTGCGGCGCTGCTGGCCGCCGGTCAGCCCAGCGAAGCCGAGCGGGTCTACCGGCAAGACCTGGCGCATTACCCAGTCAATGGCTGGTCGCTGCAAGGCCTGGCCCTGGCGCTGGCTCGTCAAGGCCAAGCGCAAGCTGCGGGCCTGGCCCGTCAGCAAGCCGATGCCGCGTTTGCCCAAGCCGAGCAACGCCCCGCAGGCTCACGCTTCTGAGCCCCGGGCTGGCACGGCACGCCGCACGGCCGTGGCCGATCTCCTGCGTTGCGACACGGCACAAAGTTGGCAGAGTCGGACGCCCGCTTGACATAGCACAAATGCTCCAGAGCCTGCTTTGATACCGTACGGTGTATCAAGACCAGAGCCCCTGTAGCAGCGTTCACCGCACAAGTTACGCGGCCGGTCAGTTCGACGAAAGCGCGACATGACTCACCTCAACCGCCGACGGTTCCTCAGCATCTCCTCCGCCACCTTTGGCGCGGCCGCCCTGGCCACCCCCTGGCAGACGATGTTGTCGCCGGCAAACGCCGCAGGCATGGCCAACACCGGCACGGTGACCA